>JBBRGX010000031.1:0-22621 GCA_038223605.1 Actinomycetales bacterium | reverse complement strand
GTTGACCGATGACGAGATCGGCGAGTACTCAGGGGCCCGCAAGGAGGTCCGCCCCGTGACGATCGCCACCTACCAGGTGCTCACCACCAGACGGAAGGGCGTGTACACGCACCTCGAGCTGCTCGACGCCCGCGACTGGGGCCTGGTGCTCTACGACGAGGTCCACCTGCTTCCCGCTCCGATCTTCCGCATGACGGCCAACCTCCAGGCACGCCGTCGACTCGGCCTCACGGCAACGCTCGTCCGCGAGGACGGCCGCGAGGACGAGGTCTTCTCGCTCATCGGCCCCAAGCGGTTCGATGCGCCGTGGAAGGAGATCGAGGCCCAGGGGTACATCGCCCCGGCGGACTGCGTCGAGGTGCGGCTGACCCTGCCCGACCGGGACCGGATGGCCTACGCCACGGCCGAGCCGGAGGAGCGCTACCGGCTCGCCGCCGCAGCCATCGGCAAGAACGCCGTCGTGGAACAGCTGGTCGCACGGCACCCGGACGACCAGGTCCTCGTCATCGGCCAGTACCTCGACCAGCTCGAATTGCTCGCCGACCACCTCGACGCCCCGCTCATCACCGGGCAGACGACCGTCCGGGAGCGCCAGCGCCTGTTCGACGCGTTCCGCTCCGGGGAGGTGACCCGGCTCGTGGTGAGCAAGGTCGCGAACTTCTCCGTCGACCTGCCGGAGGCCGCCGTCGCCATCCAGGTCTCCGGATCGTTCGGCTCGCGTCAGGAGGAGGCCCAGCGTCTGGGCCGGATCATGCGACCCAAGGCGGACGGCCGGACGGCACACTTCTACGCCGTGGTGGCCCGGGACACCGTCGACCAGGACTTCGCGGCACACCGCCAGCGCTTCCTCGCCGAGCAGGGCTACGCCTACCGGATCATCGACGCCGAGGACCTGGAGAAGGACCCGGCGTCCGGGCCGGCCGCCTGAGGCTGCTCGCTCAGGCCCGGGCGGGGGGCAGCGTTCCGGCGCGGACCAGCGCTGCGAAGGCGTGGGCGATGGCACGGCCACCGGCCGCGATCTCCGCGTCGTGGGCCCTGTACTCGGCGACGACCGCGCCGGTGTCGACCTCCGGGTGCAGCTGCGCCCATGCGGTGAACGTCTCGAGGCCCACCTCCGGGTGGAACTGCACGCCCCAGGCCGACCCGATGCGGAAGGCCTGGAACGGGTAGAGAGCGGAGGACGCGAGCCAGACTGCTCCGCTCGGCAGCTCGACGACCGCGTCAGCGTGCATGGACGGCATCCACGCGATCACCCCGGCGGCACCCGGGTGGTCGGCCGGGACGCCGACCGCCAGGGCGCCGAGCAGGGCATCGGCCGCCGCGGCCGGGCGCGGGCGGATCTCCACGACCCCGGCCTCCCGACCAGGGGGCGCTGCCACCTGGACCCGCCCGCCCGTGGCGACGGCGAGCAGCTGGGCGCCGAGGCAGATGCCGAGGGTGGGCAGTCCCCCGGTGGCAGCCTCGGCGAGGAGCGCGCGCGTCGCGGGCAGCCAGGGCGAGCCGTCGTCGTCGTAGGCGTCCTGCTGCCCGCCGAGGACGAGCAGCCCGTCGCCGCAGTCGGCGAGGGAGGGGACGGGGTCACCGGACCACAGCCGCACCACCCGCAGCCCGATCGTGACCTGGCCGGGATCGGCGGGCAGCTCGGTGAGCCAGGGGACGAAGCGGTCGGCAGGGACCGACGGCCCGTGCTCGAGGACGGTGAGGATCACCGGGAGAGTGTAGGTGCGGACCGGCCTGTCCCCTGGCGTTTGCCGCGGGCCGCCGGGTGGTCAAGGATCGGCACGTGAGCCACATCGCTGCCGCTCGCCGGCGCGCACTCCGGGTCCTCGCCCTCTCCGTCGCCCTCGCGAGTGCCGGCGGCCTCGCGCTCGCCGGGCCGGCCGCAGCGGAGCCGCCGGTGAACGTGAGGACCGAGATCACCGACGCCGCAGGGCTGCTCGGCTCGCGCACGGCCGAGGTCACGACCGCGCTCGACTCCCTCTCCTCCGCGACGAGGTACCAGCTCTGGGTCGTGCTCGTCTCCTCGTTCGACGGCCGGTCGGGGCCGGAATGGGCGGACGCGAGCGCGACGGCCTCCGGGATGGGCGTGGACGACATCCTGCTGGCCGTCGCGGTCGACGACCGCAGCTACGGCATCAGCGTCGACGACGCCATCGGGCTCAGCGACGCCCAGCTCGCCGCCGTGGCGGCCGACGAGGTGGAGCCCCGGCTCTCGGCGAGCGACTGGGCCGGCGCGGCCATCGCCGCAGCCCGGGGCTACCAGGACGCCGCGGGTGGCGGAGCGGGCTCCGGCCCGACGGGCGCCTCGTCGTCCCGCTTCCCGGTGGGCGGGCTGCTGATCGGCCTGCTCGTCCTCGGCCTCGTCGTGGTGGTCGTCGTCGTCTCGCGCCGCTCGCGGCGTGCGGCCGTGGGTCCCGGTCGACCTGGTCGTGACCCCGAGGCCCTGCCGACCGCAGAGCTCGGTCGCCGGGCGAGCGCAGCCCTGGTCGCGCTCGACGACGCGGTCAAGACCTCCGACCAGGAGCTCGGGTTCGCCCAGGCGCAGTTCGGCCTGGAGGCGACCCGCGCGTTCACCCAGGTCATCGCGGAGGCGAAGACCGGCCTCACTCAGGCGTTCGCCCTGCGCCAGCAGCTGGACGACGCCCAGCCGGAGACCGAGCAGCAGGCCCGGGCGATGATGCAGCAGATCCTCACCCTGTGCGGTCAGGCGGACGCGGCCCTGGATGCCCAGGCCGAGGAGTTCGACCGGCTGCGCGACCTCCAGGCCCGCGCGCCGGAGGTCCTCGCGGAGACCCGCCGTCGCGCAGACGAAGTGACCTCCCGTCTGGCCGGCGGGCGGGCGACCCTCACCTCGCTCGCCACGACGTACGCCCCGGCGGCACTCGCCTCCGTCTCGGGGAACGTCGACCAGGCGACGAACCTCCTCGAGGCGGCCAGGACCTCTGTCGACGAGGGACTCGGCGTCGTCGGCACCGACCGAGCGGCGGCCGTCGCCCTGGTGCGGGCGGCCGAGGATGCCGTCGAGCAGGCCGTCCGGCTCCTGGACGCGGTCGACCATGCCAGAGCCGACCTCTCGGCGGCCGGGGCCCGGATCGACGCGGGGATCGCGTCCCTGACCGGCGACGTCGCTGACGCCACCCGCCTGGCCCCCGATGACCCCGCCGTCGGTGCTGCTGCAGCCGCAGCCCGCACGGCGCTCACGGCGGCCGCAGCGGACCGCACGAACGGGGACCCGCTCGCCGTCGTCGCCCGGCTCACGAGCACCGAGGCGGCGCTGGACGCAGCCCTCGGCCCGGCCAGGGAGCAGGCCGATCGCCAGGAGCGCGGCCGCACTCAGCTCGCCGCGGCGCTCGGCCAGCTGACCTCGCAGATCCGCGCGGTCTCGGACTTCATCGAGACGAGGCGTGGTGCGGTGGGCGCCGAGGCGAGGACCAGGCTCGCCGAGGCCGCCCGCCTCGCCCAGGAGGCGGAGCGGGCCGGGGCCACCGACGTCGCGACGGCCCTGACGACGGCCCAGCGCGCGCTGGAGATGGCCACCTCGGCCCAACAGCTCGCCGAGGCCGACGTCTCGCACTTCCAGTCCAGCAGCGGCGGGCCGTTCGGCCAGGGCGGCTCCGGGGGTGGCGGGGTCAGCACGAACACCCTCGTGCTCGGCGGGATCCTGCTCGACTCGCTCCTGCGCGGCGGCTCCCGCGGCGGCGGCGGATTCGGCGGCGGGGGCGGCGGCCGGTCGAGCGGGTCCTTCGGCGGCGGCGGGACGCGCGGGCGCCGTGGCGGGGGTGGCCGCTTCTGACCACAGGCGAACGGACCCCGCGTCGTCGGGCGTCGCACGATCAGCACGAGCTCCGGAATGCAACCAGCACAGGGAAGGCAGACAGATGGCCGAGAAGCAGACGATCCTCGGGCGTATCGCCCAGATGACCAAGGCGAACATCAACTCGATCCTGGACCGCGCCGAGGACCCCGAGAAGATGCTCGACCAGATGATCCGCGACTACACGAACTCGATCGCCGAGGCGCAGGACGCCGTCGCGGTCACGATCGGCAACCTTCGGCTCGCCGAGTCCGACCACGCGGAGGACGTGCGGGCCGTCGGCGAGTGGGGAGCCAAGGCGGCAGCAGCCTCGGCCAAGGCCGACCAGCTGCGCGTCGCGGGGACCGCCGTCGACGCCGACCGCTTCGACAACCTCGCCAAGATCGCCCTCGGCAAGCAGCTCCAGTTCGAGAGCGAGGCCACCTCTGCCGAGCCCATGATCGCTTCCCAGACGGAGGTCGTCGCCAGGCTGAAGTCCGGTCTGGTGATGATGCAGGACAAGCTCGGCCAGCTGCGCTCCAAGCGCGACGAGCTCGTCGCGCGTGCCAAGTCCGCCTCCGCCCAGGCGCAGGTGCACGAGGCGATCGGCTCGATCAACATGCTCGACCCGACCACCGAGGTCGCCCGCTTCGAGGACAAGGTCCGCCGCGAGGAGGCCCGCGTCGCCGGCCAGGCCGAGATCTCCTCGTCCTCGCTGGACGCCCAGTTCGAGGAGCTCGAGGACTCAGGACAGAGCCTGGAGATCGAGGCACGACTCGCCGCGCTCAAGGGCGGGGCGCCGAAGGTCATCGAGGGCACCTCCACGCCCCAGCTGGGCTCGGGGAGCTGAGCCGGGGGCGCAGCGCCCCCACGACCGACCGGACGGCCGGAGCCACCCAGGCTCCGGCCGTCCGGCTATCTCTCAGCCATCTCCCAGGTTCATGTCGCAGACTGGGCAGATGGCCGAGCGTTCCAGCGCCCCTGAGGCGCGTCTTGTCGTCGTCGACGACGAGCCCAACATCCGCGAGCTGCTGACGACCTCGCTCCGCTTCGCCGGCTTCGAGGTGCACGGCGCGGCGGACGGCAGGTCGGCGCTCGCGCTCGTCGCCGAGGTCAGCCCCGATCTCGTCGTGCTCGACGTGATGCTCCCCGACATCGACGGGTTCACCGTGACCCGCACGATGCGCGAACGCGGCCAGCGCGCCCCCGTCCTCTTCCTCACCGCGCGGGACGACACCAGCGACAAGGTGACCGGGCTGACCGTCGGCGGCGACGACTACGTCACCAAGCCGTTCAGCCTGGAGGAGGTCGTCGCCCGGATCAGGGCGATCCTGCGGCGCACCGGCGGCGGCGAGGACTCCGACTCCGTCCTGCGCTACGCCGACCTCGAGCTCGACGAGGACTCGCACGAGGTCCACCGGGACGGCCGGCCGATCGAGCTCTCCCCCACCGAGTTCGCCCTGCTGCGCTACCTCATGCTCAACGCCGGTCGCGTGCTGTCCAAGGCGCAGATCCTCGACCACGTCTGGGAGTACGACTGGGGCGGCGACGGAAGCATCGTCGAGTCCTACATCTCCTACCTGCGCAGGAAGGTCGACCGACCCGACGGCGTCGAGGACGTGGTCCCGCTGCTGCACACCAAGCGCGGCGTCGGGTACGTGCTGCGCACCCCGCCGCGATGAGGTTCTGGAACCGCCTCCCGCTGCGCACCCAGCTCACCGCGGTCTTCGGCGTGCTGCTGCTCGTCGGCCTCGGGCTCACGGGCATCACGGCGCACGTCCTGCTCGAGCGATCACTCGTCGAGCAGCTCGATGCCCAGCTGAGCGGCGCCGGCGTCGCGGTGGTCAACCAGGCGCTCGTGCGGACCAGCCTGCCGAACGACGGGGACGCCGACTCCGTGCTGCCCAGCGACTACCAGGCCATCATCCTGGACGCCGACGGGGCCGTCGTCCGTCGCTACACCGCCACCCCGAGCGCTGCCAAGGCACCCACCATCCCCGTGCTGACCCTCGCGGACGTCGCGGCGCTCGCCGATGCTCCCTTCACGGTTGACGACGTTGCCGGCCAGACGCACTGGCGCGTGCTCGCGCTGCCCCTGAGCGACCGCAGGACGGCGAGCGTCGTGGGCACGGCCGTGGTCGCCCTGCCGATGATCGGTGCCGAGACCACCCTGCGTCGCATGCAGATCGTCCTGCTCGCGATCGGCCTCGGTGTCGGGGCGCTCGGCGCCGTGGCCGGCACCTGGGGGGTACGGCGCTCGCTCCGTCCGCTGCGCGCCATCGAGGAGACAGCCGGCGCGATCGCCGACGGCGACCTCAGCCGACGCGTCCCCGACGCTCCGCCGAACACGGAGGTCGGTCGCCTCTCGGCCTCCCTCAACACGATGCTCACCCAGATCGAGCACGCCTTCGACGTCAGGACCGCATCGGAGGAGCGGATGCGGCGTTTCGTCGCGGACGCGAGCCACGAGCTGAGGACCCCGCTCGCCACGATCCGTGGCTACGGCGAGCTGTACCGGATGGGTGCCCTGACCGGGCCGGATGACGTGAGCGGCACGCTGCGGCGGATCGAGGACTCGGCCACCCGGATGGGCTCACTCGTCGAGGACCTGCTCCACCTCGCCCGGCTGGACGAGGGCCGCCCGCAGCGCAGCGAGCCGGTCGACCTCCTCGTCCTGGCGGCGGACGCCCTCGCCGACCTCCGTGCCCTCGACGCCGGGCGGGCGGTCCGGATCGTCCCCGTCGCACCGGCCACCACGACGGCGGGCGCCCTGACGGTCGGCGACGAGGCCCGGCTTCGCCAGGTCGTCGCGAACCTGGTGGGCAACGTCGTGCAGCACACCCCTGCCGGCAGCCCGGTCGAGCTCGCCGTCGGGCGGGTCGCTGACCGGGCCGTCCTGGAGGTGCGGGACCACGGCCAGGGGATCTCCCCCGAGCACGCTCCCCGCGTGTTCGAGCGCTTCTACCGCGTCGACCCCGCCCGCGGGCGTGCCTCCGGCGGGGCCGGACTGGGGATGTCCATCGTCGCAGCGATCGTCGAGGCGCACCGGGGAACGGTCGCACTCCAGACGACGCCAGGCGGCGGCGCGACGATCCGGGTCAGCTTCCCGGCCGCCGATGCCGAGCCCGAGCCGGCATCCGGCGAGGAGGGGTCGACACTGCCCGAGGAACCGCCCGAGGACGAGGCGCCGGCCGGCTGAGGCGATTCACCCGATCGGGACCCGAGCGCGGATGAGCCGATCACGGCTGCCTCGGGCTACAGTGTTCAACCGTTGTCACCGACGGGATGAGGCTGGACGATGGGCGCTCAGGATGCGCCGCAATGGCTGATCGCTGCATGGCAGCGGTCGGTCGCGGGAGCAGGGGCAACGGCTGAGCCGGAGACGATCCGCGAGACGGGGATGGGCCTCCTGGAGCGGTGGTCCCACCCGGACCGCCACTTCCACAACCTCCGGCACCTCGCCGACGTGCTCGCCCGCGTCGACGAGCTCGCCGCCGAGACGCACGAGCCCGATCTGGTGCGGCTCGCGGCCTGGTACCACGGTGCGATCTTCAGCTCGGCCGAGAAGGCCTCCTACGCCAACCGCGGCGGGGAGGACGAGCAGGCCAGTGCTGCCCTCGCCCGTCAGGAGCTGACGGCGCTCGGCGTGCCGACGGCCTCGGCGGACAGGGTCGCGACCCTGGTCACGGCGCTGACCCGGCACCAGCCGCGGCCGGACGACTTCGACTGCGCCGTCCTCTGCGACGCCGACCTCGCGATGCTGGCCGGTGACCCTCAGCGCTACAAGACCTACCTGGCGGAGATCCGCGCGGAGTACGCGCACCTGCCGGTCGAGGCCTTCGTCCGCGCGCGGATCGCGATCCTGCGCAAGCTCGAGCTCCGGCCGACCCTCTTCGCCAGCCCGCTCGGCGCCGCATGGGAGGAGCCGGCCCGGCAGAACCTGGGCGCCGAGCTGCACCGCCTGGAGAAGGAGCTCGCCGCGATCGAGGCGAGAGCAGCCGCGCAGACGACGGTGGACCTCGCACCGGTCGCCGAGACCGCCGTGGCTCCGGCAGCAGGGTCGGGCGAGGCGACGGATCCGCCTGGTGGCCGCCCTTCCGGCGCGGCGAGGTTCGCCCGGTTCGCCCGGCGCGGCTGAGCAGGTCCTCCACAGCGCCACCTCCACCGCCGTCTCCACCGCCGCACCAGCCGCGACCGTGGCCCGCCCGGCCGCCGTCCTACGGTCGGCGCGACCCGGAGGAGGAGACATGAGGTACGAGGTGGACAGCGCCCAGGTGGCGCAGGCGGGGACGGCGGCCGGAACGTCGGTGGCGGCGATCCGCACCGAGGTGGCGGCACTGATGCGGCACCTGACCCAGCTGCAGGAGTCATGGCGGGGCGGGGCGGCCCAGGCGTTCGGCGGGGTCCTGGCCGACTGGTCGGTCACCCAACGTCAGGTCGAGGCGAGCCTGGACCGCATCACCCAGGCGCTGTCGGCAGCCGCGCAGCAGTACGAGGCTGCCGAGCAGCAGGCGGCGCGGCTCTTCCAACACTGACCGCTCAGGCGGCTCCCATGGTCGCCGGCGGCGCCGCGCACCACCCGGTGCGAGGATCGCCGGATGACCGTGCTCGTCGACCCTCCGCTGTGGCCCCGCCACGGCCGGGTCTGGGGACACCTGGTCAGCGACACCTCGCTCGACGAGCTCCACGCCTTCGCGGCGGCGGCCGGGATACCCGAGCGCGGGTTCGACCTGGACCACTACGACGTCCCGGCCGAGCGCTACGACGGCCTCCTCGCTCTCGGCGCCGAGCTGGTGGGCACGCGCGAGCTGGTCCGTCGGCTGCGGGCGTCGGGCTTGCGGGTCCCCGCACGCGACCGGCACTGAGCACCGCACCCCCGCACAGGGCCCTGGAGCCACGCTGGGGACAGCAGAACGGCGGGCGCCCCCGAAGGGACACCCGCCGTTCTTCGTGGAGCAGGGGGCTCAGAAGTCCATGCCGCCCATGCCGCCGTCGCCACCGGACGGCGCCGAGTGGCGCTCCGGCTTGTCAGCGACCACGGCCTCCGTGGTGAGGAACAGCGCCGCGATCGATGCCGCGTTCTGCAGCGCAGAGCGCGTCACCTTGACCGGGTCGTTGACCCCCGCGGCCAGCAGGTCCTCGTAGACCCCGGTCGCGGCGTTGAGGCCGTGACCCGACGGGAGGTTGCGCACGCGCTCGGCGACGACGCCGCCCTCGAGGCCGGCGTTGATCGCGATCTGCTTGAGCGGTGCGTCGATGGCCAGCATGACGATCCGCGCACCGGTCGCCTCGTCGCCCTCGAGCGACGTGATCTCCGGCATCTCGAACGCGAGCTTGCCCGCCTGGATGAGAGCGACGCCACCACCGGCGACGATGCCCTCTTCGACGGCTGCCTTGGCGTTGCGCACGGCATCCTCGATGCGGTGCTTGCGCTCCTTCAGCTCGACCTCGGTTGCCGCACCCGCCTTGATGACGGCGACGCCGCCGGCGAGCTTGGCGAGGCGCTCCTGCAGCTTCTCGCGGTCGTAGTCCGAGTCCGAGTTCTCGATCTCGGCACGGATCTGCGAGACGCGGCCGGCGATGAGCTCGGCGTCGCCGAGGCCCTCGACGACGGTCGTCTCGTCCTTGGTGACGACGATCTTGCGCGCCTGGCCGAGCAGCTCGAGCCCGGCGTTCTCCAGCTTGAGACCGACGGTCTCGGAGATGACCTGGCCACCGGTGAGGATCGCCATGTCCTGGAGCATCGCCTTGCGACGGTCGCCGAAGCCCGGAGCCTTGACGGCGACGGACTTGAACGTGCCGCGGATCTTGTTCACGACGAGCGTGGCCAGGGCCTCACCCTCGATGTCCTCTGCGATGATCGCCAGCGGCTTGCCGGACTGGATGACCTTCTCCAGCAGCGGCAGAAGGTCCTTGACGTTGGTGATCTTCGACTCGACCAGGAGCACGTAGGCGTCCTCGAGGACGGCCTCCTGGCGCTCGGCGTCGGTGACGAAGTACGCCGACAGGTAGCCCTTGTCGAAGCGCATGCCCTCGGTCAGCTCCAGCTCGAGGCCCAGCGCGCTGGACTCCTCGACGGTGATGACGCCTTCCTTGCCGACCTTGTCCATCGCCTCGGCGATGAGCTCGCCGATGGCGGGGTCACCGGCAGAGATCCCCGCGGTGGCAGCGATCTGCTCCTTGGTCTCCACCTCCTTGGCGGCAGCGAGGAGCTGGGTGGTGACGGCCGCGACGGCCGCCTCGATGCCACGCTTGAGCGCGATCGGGTTGGCGCCGGCCGCGACGTTGCGCAGGCCCTCGCGCACGAGCGCCTGGGCGAGCACGGTGGCCGTGGTGGTGCCGTCGCCTGCGACGTCGTCCGTCTTCTTGGCGACCTCCTTGACGAGCTCGGCACCGATCTTCTCGAGGGGGTCCTCGAGCTCGATCTCCTTGGCGATGGAGACGCCGTCGTTGGTGATCGTGGGGGCGCCCCACTTCTTCTCGAGCACGACGTTGCGGCCCTTGGGACCGAGGGTGACCTTGACGGCGTCTGCGAGGGCATTCATGCCCCGCTCCATACCGCGGCGGGCCTCCTCGTCGAAGGCAATGATCTTGGCCATTCGGGAGATTCCTCCGTTGGTGACGGTGGGCTGGTCGCAGCGCCCGCGACGGACGGACCGAGGCGGCTCGCGGTCATGTCCCGCGACGCCCCGACCCTCACCGGACCAGGTTGTTCTGTCACTCTCGGGTCGAGAGTGCTAAGGCATTATTGGCACTCGACCCACGCGAGTGCAAGCGGCGACGGTCAGCCGATCACCGCGGTACGGCGGCCGGCGCGCGAGGGCTCAGGGCTTGTAGTCGGCTGCGAGCACGACGAGGACCCCGCCGGGGAAGACCGTCGCGGACTCGGTGACCGTGGCGATCTTCAGGGACGCGGCGACGGCTGCGGCCGTGCCGGCGTCCGCGGCCGTCGGGTAGTACACCACCGATGCGCCAGGAGCGGTCCCGGCGAAGTTGCCCGTGGTGATCGTCGTGAAGCCGGCAGCGGCGAGGACGGACTTCACCCTCGAGGCGAGGCCGCTGGTCTTCGTGGCGTTCTGCACCTCGACGGCGCGGCTGAGGTCGGTTGCCGGCGCGGTCGGGACGGGTGCGGCCGAGGTCTCCCCCGCCGTCGGCTCGGCAGGGGTCGAGGGGTCGGCCGACGGTTCGACCGCAGCGGCGCTTGAGCTGGGGGTCGCCCCGCGACCGAGCGGGTTGCCGCCCGAGGCGACCGTCACCGCTGCGTAGGCGAGTGCCGGAAGGACGACGAGCACGACGAGGAAGGGCCAGGTCTTGCTCCATCCCGACCGGGGTCGGCGATGGACTCCTTGGGGGCCACCCGCCGCGGCAGCATCGAACTCGTCCGGGGGGTAGGGGTAGTCGGCCGCTCTCACGGCGGTCAGGGTATCGGCTCGAGCCGTGGATCGGTGACGGACACCCTGACGAGCGCGCTCAGGCGTCGACGCCGAGGCGGCGAGCGGTACGCGCGCGCTGGCGGGTGCTGCGCATCCGGCGCAGCCGCTTGACCAGCATCGGGTCGTGGACGAGGGCGGCCGGGGAGTCGATCAGCGCGTTGAGCACCTGGTAGTACCGCGTGGCCGACATGTCGAAGAGGTCGCGGACCGCCTGCTCCTTGGCGCCGGCGTACTTCCACCACTGGCGCTCGAAGTCGAGGACCGCACGGTCCCGCTCGCTGAGCTCACCGGTGCTCGCCTGCTCCACGTGCACCGCGTGCGCGATGGCTTCCATGCTGACCTCCCGGCCGGACGACTGGGAGCACTCTACTGCCCGAATGACAGGGGTGTCATTCCCCGTCCATGCCCCGGCATCGTGCCCGGGACTAGCCTGACGCCGTGACGCGCCGGCCCCTGCACGAGCTCGTCGACGCCGACTGGGCAGCCGCGCTCGCGCCGGTCGAGCCGACGCTCCACCGCATCGGTGACGCCCTGCGCGCGGAGGTCGCTGCCGGTCGGCCCTACCTCCCGGCGTCGCCGGACATCCTGCGCGCCTTCGCGCGTCCGATGTCCGAGGTCAAGGTCCTCGTCGTCGGCCAGGACCCGTACCCCACACCGGGGCACGCGGTCGGTCTCGCCTTCTCCGTCGCTCCTGGTGTCCGGCCGTTGCCACGGTCCCTGGCGAACATCCGTCGTGAGCTCGTCGACGACCTGGGCTGCGAGCCGAGCCCCGACGGCGACCTCACGAGCTGGGCGGACCAGGGCGTCCTTCTGCTCAACCGGGTGCTCACCGTCGGCGTCGGTGCTCCGGGCTCGCACGCTCGGCTCGGCTGGCAGGAGGTGACGAGCTGCGCGGTGCGCGCGCTCGCCGAGCGCGGCGGTCCGCTCGTCGCCGTGCTCTGGGGCCGGCAGGCCCAGGAGCTCGAGCCGCTTCTCGAGCACGTCGCGACCGTGCGGGGCGTGCACCCGAGCCCGCTCTCCGCTGCCCGCGGCTTCTTCGGCTCGCGGCCGTTCTCCCGCGTGGACGCCCTCCTCGAGGAGCAGGGGTCGAGCGCGGTGCGGTGGTGCTGGTGACCGGGGCCGCCCCACCCCCCGGCGGGGCGGCACCCTGTCATCCTCCAGGAGCTAGGCCCCTGCCGCCCTGCTGAGCACGACGCTCACACCCGTGAGCTGCTCAGCGGACACCGGCGTCGCCGCCGGTACTGCGACGCGGATCTGCGTCGCTTCGACCTGCCCGGACATCGTGGCCAACGGGACCCCCCCGGGTCCGTTGAGGGTGACGACGACGTCGTACCCGTGGCAGCGCTCGTCCAGCCCCGACAGCCGGGCGGCGCTCACCCCATAGCCCTGCAGAGCGAAGTCATATGCCGTGTCGTAGTCGATCGCGACCGGCGAGGTGGAGCAGGCATCGGTGGCGAGGCCGCCGACGAGGACGGACCCGGTCAGCGAGTCGGCGCCCAGGGCGCCCGCCGCACGTATCCCGAGAAGGGCGAGGGCGAGGAGAGCGACAGATGCCACTCGACGTGCTGCTGCGTGATTCACCTGTACCCCTCCTGGGTCGCTGCGCGTGGTGCTTCGACGGGCATCCTGCCCATCGGTGTCCTGCTCCTAGCTCACGTCAGATGATCGGACGCTCCCGCGGCTGCGTGAGGGGACCGGACCGGGAGAAACACATCGACGGATGTGTACGGGGACGCGGGGACCGAGGTGGTGCGGTGTCGGACCGAGGGTGGATCCTCATCATGACCGCCTGTCGTTCGGTGACCCGGCTGACCCCGAGGGTCCCGTGGTTTTGCGTCCCCACCTCGCGGCGGGTTTGCCCTTGTTCGCTGACTTGACCAGGATGACTCGGGAGCCTGCGGCCGTCCAGGACCTACCGCGACATGCGGTGCCCGGATTGACCGGCTCATGGGCATTGGAGGGGAGTTCACCGATGAGAATCACCCGTCCGCGCCACCCGAATGCCACAACGTCGCCCGCCCCGTGGCGCCGCTACGTCGCCGTGGGCGACTCCTTCACCGAAGGGCTGTGGGACGTCCCCGACCTGGAACCTCCGGCGAAGACCGGATTCCTCGACCCGACGCTCGTCTGCCGAGGCTGGGCCGACCTCCTCGCCGAGGGCCTGGCGCGACGCTCGGGCGGGGAGCCGGTCCAGTACGCGAACCTGGCGATCCGCGGCCGGCTCCTGGGATCGATCCTCGGGGACCAGGTGCCGGCGGCCCTCGCGCTCGGTCCCGACCTGGTGAGCGTGATCGGCGGCGGGAACGACCTGCTCCGACCGGCCGCCGACCCGGACGCCCTTGCCGCCGCCATCGAGCAGTCGGTGGCCCGGCTCCGCGCGGCCGGCGCTGACGTCCTGCTCAGCACCGGGATCGACACCAAGGACAGCCCCGTCATCCGCCGGACACGGGGCAGGACCGCCGTGCTGAACGCGCACCTGTGGACGATCGCGCGGCGCCACGGGGCGTCCGTGCTCGACATCTGGGGGATGCGGTCGCTGCAGGACTGGCGGATGTGGTCACCCGACCGGATCCACCTGACCACCGAGGGCCACCGTCGCGTCGCCGAGGCGGCGCTCGTCGCCCTGGGCCTGGAGCCGGACGACCCCGCCTGGGACGACCCCATGGTGGCGCTGCCCACTCCCCCGCTCGCCGAGCGGGTCCGGGGCGACGTCGACTGGTTCCGCGACCACGCCTACCCGTGGGCGACCCGCCGGCTGCACCGCCGCTCCTCGGGGGACGAGCGGGAGCCGAAGTACGCCGAGCTCATCACGGTGCAGCCGGACTGAGCCGCCGGGAGAGCGACGGCCCCGTCGTCAGGGTGTGCAGCCCGGCGAGAGGACGTCCGTGTACGGGCCGGAGTTGTAGTTGAGCACGAGCGAGAAGTTGCGCTGCCGGCCGGCCACGACGTTCTCGAACCGGTTGGTCGTCGGCCCGCTCGGCCGCCCTGCCACCACGAGCACCGGAGAGTCGGCGCACGCCGAGACCCGGTCGACGTCGTTGATGCTCCCCGTCCCGCTCCACGCGGTCTGTCCGTCGTTGAAGGCGTCGAGCGTCGAGTTGCCGAGGTACGTGGGGATGCCCGGGTAGTCCGGGTAGCTCATGAGGATCGTGACCCGCCACGGCACCGGCGTCGTGGAGGTCGTGGTGACGACGACGTCGTAGTAGGTGAAGAATCCGCCGCCCGGCTTGTTCCCGGTGAAGATCGTGACACCGGCGTCACAGGTCGCCACACCCGTCGGGACGGCGCAGGTCACCGGCGCGTAGGACCAGGTCACCGGGAGGTCCCAGCCGTCGACCGTCGCGACGACATTCATCGTCGTCAGGGCCGTGTAGGTGTTGTTCAGCGTCACGATCCCGGACGACGCGAAGGTCGCGGAGCCGGTCCGCCAGGTGCTGCCGTTCTTGATGGCCGCCTGGACCGTGCGGCTGCCGCAGCCGGAGGGCAGCGTGAACGCGATCCCGCGGTATCTCGATCCGCTCAGGGTGGCCGGCGTCGCCACCACGACCCCCGGGCACGGGTTCGACGCGGCCTCGATGCCCAGCTTTGGCGAGCCGACGCTCAGGTTCGAGGCGCTCGCCAGCCCGAGCCCTGCCGCAGCGAGCAGCAGGACACTGATGGCAAGCAGGCGGCGCCGCACCCGTTCCTCCGTCCTTGTGGACCGTCGTCGATCAGCCGCTGAAGACCAGCGCGATGCTCCCGATGTTCGCCGTAGGGATCGGCAGCGTGAACGGGCTCGTGAACGATCCACCGCCGGCAGGCACGGTGCCGCCGACGTCTGTCGCGGTGCCGGAGCCGATGTCGATCACGGCGCCCGTCGTGCTGAGGACCTGGAGCCGGTACGCGAGCCCGCCGCAGGCAGCGTTGATCGAGGAGACGGTGACGCCGGAGGTGCTGAACGCAGCGGTCACGAAGCTGGTGGTGAACCTGATCGTCACCGGCGTGCCGACAGGCTGGCAGTCGACGACGAGGCCGACACCCGACTGGAGCGTCCCGCCGTTCACACCCAGCTGCGAGGCCGACGCCGCCGACAGGCCCGCGATCGCCACGAGGGCGAGCACGAGCGCGGCGATGCGCCGAGTCGGGCGGAGGCGGAACATGCGGGGGCTCCAGGTGCGGATCGGTTGGGTCGAGGATACCGGGAGGGTCAGGGCGTCCTCGCTGACGCGCCGCTCTCGGGCGGTTCGATCATCGTGCGGGCCGCGGAGGCGCCAGAGCCGGCCGCGGATCGGCAGAGCATGCGCGCCCTCACTCCTGCTCGGCGCCCTCGGGGCCCGGCGAGATCACGGCGGACGGCACGAGGTCGTGGTCCGCCGCATCGTCGTCGCCGGGGTCGGGCCCTTCTCCGGCCGCAGCAGCAGCGACCGCGGCAGGCTCCGGCTTCGACGGCCAGAGGACGAGCGCTGCGGCGATGAGGAACAGGGAGATCCAGGTCATCGGGCTGACGAGCACGGTGCCGAGCAGCCCGACCTTGGGCAGGTGCAGGACCGCCTCGCCGAGGATGCGCTCATTCGTGGGCCGCCACGGGTCGAGGAAGCTGTTGTTGTCGCCCTGGATGACCCAGCCGTCCTTGGCGTCGCCGCCGGTGATGCGGTGGATGATCCGGGCGGAGCCGACGTTCGGCGGGTTGTAGACGACGACGTCGCCGACTCCGTAGTCGCCGCACCGGGAGACCACGAGGTCCCCGGTGTAGTAGGTCGGCTCCATCGAGCGTCCCGACACGATCGTCAGGGTGGTGCAGCCGCCGAGCGAGGTCGGCCACAGGAAGTAGCCGAGGACGAGGGCAGCGAGGAGGAAGACGATGTCGCCGGCGTTGCGGCGCAGCCGGCGCGGGAGACCCGCGCCGGCTGACCGCACCTCAGTGACGTCCACGTCCGACCTTCAGCTCAGCGGGGAGCTCAGTTGTCGGAGATGACGACGGCGATGCCCTTGACCAGGTTCGCCGAGATGCCGGCCGGAACCGTGATCGCGGCCGAGGTGCCGGCGATGGTCGACGCGGAGCCCGGGGTGCCGAGGGCGGCGCCGGCGGCGTCGATCAGCGTGGCGTTGATCTTCTTGGTGGTGCAGGCCGCGGAGATGCCCGTCACGGAGACGTTGCCGGCCTGGTAGCCGAGCGCCGCGGTGTACGCGCCCGTCGACATGACGGTGGTGACGTTGCCCGTCTGGCAGTCGGTCAGGTCCTTCGTGCCGGCCTGGAGGGTGCCGCCGGTGATGCCGAGCGTCGACGCGCTGGCGAGGGAGAGGCCCGCGATGCCGACGAAGGCGAGGGCGAGGGCGGCAGACTTGCGGCGCTTGGAGGCCATGAGAGGAGTCCTTCTTGTCGGGTAGATGGCGACGCTGGGTAGGCGACGCCCACTGAGGGGGTTCGATCGGCTGGGTGACCGGTCGAGAGTTTCTCGTCGGAAGAGACGTGCGACTTGAGGGGTCATGACGCGATTTGTCGTCAGTCACTCGACCGGCCCACCGCATACCAGGACAGACCCGGACAGAGGGGCACAGCAGGGTGCGCGGAGTGGCCCGAGCCGTCTCACATCGTGAGAGAACGCGAGGCTACGGGACACGGTGCCGCGGTCGATCGACCGGGCCAGGGAGCCGCCTGTCGGATTTGAACCGACGACCGTCCGCTTACAAGGCGGGTGCTCTACCACTGAGCTAAGGCGGCATCGCGCACAGCGACGCCTGAGTGTGCCAGACGGCGATGCCCCGGGGCCGGGGCCTCGGGGCATCGCCGTCCGGTGACGAGCTCAGCCCTTGGCTGCCGCCACCGCTGCCTTGAGCGTGTCGGGGTCGAAGTAGTTCGTCGTGCTCGGGTCGAGCTTCACGCCGTTGATCAAGACCGTCGGGGTCGAGAGCGCTCCGAGGTCCTTCGATGCGAGGTCCGTCGCCTGGCCGACCCACCACGTGTACGCGCCGTCGCCGAGCGCGGCGGCGACGTCCTGCGGCACGCCGACACCCGTCGCGATCGTCGCGATCTCGGTGTCCGACAGCCCCGAGGTGTTCTCGGCCGGCTGCTTGGCCATCATCGCCTCGACGAAGGCCGCGTAGTGCTCGGGCGACTTCTCGGCGATCTCCCATGCCGCTGCTGCCGACCGGGTCGAGTAGGCCGTCCCCGCCGATGCGCGATCAAGGATCGAGATCGGGTGCGAGTCGAGCAGGATGTCACCGGACGTGACCAGCGCGTCGAGCGTCGGCCCGACCTTCGTCTCGAACTGCCCGCAGAACGGGCACAAGAAGTCGAAGTAGGTGCTCACCACGACCTTGCCGCCGGAGTTCAGCGGCCACGCTGTCGCCTTGCCGTCGGCACCCTTGGTCGCCTGGTCCGCTGGCGGCGTGACGGGCCCGGCGCCGTCGAACACGATGCCACCGCGGGCGGAGGCGACGGCAGGCGTCGTCTGGGCGCCCGGCGTGGACTTCCCCTGGTTGAGGATCACCGCGACGAGCACGCCGACGACGACGAGCCCCGCGACGAGGGCCGCGATGGCGATCGTGCGCTGACGGGCCTGGTCACGCCGCTGCTTCTCGCGCAGGGCCTGTGCCGCGGCACGGGCCTCCTCGCGACGGTCGTTCTTGCTGGGTCGGTCGTTCGTGGACATGGGAGTCCTTCCGGTTCAGGCCTGCGCGCTCGGCACGACGAGGCCGAGGGAGGTGTCGAGGGAGTAGCGGGAACGTGGCCACCTGGCCAGGACGAGCGCTCCGGCGAGGATCGCCGCGTCGCGCACGACCTCGAGCGGGTACTGCGTCCGTGCGGGATCGGTCGGACCGCCGCCGCCGAAGCAGCCGCAGTCGATCGCCAGGCCCCGTGACCACGCGCTGATGATGCCGACGAGGAAGCCGACCATCAGCAGGGCGGAGAGCACGGCGGCGTAGCGGGTGAGCAGGCCGGCGAGCAGCAGCAGGCCGAGCACGAGCTCCAGGACGGGCAGGCCGTAGCCGACCGGACGCGCGAGCGCCTCGGGCAGCAGCTCGAAGGCACGGACCGCACGCACGCTCGCTGGCAGGTCACCGATCTTCGCACCCCCTGCCCAGAGGAGGACGCCCGCCAGGGCGAGCCGGAGCACGGTGGCGACCCACGGCTGGGCCGTGGCCCAGCGGGCGGGGGGTGGATCGGTGGATCGGACGGGAACGCCACCGGGGGCGTCGGACGAGGACGTGGGCACAGGAAGGCTCCAAGGGTCGGTGAGGGGCGCGCCCGGCGGCGCGCGGGGCTCTCAGGCGAGCTGGAGGGGAGGTCCCCTGCGGAGCGGTACGGCCACGTCGACGGGCCCCGGCGCGCGCACCGCCGGCGAGGCAGCAGGACGACGCAGCAGCCGGACGACCAGCGCGACGGGGAGCGGCCGGGCGCGGAACGGGCGACGCAGCAGCCGGAGCGCGATCCGGACGACCTGCCCGACGTGGCGTGCGACGCCGAGACCGGCCGCTGCGGCGAGAAGGTGGGCCAGCAGCACGGGAACAGCCACCATGACCACGACCGCGATGGCCTGCCGCGTGTCCGGCCCGACGGCGAGAGTGCCGTCCGGGCAGCCGGCCTCGCGCCGCAGCAGCGCGAGGCGGAGCCCGAGCCAGCCGGCCCCGCCGTCGCTGACGCACTGGTGGACGAGCAGCGCACCACGCTGGCCGAGGACGAGCAACGCAGCGGCGACCAGGCCGAGTGCCCCGAGCACACCGGAGGCAGGCAGCAACAACGGTGCTGCGCTGCGTTCGCGCGCGCTCATGACGTCAGCGTACGGGTACGAGCCACCGCAGTCACAGGGACGGGGGTCCGCTCATCGGCCACCACTCGATCGCGCGTCCGGCGATCACGCCGGCGCCGAGGACTGCGGCCGCCGCCAGGGCCAGCACGACCAGCACGACGGCCCCTCCCATGCCCGGAGCCGCACCGGCCAGGGTCCAGCGCGCACCGCGCCTGGTCGCGGCCGACGCCGGCCCGAACCAGAAGGTGAGGAGCGCGACGAGCACCGCGATGGCGACCATCGCCGACCGCACCACCGGCGCGTTGGGTCCGAGGGCGTCGGCCTGCCCGGCGCCGGCTTGGACCAGCACCAGGCGACCGGAGGCGAGCAACCACCAGCCGACCCCGCCGACGAGCACCATGGCGCTCGCCGCGACCAGTGCAGCGGGAAGCACCCCGACAAGACCGCGCAGCAGGTACCAGGGCCATGCGGCGAGCGCACGAGACGCGTCGGCCCGTCGCGGCCCACGCCGGATCTGGCGGCCGTGGTGCGCGTCGACGTCCAGCCCGATGCTCCGGACGAGGACGGCGAGCGTGACGACGACGAGGAGCGTCGGCCCGGGCCACGTCGCGCCGGCAACGAGCGCTGCGACACCGAGGGCGAGGACGGTCCCGCTACGCCGGTCCGGCTCGGGGAGGACGACCTCGTCGTCCACCGGGACCTCCTGCTCCGCGGGGGCGGGCGCCCAGCCTGCGGGGGCGGGCGCCCAGTCCGCCGGGGCGGGCGGCGGGCCGTCGACGGGGGTGCGCAGGCGCGAGTCGTCGTCGGCCCAGCGCGGCTGCCAGGGCTCCGGGACGGCGCTCGGCAGCGCGACGACCTCGGTCTCGGCCGCCGTCTCGACGGGGAGCACCCTGGTCCGCTCAGGCACGCCGGCGCCCTGCTCCGGCGCCGAACCCACCGAGGCGACAGGTGCGGCGGGACGGGGGTCAGGGACCGTCCCGTCCGCGATCCCGCGGAGCGCTGCGACAACGGCGCCGGCGCTCGTGCGGCGGTCGGGGTCGAGCTGCAAGGCGCCGGCGAGCGCGGCAGCGACCCGCTGGTCGATCCCGGCGAGGTCGGGCTCGCCGCCACGCACCCGCGCCATGACGGCGGCGAGCGGACGCACCCCGAACGGCGGCCGGCCGGTCGCGGCGAACGCGAGGACGGCGGCCCAGCCCCACCAGTCGTCCCGCGGGCCCGGCTCCGCACCGGCGAGCAGCTCCGGGCTGAGGTAGCCCGGCGTCCCGGCGACCTGACCTGCGGAGGTCATCCGCGCATCCTCGACCACCTGCGCGATCCCGAAGTCGATGAGCACCGGCCCGTCGGCGGTCACCATGACGTTCCCCGGGGTGAGGTCGCGGTGCAGCACCCCGGCCGCGTGGACGGCCTCGAGGGCGACGGCGAGCTGCTCGGCGAGGTCGGCCAGCTCGACCAGCCGCCCGGCACCGAGCGCGCCGTCGATCATCACGCTCGCCGCGAGATCGGAACCCTCGACCAGCTCGGTCACGACGAACGCCTCGGCGGAGTCGAGCTCGGCGTCCAGGACGCGTGCGACCCCCGGGTGACGCACCTTCTGCAGCGCGGCGACCTCGCGGGCCAGCCGCTCCCTCGCCGAGCCGTCGGCCAGGTGCGGGTGCAGCAGCTTGAGCGCGACACCGAACCCGTCGGCGTCGACCGCCCGGTAGACGGCACCCATCCCGCCCTGGCCAAGAGGTGCCAGGACGCGGTACCCACCGAGCTCCGCGCCCGGGGCGAGGCCGATCCGCTCCATGAGGGCACGGTACCTGCGGCGGGGGCGCAGGCCGGGTTGCCGCGCGCAGGCGCCGGGCACGCCACGCGAGCACCCGATAGCCTCGACGGGCCACCTCTGAAGGAGCCCCGTGCCGTATCCGCTCGTCGTCGTCGCCAACCGCCTCCCTGTCGACCTCGTGGTCGCGGAGGACGGGTCCACCTCGTGGAGCCGGTCGCCCGGCGGGCTGGTGAGCGCGCTCGAACCCGTCATGAGGGCGACGGCCGGCGCCTGGGTCGGCTGGTCCGGCTCGCCAGGCGAGGCCCCGGAGGCGTTCGACGCCGACGGCACCCACCTGGTCCCGGTCGCGCTCTCCGAGACGGAGGTCGCTGACTACTACGAGGGCTTCTCCAACGACACCCTCTGGCCGCTGAGCCACGACGTCATCAGCACCCCGGAGTACCACCGGCACTGGTGGGAGGCCTACCGACGGGTCAACGAGCGCTTCGCCAGGACCGCAGCCGAGCAGGTCGAGGACGGCGGGACCGTCTGGGTGCACGACTACCAGCTCCAGCTGGTCCCCGCGATCCTCAGGAAGCTGCGCCCCGACATCCGGATCGGCTACTTCCACCACATCCCCTTCCCTCCGCTCGAGCTGTTCGCGCAGCTGCCGTGGCGACGGCAGGTCGTCGAGGGCCTCCTCGGCGCGGACGTGATCGGCTTCCAGCGGGCCGGGGACGCCGCGAACTTCATCCGCGTCGTGCGCCGGTGGACCGACGTCTCGACACGTGGCCAGTCCCTGACGATCCCGGCCGGCCCCGACGGCAGCGAGGAGCGGCACGTCCGGGCCGCCGCCTTCCCGATCTCGATCGACTCCGCCCGGTTCGACGCCCTGGCCAGGACCCCGGAGATCCGCGAGCGCGCCGCGCAGATCCGGCGCGACCTCGGCTCCCCCGACGTCCTGCTCCTCGGTGTGGACCGGCTCGACTACTCCAAGGGGATCCGGCACCGCATCAAGGCCTTCGGCGAGCTCCTGGACGACGGTCGCCTCGAGGTCCCCGGCGTCACGCTCGTCCAGGTCGCCAGCCCGAGCCGCGAGAACGTGAGCGCGTACCAGCAGCTGCGCGAGGACGTGGAGATCCTCGTCGCCCGGATCAACGGCGAGCACGGCCGGATCGGCTCACCGGCGATCCACTACCTGCACCACTCCTACCCGCCGGAGGAGATGGCTGCGCTGTACCTGGCGGCGGACGTCATGCTCGTCACCTCGCTGCGCGACGGCATGAACCTGGTCGCCAAGGAGTTCGCCGCGGCCTGCGTCGACGACCGCGGCACGCTCGTGCTCAGCGAGTTCACCGGCGCTGCCGACGAGCTGAGCCAGATCGTGATCGATCAGTTCCTCGTCGCCGGGCGGTCGAAGTGGGGACAGACGTCACGGCTCACACTCCTCCTTCCCCACGGCTACGAGGGCAACGGCCCCGAGCACTCGAGCGCGCGACTGGAGCGCTTCCTGCAGCAGGGCGCCCAGGACAACATTCGCATCGCCAACTGCACGACCTCGGCGCAGTTCTTCCACCTCCTGAGGCGCCAGGCGCTCGATGCGACGGCCCGGCCGCTGATTGTGATGGCGCCGAAGGGGTTGCTACGCCTGAAGCAGGCATCATCGACGCTGACGGACTTCACGACCGGGTCATTCCGGCCCGTCATTCCGGACTCGGCAGCGGGAAGCGATGTCCGCAGGCTTGTTGCCTGCAGCGGCAAGATGTACTACGACATCGTGGGCCACGACGAACGAGCAAGCCAATCTCGCGTCGCAGTCGCGCGGCTCGAGCAGCTGTACCCGTTCCCGGTTGAGGCCGTCGCCGACCTGATCCGCGAATTGCCGCTGCTCGAGGAGATCGTCTGGGCGCAGGAGGAG
>JBBRGX010000030.1:0-22960 GCA_038223605.1 Actinomycetales bacterium | reverse complement strand
CGGGTGATCGCACCGAAGTCCCGGCCGAGGTCCGTGCAGTGGCCCTCGAGGACGGAGGACTTGTGCGCGAAGCCCTCGGGGCTGCCGTCGAAGTTCGTGTACTGCGCGTACTGGGCAGCGATCCGCAGGGTCTTGCGCTCGCCGCCGCCGGCGATCCAGAACGGGATGCCGCCCGCCTGGATCGGCTGGGGGTACACGCGTGCGCCGCTGACCTGGTAGTACTCGCCGTCCAGGCTCGCCTCGCCCGTCTCCCAGGCCTGCTTCATGATCTGCACGCCCTCCTCGAGTGCGGCGATCCTCTTGCCTGCGGTCGGGAAGCCGTAGCCGTAGGCGAGCCACTCGTGCTCGTACCAGCCGGCACCGATGCCCATCTCGACGCGCCCGCCGGAGATCGCGTCGACGGTGGCCGCCACCTTCGCCAGGTAGGCGGGGTTGCGGTAGGCCATGCAGGTGCACATCTGGCCGAGGCGCACGCGCGAGGTGCTCGCGGCGAAGGCGGCCATGAGGGTCCAGGCCTCGTGAGTCGCCTCGGTTGTCGGCTCCGGGACGGTGTGGAAGTGGTCGTAGACCCAGATCGACTCCCAGTCGCCGGCGTCGGCGTGCTGGGCGAGGCCGTTCATGGTTGCCCACTGCTGGGAGGGGTCGATGCCGACGAGGTCGAGCCGCCAGCCTTGCGGGATGAAGAGTCCGAAGCGCATGCGTCCACCGTATGCCCGTCGGCAGGGGGCGAGCGCCGGTGACGGGGTCCGGTTGTGGTGGCCTCAGCCCTCGTCCGGGTCGTACCCCAGGTTCGGTGCCAGCCACCGCTCGGCCTGAGCCAGGGTCCAGCCCTTGCGCTCGGCGTAGTCGGCGACCTGGTCGCGGGCGATCCGGCCGAGGGCGAAGTAGCGCGACTGAGGGTGGCCGAAGTAGAGGCCGGAGACGGCAGAGGTCGGGAGCATCGCGTACGACTCGGTCATCGCCATCCCGATGTCCTCGGTGCCCAGGAGCAGCGCGAGGGTCGCCTTCTCGGTGTGCTCGGGCTGGGCGGGGTAGCCCGGCGCGGGACGGATCCCGGTGTACCGCTCCTTGATGAGCTCGGTGACCGGCAGGGCCTCGTCGGGTGCGTAGCCCCAGTGCCTGACGCGGACCTCGCGGTGCAGCCACTCGGCGAAGGCCTCCGCGAGGCGATCGGCCAGGGCCTTGACGAGGATCGAGGTGTAGTCGTCCCCTGCCTGCTCGTACCGGTCGGCGAGCTCCTCCCCGCCGTGGATCGCGACGGCGAAGGCCCCGACGTGGTCGCCGGCCGGGGCGACGAAGTCGGCGAGTGCGGTCAGCGCGCCGGCCCGCTCGCGCTGCTGGCGCAAGGTGTGCAGGACGGCGATCGGAGTGGTGGAGCCGGGAACGGGCTCGCAGATCTCGATGTCGTCCCCGTACGGCCGGGCCGGCCAGAGTCCGACGACCCCGCGCGCCGTCAGCAGGCCCTCGTCGACGATCCGGCTGAGCATCGCCGTGGCGTCGGCGAACAGGATCCGGGCCTGCTCGCCCTGGCGGGGGTCGGACAGGATGCCGGGATAGGAGCCGCGCAGCTCCCAGCTGGTGAACAACGGGGTCCAGTCGATGATCTCGACGAGCTCGGCGATGCTCGGGGCGACGAGGTGGCGGCCGAGGACCTGCGGAGCGGGCTGCGCCGGAAGGGTCAGCTCGGTCGCGCGGGCCCGCGCCTCGGCGAGTGGGACGAGGACCTCGTCGCGGTCCTGGTGGCGCGAGCGGAGGAGGTCGTAGTCGGCCCGGATGCGCGCCGCGATCTCCTCTGGCCGGGCGAGCAGGTCCGCCACGACGCCGACGGCGCGGGAGGCGTCGACCACGTGGACGACGGTGCTCGTGTAGGCCGGGTCGATCTTCACAGCCGTGTGCGCGCGGCTCGTGGTGGCGCCACCGACGATCAGCGGGGTGGTGAGCCCTCGTCGAGTCATCTCCTTCGCGATCGCGACCATCTCGTGCAGGGACGGGGTGATCAGCCCGGAGACGCCGATGACGTCGGCGTCGAGCTCGGCGGCCGCCGCGAGGATCCTCTCGACCGGGACCATCACCCCGAGGTCGTGCACGATGTAGCCGTTGCAGCCGAGCACGACGCCGACGATGTTCTTGCCGATGTCGTGGACGTCGCCCTTGACGGTCGCCATGACGATGGTGCCCTTGCCGCGCGGGCCGACCTCGCCCGCGGCCTCCATGGCTGCCTTCTCCTCCTCCAGGTACGGCGTCAGGTACGCGACGGCCGCCTTCATCACTCGCGCCGACTTCACGACCTGGGGCAGGAACATCTTTCCCGCGCCGAAGAGGTCACCGACCTCGTTCATCCCGTCCATCAGCGGGCCCTCGATGACGGCCAAGGGTGAGCCCAGGAGCTGGAACGCCTCCTCGGCGTCGTCCGCGACATGGTCGACGAGGCCGTGCACGAGCCCGTGGCGCAGCCGGTCGCCGACCGGCGCCTCCCGCCACGCCGCCGAAGCCGCTGCCTCCTTGGTCACGTCCTTGTAGGTCTCGGCCAGCGCGATGAGGCGCTCGGTCGCGTCCGGGCGGCGGGCAAGGATGACGTCCTCCACGGCCTCGCGCAGCACGGGGTCGAGGTCGGCGTCGACGGTGAGCATCCCCGCGTTGACGATGCCCATGTCCAGCCCGGCGGCCACGGCATGCGTGAGGAACACGGCGTGCATCGCCTCGCGCACGGTGGCGTTGCCGCGGAAGGAGAAGGAGACGTTCGAGATCCCGCCGCTGGTCAGCGCGCCGGGAAGGTGCGTCTTGATCCAGCGCACGGCCTCGATGAAGTCGATCGCGTAGCGGTCGTGCTCGCTCATCCCGGTCGCGACCGTCAGCACGTTGGGGTCGAAGATGATGTCGTGCGGGGGGTAGCCGGCCTCCCGGGTCAGCAGCCGGTAGGCCCGGTCGCAGATCTGCTCCCGCCGTTCAAGGGTGTCCGCCTGCCCGTCCTCGTCGAAGGCCATCACCACGACGGCCGCCCCGAACCGGCGCACCCGGCGCGCTCGCTCGAGGAAGGTCGCCTCGCCGTCCTTGAGGGACAGCGAGTTCACGACGGACTTGCCCTGGACCCGGCGCAGGCCGGCCTCCAGGACGGCCCAGTCCGAGGAGTCGATCATCACCGGCACCCTGGCGATGTCCGGCTCGACGGCGATGAGGTTGAGGAAGTGGGCCATCGTCGCCGGGCCGTCGAGCATGCCGTCGTCCACGTTGACGTCGACGAGCTGCGCGCCGCCGGCGACCTGCTGCGCGGCGATCGCGACGGCGGCCGCGTCGTCCCCAGCGAGGATCGTGGTGCGGAAGCGGGGGCTGCCGGTGAGGTTGGTGCGCTCGCCGACGTTGACGAACGGGATCTCGCCGCTGAGCGTGAGGGGTTCGAGGCCGGCCAGGCGCAGGTGATCGGCGGGTGGTGGCGGGACGCGGGGCGGCACGCCCTCGACGGCCGCAGCGAGCGCCCGGATGTGGGCCGGCGTGGTCCCGCAGCAGCCGCCGACGATGTTGAGCAGACCCTCGCGGGCGAACCGGCCGAGCACCTCGGCCATCTGCTCCGGAGTCTCGTCGTACTCCCCGAAGGCGTTGGGCAGGCCCGCGTTCGGATGGGTCGAGACCAGTGCCGTGGTGCTCGCGGAGATCTCGCGCAGGTAGGGGTGCAGCGGCTCGGGGCCGAGCGCGCAGTTCAGCCCGATGGCGAGCAGGTCGGCGTGCTCGGTGCTGATCACGAAGGCCTCGGGCGTCTGGCCCGAGAGGGTGCGGCCGCTCGCGTCGGTGATCGTCCCGGACAGGATGATCGGGACCCGGGTGCCGGTGGCGGCGAACACCTCCTCGCAGGCGTACAGCGCGGCCTTCGCGTTCAGGGTGTCGAAGACCGTCTCCAGCAGCAGCAGGTCGACGCCGCCGGAGATCAGTGCCGTGACCTGCTCGCCGTACGCCGCTGCGAGCTCGTCGAAGGTCACGTTGCGGAAGCCGGGGCGCTCGACCTCCGGCGAGAGGCTCGCGGTGCGGTTCGTCGGGCCGACGGCCCCGGCGACCCAGCGCCGCTTGCCGTCCCTGGCCTCGGCGGCCTCGGCCTCGACACGGGCCAGGCGCGCGGCCTGCCGGTTCATCTCCCCGACCAGGTGCTCGGTGCCGTAGTCGGACTGGGAGATCGCGTTGGAGTTGAAGGTGTTCGTCTCGGAGATGTCCGCGCCGGCGTCGAAGTACGCGCGGTGGATCCCGGCGACGAGCTCCGGCCGGGTGAGCTGGAGCAGGTCGAAGTTGCCGGCGTAGCTGCGGGCCGGGTCGTCGCCGTCGAAGCGGAAGTCGGACTCGTCGAGCTCTGCGGCCTGGAACATCGTTCCCCAGGCACCGTCGAGCACCAGGATGCGCTCGCGGGCGCACTCCTCGATGCCGCGACTGCCGGTCACGCTGTCCACCTCATCCGCTGCCCATGACCGTCGGGTCCGGGCCCGGTCGATCGCGCCGAGTGTACGTCCGGGGTGCCGCGCACCAGGATGGGGTCCATGCGTGAGGCCTTCTCTGCCGTTCAGGTCCGTTCCGCCGAGCGACCGCTCCTGGACCTCGAACGGGGGTTCGCCGGCGGGCTGATGCACCGAGCCGCATGGGCGCTCGCGGCGGCCGCCCGACGTGAGCTAATCGACGACGGCGTCCGGGTGGCCGGGGCGAGCGTCGTCGGGCTGATCGGCCGCGGGAACAACGGCGGGGACGCCCTGCACGCTCTCGCGATGCTCGCCGGTCGCGGCGGCCGGGCGACGGCGATCGCCTTCGGCCCCGTCCACGAGGGCGCTCTGGCAGCGTTCCGGGCTGCCGGCGGACGCGTGCTGGCCCTGGACGCGCAGGCGCCGGGGGAGCAGGTCTGGCTAGGCGACGCGATCGCCGAGGCCTTCGGGGCCGACCTCCTGCTCGACGGCCTGCTGGGGATCGGCGCCCATGGCGGGCTGCAGGGGACCCATGCCCGGGTGGTCGAGCTGCTCACCGGCCTGTTCGAGGCCGTCGACGCCGCCGACGTGCTGCCCCGGGTGATCGCCGTGGACGTGCCGAGCGGGATCGGCGTCGACGGCGGTTCGCTACCGGGCCCCGTGCTCCGGGCCGACCGGACGGTGACCTTCGGGGTGCCCAAGCCGGGACTGCTGCTGCCGCCCGCCGCCGGCCTCGCCGGAGAGATCGAGGTGGTCGACCTCGGCCTCGGTCCGCACCTCGCCGCGACCTGGAGGCCCGCCCTACGACGCGTCGAGGACTCCGACGTCGCGGCGCTCTGGCCGGTCCCGCAGGCGGGGGACGACAAGTACCGCCGGGGCGTGCTCGGCGTGGTCGCCGGCTCCACGGGCTACCCCGGCGCCGCCGTGCTGACCGTCGCCGGCGCCCTCGGCGCGGGCTGCGGCATGATCCGCTACCTCGGGCCGCGCCGCGCGAGCGAGACGGTGATCGCCGCCCACCCCGAGGTCGTCGCCAGTGAGGGCCGCGTCCAGGCCTGGGTGCTCGGCCCGGGGGTCTCGGGGGACCGGCAGGGCGACCGTGTCCGTGCCACCCTGCGTGGGCTGGGCGATCGTCCCGCCGTCGTCGACGCGGGGGCGCTCGCGTACCTGCCCAAGAGGCTCGGAGCGGCCGTGGTGCTGACCCCGCATGCCGGCGAGCTGGCGTCCCTGCTCACCGCCCGGGGGACGACGGTGGACCGTGCCACGGTCGAGGCCGAGCCGCTGCGCTGGGCGCTGGCTGCCCATCGGCTCACCGGGGCGACCGTTCTCCTCAAGGGTGCGACGACGATCGTCGTCGGAGGCGAGTGCGAGGTCTTCAGCCAGGCCGAGGCGCCGCCGTGGCTGGCCACCGCCGGTGCCGGGGACGCCCTCGCCGGGGTGCTCGGGGCGCTGCTCGCCGGGCATGCCGAGGCCGTCGCCGCGGACCCCTCGCTCGCGGCGCGGCTGGCTGCGGTCGCCGCGCTCGTCCACGGCCGTGCGGCCCATGCGGCCAACCCGGGCGGGCCGGTGAGCGCCTCGGCCGTCGCCGCTGCCGTCCCGGGCGTCATCGCGGGGCTCCTGAGCCGATGAGCGGTCCGGAGCTGCTGGCTCGCGCCCTCGCGCTCACCTCCGTCGGCCGGGCCGTGCTCGGCCTCACGGGCCCGCCGGGCGCCGGGAAGTCCACGCTCGCCGCAGCCCTCGTCGCCGGAGCCCGCGCGGAAGGCGTCGAGACGGTCCTGCTCCCGATGGACGGCTTCCACCTCGCGAACGCCGAGCTGGCGCGCCTCGGCCGGGCCGACCGCAAGGGGGCACCGGACACCTTCGATGCCGCGGGGTTCGTCGCACTGCTCGAGCGGGTTCGGCGGCAGGGGCCGGGCGACCCGATCGTCTACGGCCCGCTCTTCGAGCGTGGCCGCGAGGCGTCGCTCGCCGGTGCGGTCCCGGTCGAGCCGTCCGCCCGGCTCGTCGTCGTCGAGGGCAACTACCTGCTGCACGAGGACGGGGACTGGGCGCGCGTCGCGGGGCTGCTCGACGAGTGCTGGTACGTCGACCTGGACCAGACCGTCCGCGTCGGGCGGCTCATCGCCCGGCACGTCGCCAACGGGCGAACCCCGCAGGCGGCGCGGGAGTGGGTGCTGCGCTCCGACGAGGCGAACGCCCGACTGGTGGCGCGCGGGCGCTATCGGGCGACGCTCCTGGTGCCTGCGATGGAACACTGAGTCCGTGAGCGACTTCCCCGCCCGTGCCGTCATCGACCTCGCTGCGATCCGCGGCAACGTCCGCGCCCTCGCCGAGCGGGCCGGCTCGGCGCAGGTGATGGCCGTGGTCAAGGCCGACGGCTACGGTCACGGGCTCGAGCAGACGGCGCGCGCAGCGCTCGCCGGCGGGGCGACCTGGCTCGGAGTCGCCCAGCTCGCCGAGGCGCTCGCCCTGCGGGCGACCGGGGTCGACGCCCGCCTGCTCACCTGGCTCTTCGGGCCCGGCGCCCCGCTCGCTGCCGCGCTGGAGGCCGACGTCGACCTGTCGGTCGGGGCGCCGTGGGCGCTTGCCGAGGTGCTCGGCGCCGCCCGTGCCACCGGCCGGACGGCCCGGATCCACCTCAAGGTCGACACCGGGCTGGGCCGCGGGGGGACGATGCCGCGCGACCTGGACGTCCTGCTCGGTGCGGCGCTCGAGGCCGAGGCCGATGGCCTGTGCCGCGTGGTGGGGGTGTGGTCGCACCTGGCGTTCGCCGATGCGCCGGACCACCCTGCCGTGCTCGCCCAGGCCGGGGTCTTCGACGACGCCGTCGCGCTCGCGGAGCGGCGTGGTGCGCGGCTCGAGGTGCGGCACCTGGCGAACTCCGCCGCCACGCTGACGAACCCGGCGATGCACTACGACCTGGTGCGCCCGGGGCTGGCCGTCGTCGGGCTGTCCCCGGTGCCGCAGATCGGTGACGCTGCGCACTTCGGGCTCGTCCCGGCGATGCGCCTGGAGGCCGAGCTCGTCCTGACGAAGGCCGTCGACGCGGGCCAGGGCGTCAGCTACGCCCATGCCTATGTCACCAGGGAGGACACCGTGCTGGGCGTGGTGCCGCTGGGCTACTCCGACGGGATCCCGCGGCACGCCTCCGGCGGTGCCGACTTCTGGGGCGGCCCCGTGCAGGTGAGCGGGCGTCGGATCGGGGTGGCCGGCCGGGTCTGCATGGACCAGTTCGTCCTCGACCTCGGGCCGGGAGCGACCGAGGCCGCGGGTGAGCGCGTCGTGCTCTTCGGCAGTGGCGCCGACGGCGAGCCGACGGCAGAGGACTGGGCGGTGGCGGCCGGGACGATCTCCTACGAGATCGTCACGCGGCTCGGCGCGCGCGTGCCGCGGGTGTACGTCGGCGGGGAGGCGTGGTGACGGTGACCGGAGCCGGCAACGAGCCGCCCGCCACCGAGGATGCGGCCGGCGTGAGCGTCGACCTCGTGCTCCTTGACGCCGAGGCGACCCGCGCCTACGGCCTCGCCCTGGCCGGACTCCTGCGGGCCGGGGACCTCGTCGTGCTCACCGGGCCGCTCGGTGCCGGGAAGACGACGCTCACTCAGGGGCTCGGGGCCGGGCTGGGGGTGCGCGGCCAGGTGGCCTCGCCGACGTTCATCATCGCCCGCGTGCATCCCTCGCTCACCGACGGTCCGTCGCTCGTGCACGTCGACGCCTACCGGCTCGGTTCGCTCGAGGAGCTCGATGCGCTCGACCTCGACGCCGGCCTCGACGAGTCGGTCACGGTCGTCGAGTGGGGCGAAGGGCTGGCGGAGGTGCTCTCCGATGACCGGCTCGAGGTCGTCATCGACCGTCCGCGCGGCGCCGCGGCGGACGAGGACGAGCTGATGGACGGCTCCGGCGCCCGGCGTGTGACGGTCCGCGGGATCGGGCCCCGATGGGCAGAGGTCACGCTTCCGCGCTGAGCGGCACCGCGTCCCGCGAGGGCGTGACGGTCCGGAACGCCTGGACGGCGCACCCGGCCCCACGGGTGGAAGAATGCCGCCGTGCCCGTCCTCAGCATCGACACCTCGGCCGAGATCGCCGTCTGCCTGCTCGCCGACGACGGCACGCTGCTCGCCCGCCGGCACGTCGCGGAGCAGCGCCGGCACGCCGAGCTGCTCGCGCCCATGATCATCGAGGTCCTGGCGGCGGCGGGTGTCGACCGGCGCGCGGTGACCGCCGTGGCGGTGGGGACCGGGCCGGCGCCCTTCACCGGGCTGCGGGCCGGGCTCGTCACGGCCCGGACGCTCGCCTTCGCCCTCGGCGTCCCGGTGCACGGGGTGTGCAGCCTCGACGCCCTCGCCTCGCAGGCCTTCGACGCGGGGCTCGCCGGGCAGGGCGAGGTGCTCGTCGTCACCGATGCGCGTCGCCGGGAGGTCTATGCGGCCCGCTACCGCGCGGCGGCTGCGACGGCCGTCGGGGCAATCGAGGTCGAGCTCGTCACCGGCCCGCTCGTCGACCACCCGGATGTCGTCGCCGCCGGGCCCGCTTGCGTCGTCGTCGGTGCGGGTGCCCTGCTCTACGGGGACGTGCTCCCGGCCGCCCATGGCGCACCGACGGTCCTCGACGTCGCCGTTCTCGGCCGGCTGGCGATGGCCCGGTCCGCTCGCGGGCTCGAGCAGCCGACGGGGCCCTTGTACCTGCGACGGCCCGACGTCGTGCCCTCCGTCTCGCGCAAGCGGGCGACGGGGTGAGTGCGGCGCTCCGGCCGCTGACGGTCGCGGACATCGATGCGGTCGCCAGGCTCGAGCGTGAGCTGTTCGGTCGCTCGGCGTGGTCAGTGGCGATGGTCCGGGAGGAGCTGACCACGGCGGATCGCTGGTACGTGGGCCTCGACGACGCAGACCCCCGCGGCGTGGGGCCGGTCGGCTCGGCTCGCGGTGGGGGGCTGCTCGGCTACGCGGGCGCCTCGTTCGACGGCGAGGTCGTCGAGGTGATGACGATCGGTGTGGCCACGCGCGCGCAGCGCAGGGGGCTCGGCGCCCAGCTGCTGGCCGCGCTGATGGCGCAGGCCACGACCCTCGGCGCCGCGGCCGTGATGCTGGAGGTGCGGGTGGACAACGACCCGGCGATCGCCCTCTACGAGCGGGCCGGGTTCGTCGTGCTCGGCCGCCGCCGCCGCTACTACCAGCCGGAGGACGTCGACGCGTTCACGATGCGGGCGATCCTCCAACGGTCCTGAGCGACCGGCCGGCGAGGTGCTGCCCTGAGGCGGGCACGTCGCCCCTGCGATCACGGGCAGAGCGGGGCCGCCGCCCGGCGTCCATCACGACGAGCGGCGGCCCTCGGCCTCACAGGACGCGTGCAGCCCGGTCGAACGAGAGCCGTGCAGCGCGCGGGTGGGCACCGTTCTCCGCGCCGGGCTTGCCGACGTTGAGCACCATGATCGAGCGCCACGTCGTCCCGGCCAGGAGGTCGGCGTCGATCCCGGGGGCGTCCATCCCGCTCATCGGGCCGACGTCAAGGCCGGCGGCGCGCAGGCCGACCATGAAGTACCCAGCCTGCAGGTGCGCGTTGTCGCGGCTGACGCGCTCGCGCGCCGCAAGGTTGTCGGCGAACATCGCGCGGGCGCCCGGCATGTGCGGCATGAGCTCGCCGAGGTTCTCGTGGAAGTCGAGGTCGGCGGCCAGGACCAGCGAGAGCGGTGCGTCGAGCACGCGCTGGCGGTTCGCCTCGCCCATGTGCGAGGCGAGGCGCTCGCGGGCCTCGGTGCTGCGGACGATCACCAGGCGCAGCGGAGAGGTGTTCATCGCCGTCGGTCCCCAGCGGACGAGGTCGTAGACGGCGTCGATGGTCGCGTCGGGCACGGGCTCGTCCGACCAGGCGCGCACGGAGCGTGCTCCACGGAAGAGCGCCTCCTGCGCGGTCTCGTCGATCTGGAAGTCGGTCGCGAAAGCGGTGTCGGTCATATGTGCTTGAACGCTCAACGACCAGGAGTTCATCCCATGACCGATGTGGCGTTCGTCACTCTCGCCCGCCGCCTAGGCTTGTCCCATGGCTGCCGACCGCCTCGTCCTCGGGATCGAGACCTCCTGCGACGAGACAGGTGTCGCCCTGGTCCGCCTCAGCGACGAGGGTTCCACGCTTCTCGTCGACGTCGTCGCGAGCTCGATGGACGAGCACGCGCGCTTCGGCGGGATCATCCCCGAGATCGCCTCGCGTGCCCACCTCGAGGCGATGGTGCCGACCCTGAGCGCCGCCCTCGAGCGCGCGGGCGTGACACTCGCCGACGTCGATGCGGTGGCGGTGACGGCCGGTCCCGGGCTCGTCGGCCCGCTCACCGTTGGTGCTGCGGCGGCCAAGGCGCTCGCGATCGGCATCGACCGGCCGCTCTACGGGGTCAACCACGTCATCGGCCATGCGGTGGTGGACGAGCTGGTGCACGGACCGTTCCCTGAGCGTGTGATGGGCCTCGTCGTCTCCGGCGGTCACTCCTCGCTGCTGCTCATCGACGACACCGTCGACGTCACCGAGCTGGGCTCGACCCTGGACGACGCCGCGGGGGAGGCCTTCGACAAGGTCGGCCGCCTGCTCGGCCTGCCCTACCCGGGCGGACCGCACATCGACCGGCTCGCCCGCGACGGCGATCCGACGGCCATCCGCTTCCCGCGTGGACTGACGGCGGCCAAGGACCAGGCCGTGCACGCAGCCGACTTCTCCTTCTCCGGGCTGAAGACGGCCGTCGCTCGGTGGGTCGAGGCCCGCCAGGACGCGGGGGAGGAGATCCCGCTCGCCGACGTGTCCGCCTCCTTCGCCGAGGCCGTCGCCGACGTGCTCACCGCGAAGACGATCGCCGCCTGCCGCGCGCACGGGGTGAGCACGCTCGTCGTCGGTGGCGGCTTCTCCGCGAACTCCCAGCTGCGCGAGATGGCCGCCGCCCGCTGCGCCGAGGCGGGGATCGAGCTGCGCATCCCGCCGATCCGCTTCTGCACCGACAACGGCGCGATGATCGCCGCGCTCGGCGCCGCCGTGCTGCGGCGCGGGATGCCGGCCTCGTCGCTCGACCTGCCGGTCGACTCCTCGATGCCGTTGACGCAGGTGCTGGTCTAGCTCAGCGCGCGCAGTCGGACCCTGGCTCGTGGTCCGCGGTGAAGCCCGCCGTGAAGGCGGTGGCGAGCTCGATCGTCTCCGCGCTCGTGACGCCGAGCGAGGTCGCGCCGACCGTGACGCTGCTCGTGCCCGCCGCAGCCCCAGCCGACATCGCTACGCAGCCGGCGCTGATCCTTACGGCAAGCAGCAGCTGTCCGTTCGCGGGCACCGTGATGCGGTCGCTGAACGAGTAGTCCGAGAGCGAGCGCATGCCGTAGTCGTCAGAGGCGACCGGGGCGAACCGCGTCGTGGTGACACTGGTCGGGTCCATGGCCGCAACGGTGACCGGCCATGGGCGCGGGTTGCGCAGCACCATGGCGACCTCCGCGCCGCGCGACTCGTCCCAGACGACCCACGTGGCGTCGCGTGTCGGTGAGGCGTCCTGGTACTGCACGAAGGCGGGGTCGACGTACGTCACGCCGCTCGGGGAGAGATCCGTGCTGCGGCCGGCCGCCTGCCAGCCGGCGATCAGCGCGAGAGCGACGACGCCAGCGGTCCAGAGCGCCGCCTGCCGTCTGCGCGTGGCGCCGGGGCTCGCGGAGCGGGTCTCGGCCCCGAGCGGGGAGCGCGGGGCGGTCTCGTCGCCGGCCGCGGCCGGCAGCGCCCCCTGCTGCGTCATCTCCGGATCATGGCACCGCAGCGGGCCCCGCGGAAGCCCCGTGCCGGGTGCGGTCGGCCTCTCCCGCGGTAGGCCGCGATGATCATCGGGCCGGTCGCCAGAGGCGCCAGATGCGCGAGCCGGGCAGGAAGGCGAGGACCCCCGCGCCGATCCAGACCGCGAGCCACTGCCAGGAGAAGGCACCCTCGACCGAGATCTCGGCGGCGGTGTGCGTGTAGGTCATCGCCGAGCCGAGGACGGTGAGCGTTGCAGCGCCACCGCCGACGGCCTCGAGGGTGTCGAGCGCGCCGATCGCATAGGCGATCTGCATGTACCAGAGGGCCCCGACCACGAGAGCCGCGGCGATCGCTCCGGCGGTGAACCGTGGCCGCGGGCGTCCGAGCTCGGTGAGGTAGCCGTGCGCGAGGACTGCAGGGCTGCCGAGGGCTGCGAGTGCGGCGGGCATCCCGGTCTCGGCGGCGGCGGTCAGCAGATCGGCCTTGATCTCCCGCTTGATCGCCCGGGCGGCCTTCTGCGGGTAGTCCTGCAGGTGCCAGTCGAGGCGGATGAGGTACCAGTCGAGGCGGAGGCGGTCCGCGAGGCCTGGACGCGCGGCGCGGAGAGCGGGCGGGCCGGGATGCTGCGACGTGGGGTCGGTGTCGGACATCGTCATGCTCCTTCGAGTGCGGTGGGGTCGGTGGGCTCGCCGTGCATGGCCGCCGGTGTGACGTCCGGCGTCGGCGACGCGTCGAGGACGCCGGCGACGGTGCGGCTCAGCGCCGCCCAGCCCTCGGCGGCGCGGACGAGCTCCGCCGCACCGTGCGGGGTCGGCCGGTAGTACTTGCGGGCCGGTCCTGCTGTCGAGGCGACGAGCCGCGAGGACACCTGCTTCTCCCGCTCCAGCCTGCTCAGGACGGGGTAGACGGTGCCCGTCGCGATGTCGGTCAGGCCGGCACGCTGGAGGCGGGAGACGAGCTCCCACCCGTAGGACTCCTCGTCGGCCAGGAGCCGGAGCACGAGCATCGGCAGCACCCCCTTGAGGAGCTGCGGATCACGGTCAGGAGTGGTCATGGATCAAAGCTATGCCCGGTAGCGGGCAATGTCAACTACCGGGCAAGACCGAGCACGTGGTCAGACCACCGACCCCGGCCCGAGCCCGGTGGCCCCGCGGGGCGCTCAGAGCGGCCGGCCCGCCCGCATCTCGGCGACGAGCGAGGCCACGACCGCGCCGAGGTCCCCGTCGTTGCGCCGCGCGACGGCGCGCTGGCGCTGGTAGGAGGCGCCCTTGCGCAGGATGGTGCGGATCTGGCCGAGCTCCTCGGTGCACTGCAGCCGCTCGGCCGTCGGCGCGAGCTCGAGGAGCAGGTCCTCGACGGCCTCGGTGACGAGCCGCTCGTTCCCCTCGCGGTCGAGGATGATGATCGCGTCCATCCCGTACCGCGCCGAGCGCCACTTGTTCTCCTGGACGAACCACGCCGGAAGGCTCGGCAGCCCGCGACCCTCGTCGATCATCGTCGAGAAGTGCTCGACCAGGCAGTGGATCAGGGCGGCGAAGGCCAGCACCTCGGTGAGGTTGGGCGAGCCGTCGCAGATCCGCATCTCGAGCGTGCCGAACCGGGGCGAGGGCCGGATGTCCCAGCGGATCTCGTTGATCTCGTCGATCACGCCGACATGCATCATGTCGGCGGCGTAGGCCTCGAACTGGTCCCAGGTGTCGAACTGGAACGGCAGGCCGGCCGTCGGCAGCTGCTGGAACATCAGCGCGCGGTTCGACGCGTAGCCGGTGTCCTTCCCGCCCCAGAACGGCGAGGACGCGGACAGCGCCTGGATGTGCGGGAAGTAGGTCAGGACCGCCCGCAGGATCGGCAGCACCTTGGCCTGGTCCTCGATCCCGACGTGCACGTGCACCCCGAAGATGAGCATCTGGCGGCCCCACCACTGGGTCCGGTCGATGAGGGTCGCATAGCGCTGCCGGTCGGTGACCTTCTGGTTGGTCCACCTCGCGAAGGGGTGCGTCCCGGCGCACATGAGCTCGACCCGCAGGGGGTCGGTCACGGTGCGCAGCTCAGCGATCGACCGCTCGAGGTCGGCCCCCGCCTCGGCGACGGTGTGGCAGACGTCCGTGATGATCTCGACCGTGTTGAGCAGGAGCTCCTGCTTGATCGTGGGGTGCTCCCCACCTCCGGGGGGTGCCACGGCGTCGAGGATCGTCTGCGCCACCTGGCGCAGGTCGCCGGAGTCGGAGTCGACCAGGGCGAGCTCCCACTCGATGCCGATCGACGAGCGAGCCGAGCTCGCGAAGGGGATCTCCATCACACCGGCTCCACGACGAGCACCTGCTGGGACCCGGCGACGCGGGTCAGCACGATCGTCGCCTCGGTGTCTCCACGCAGGTCGAGCTGGGCGCGCAGCTGCTCGGGGACGACGGCCGTGCCTCGCTTCTTGATCGTCACTCGACCCACCTCTCGCTCGCGCAGCGCCGTGCGGAGCCGCTTGAGCCCGAACGGCATGACGTCCAGCACACGGTAGGCCCGTGCGGTCGGGCCGTCGACCAGATGATCGGAGGTCACGTAGGCGATCGTGCGGTCCAGCAGCCGGCCCTTGACCTGCTGGGCGACGACGGTCACGAGCCCGGCGCGGATCACTGCACCGTCCGGCTCGTACAGGTAGCTGCCGAGGGGCCCGACCTCGGCCTCCGGCACCCCGTCCTGAGGAGTCCGCATGGTCGTCGCGGACTCGCCGTGCAGCACCAGGGCCGTCCGGCCGGGGCCGTCGGGAGCCAGCGGCCCGAACCAGAGCCCGGCCTCGACGACATCGCCGTCCACGCTCACCCACTGCGCCTCCGCCTCCGGCGGCAGGTCCGTGTGCGCGATGGCCGGCCCGACCTTCACGCCGAGGGCTGCGACCCGAGCGCGGATCGCGAGCACCTCGTCAAGCGGCGGGGAGTAGGCCGACGGGTCGTGGGCCCTGCGTCCGCCGGTGGTCCGGCGGGCGGGGTCGGCGAAGACGCCGTCGATCCCCTCGGCGGCCAGGTCGAGCTCGAGGCCGTTCGCGTGCCGGACGACGGCCTCGGGGAAGTGCCGCAGGTTGACGGTCGCGATCGCCGCGGTCAGCTCGTCGAGGTCGGCGGCGAGCACGGGCAGCCCGAGCGCCGCGAACGCCATCGCGTCACCGCCGATGCCGCTCGTCAGATCGGCGACCCGGGTGCAGCCCGCCAGCGAGTAGCGAGCGGCGTGCCGGGCGGCAACGGTGAACCGCGTCGCCTGCTCCAGGCCCGCCTGGGTGAACAGCATCCCGTCGGCGAACTCGCCGAACTTGGCCCTGGCCCTGGCCCGAAGCCGTGACTGCGTGAGGGCTGCGGCGGCGAGAACGGGGTCGATCCCCTCGCGCCGCAGCCGCTCGGAGAGCACCATCGCGAGCTTCTCGTCGTACGGGGGCAGTGCTCCGAGGAGCGCCCAGCCGGCGGGGCTGAGCAGCAGGGACAGCGCCGCGGGATCCATCCTGCGATCCTGCCTGGTGTGGGGGCGACGGTCGCCCCCGCGGCCCTGCACTCGCCGCCGGAACGGGTCGACCCACGCTCTCCTCGGGCCGGCCACCGGCCGCCGGACGGCTCGTCGCTGGCACTCGTGTTGACCGAGTGCTAACGGGCGCATAGATTTCTCTTCGGCCCTCCAGGGCCAGCCGCACGGTCAGGTTGACCGGCACCCGCGACGACGGGCAGCCAGGCCCCGCGGCCATGCACCGTTCCCACGACTGTGAAGGGGAGGTCCGCTGTGTCGGTCTCCATCAAGCCGCTCGAGGACCGCGTCGTCGTTCGCACGCTCGAGGCAGAGCAGACGACGGCCTCCGGTCTTGTCATCCCGGACACCGCGAAGGAGAAGCCCCAGGAGGGCGAGATCCTCGCTGTCGGCCCGGGCCGGATCGACGACAACGGTCAGCGCGTCCCGCTGGACGTCGTCGTCGGCGACACCGTGATCTACAGCAAGTACGGCGGTACCGAGGTCAAGTACGCGGGCGAGGAGTACCTCATCCTCTCCGCGCGCGACATCCTCGCCGTCGTCACGAAGTGACCCTCGCGTCACAGTGACGCGAGGCGTCAGCTGACGCCGATCGACGACGAAGCCCCCCACCGCTCAGCGGTAGGGGGCTTCGTCGCGCTGCGCGGTAGGGGGCTTCGTCGCGCTGCGCCGGGACTCAGCCGGCGCGACGGACGCGTTCGGAGAGCACCAGAGTGCGCTCGTCCTCCGACATCCCGCCCCAGACGCCGTACGGCTCGCGGACGGTCAGGGCGTGGTCACGGCACTGCTTCAGGACCGGGCAGGTGGCGCAGACGGCCTTGGCGGCCTCGGCGCGGCGGCGCCGAGCGGAGCCGCGCTCGCCCTCGGGGTGGAAGAAGAGGGTCGGCTCGGCCTCGCGGCAGGAGCCGTCGTACTGCCACTCCCACAGGTCCATGATCGGGCCCGGAAGTCGGGAGATCTCAGTCATCGGGTCCTCCAGGGGTCGTGCGGGGGGCCGGGTATCTCGCTCGGCCAGTAGGAACAACTTAGAACCGCGCCAGTAGTTGGTCAAGTACCTGGGGCCACATGGTTCGCTGGATGTTCAGAATCATCCGGATCGACGCTCGGCCTGGTGCCCGGCAGGCGAGAGCGGGTCGAATGGCCGCCGGCGGATCGTGGTCGAGGCAGCCGGGTCACCGGGCCTGCGACGGAGTGGATCGGTGCCCGACGGGGCCGTGAACAACCAGGCGCGGCGGCGCTGGCGCGCTTGGGTGAGCTCTCAGGTGGCGAACCGCGCCACTTCTTCGGCACAATCGCGTCATGAGCATCGACGATCCCTCCCTCACCGTCGCGGCCGTTGCGCGCCGGCTGGGGGTGGCGCCCGCGACCTTGCGCACCTGGGACCGCCGCTACGGGCTCGGGCCGTCCGAGCACTCGGCGGGATCCCATCGCCGGTACACGCCGGGTGACGTCGTCCGACTCATCACGATGCGGCGGCTGACCCTGGAGGGCTCAGCGCCGTCCGAGGCCGCCAGGAGCGCCCTCGCGGGCACCTCAGGCAAGCCGTCGGACCTCGAGCTCCTCGACGCCTACGCCGCAGCAGCGCCGATGGCCCCGGACCCCGAGGGGGTCGCGGCTGCTGCCAGGCACCTGGACAACGCCGCCGTCCGATGGATGCTCGCCCGCGTGCACTCCCGTGACCCCATCGCCTGGTGGGCCGACCTCGTGCAGCCTGCGCTCCGGGTGCTCGACTCGGCAGCGGTGCTCGAAGGCCCGGGCGAGAGCGCCGTCCGGCTGCTCGAGGCGGCCGCGTTCGCCGAGCTGCGCAGCCGATCGGCCGCCTCGGCGCTGCGCTCCGGTGCCCCGTTCGGCGGGGCGCGCACCCCGGGGGCCGATGACGCCGTGTCCGGCGGCGCGGGAGCCACGGCCTTGGCCGACGGTGAGCCGGACGGGACCGGCCCGCGGGTCCTGGCCCTCCCGGTCGGGGCGAGCCCCGACCTCGTCGTCCACATCCTCGCCCTGGCGCTCCAGCAGGCCTCGGTGTCCACCCGGGTGCTGGCCGGCTGCCGTGACGAGCTGCTCGAGGAGGCCGTGACCCGGTACGCCCCGGAGGCCCTCCTGGTGCACGTCGGCTCCGCCGACGTCGACATGACGCGCTCGATGGCAGCGATCGACCGGATCGCTGCCGCGCTCCCCGGCCTGCCGATCTTCGTGCACCGTGAGGGAGCTCTCGCCCTGCCGCTGGCGCCGTCGGACTCGGTGCACCGCGTCCGCAGCCTCGCCGGCGCCTTTCACGAGCTCCTGGCGGTCCTTCTGCCCGCTGCCTGACCGTTCACCCCCGCCGAGACCTAAGGTCGGGACCCCTTCCGGCCGATGAGGTATGCGCAGGGCACCACGTCCTGCATCCTCGGGCGGTCGACCGTTCCGGGGCGAAGGAGGGGAATCCGATGAGCGGCGTCATCGTCTGCCACGGCTCGGCCGGCGTACGCGACCGCATCGTCACGGCGGCCCACGGGGTGCCGTCACTGTCCCCTGCCCGTTCCGCGGCGACTGCCGAGGAGCTCGTCGCCCTCGTCCGGCGGACCGGCCCCGCGCTGGTCCTGCTGGACGCTCATCTTCCCGGCGTCGGCCCGATCGAGGCGCTCCGCCGCCTGCGCACGCTGGACGTGACGCCGACGGTGATCATGCTCGCGGTCGCCGGGGACGAGGTCACTCTCGACCGCGCCGTCGCGCTCGGTGCCCGGGGCTACCTCCCGCCGGATGTCGAGCGTGCCGAGCTCGTCGCCGTCGCGACGCATGGCCTCGGCTCGCCGGGCGTGCCGTCGCAGCCGGGTGCGCGCCCTGGTGTCGAGGCGACGACGGCGCGTGCCGCCGCCGCTGCCGTGAGCCGTACAGCCCAGTCCACGATCGTCGCCGAACCCTCCCCGTCCCGCCGCCCGGCCTCCGGCGAGCTGACCCGCCGCGAGCTCGAGGTCCTCTCCGGGATGAGCCACGGCCGGTCGAACGCGCAGATCGGCGGCGAGCTGTTCCTCTCGGAGGACACCGTCAAGACCCATGCCCGACGGCTCTTCCGCAAGCTCGGCGCGGCCGACCGCGCGCAGGCCGTCGCGATCGGGTTGCGCACGGGACTCATCCGCTGACCTCCCGCGTACTATCTGCGGGTGAGCGAGATCGAGCCCGGACACCCCGCCCCGCCTGCTGACCCCTTCGCGATGATCGGCCTGACCTACGACGACGTCCTGCTGCTCCCCGGGGAGACGGACGTGATCCCCTCCGAGGTCGACACGACGACGCGGCTCACCCGCGGGATCACGATGCGCATCCCGCTCCTCTCCGCAGCGATGGACACCGTCACCGAGTCGCGGATGGCGATCGCCCTCGCGCGCCAGGGTGGTGTCGGGATCCTGCACCGCAACCTCTCGATCGCTGACCAGGCCCACCAGGTGGACCTGGTCAAGCGCTCCGAGTCCGGGATGATCACCGACCCGCTGACCGTCGGGCCGGGCGCAACTCTCGCCGAGCTCGACCGCCTCTGCGGCGTGTACCGCGTCTCGGGTCTGCCGGTCGTCGACGACGAGCAGCGCCTCCTCGGCATCATCACCAACCGCGACCTGCGCTTCGTCGACCCGGCTGAGATGCCGATCCTGCTCGTGCGCGACGTCATGACCCCGATGCCGCTGATCACCGCTCCGGTCGGGATCAGCCGTGAGGACGCTGCGGCGATCCTGGCCAAGCACAAGGTGGAGAAGCTCCCGCTGGTCGACGACGCCGGCCGGCTGCGTGGGCTCATCACCGTCAAGGACTTCACGAAGTCCGAGAAGTACCCGCTCGCGACGAAGGACGGCGAGGGACGGCTCGTCGCCGGTGCCGCCGTCGGCTTCTTCGGCGACGCGTGGGAGCGCACCACTGCGCTCGTCGAGGCGGGGGTCGACGTGCTCGTCGTCGACACGGCCAACGGGCACGCGCGCCTCATGCTCGACATGGTGCGCCGGATCAAGTCCGACCCGGCGACCAGGGACGTGCAGGTCATCGGCGGGAACATCGCGACCCGCGAGGGCGCGCAGGCCCTCGTCGACGCGGGCTGCGACGCGGTCAAGGTGGGGGTCGGCCCCGGCTCGATCTGCACGACGCGCGTCGTCGCCGGGGTGGGCGTCCCGCAGGTCACCGCGATCCACCTGGCCGCCCAGGCCTGCAAGCCCGCTGGTGTCCCGGTGATCGGCGACGGCGGGTTGCAGTACTCGGGCGACATCGCCAAGGCGCTCGTCGCCGGCGCCGACTCGGTCATGCTCGGCGGGTTGCTCGCGGGCTGCGACGAGTCGCCGGGCGACCTGGTGTTCGTCAACGGCAAGCAGTTCAAGCGCTACCGCGGCATGGCCTCGCTCGGCGCGATGCAGTCCCGCGGCGACCGCCGCTCCTTCTCCAAGGACAGGTACTTCCAGGGCGACCTCTCCGACGACGAGATCATCACCGAGGGCATCGAGGGTCAGGTGCCGTACCGCGGCCCGCTCGCCGCCGTCACTCATCAGCTCGTCGGGGGACTGCACCAGTCGATGTTCTACGTCGGCGCGCACACTGTCCCCGAGCTCCAGCAGCGTGGTCGCTTCGTGCGGATCACCTCCGCTGGGCTCAAGGAGTCGCACCCGCACGACGTCCAGATGATCCGTGAGGCCCCGAACTACTCGTCTCGATGAGCCTGGACGTCGCCGCGGTCACGGCACTCGTCGAACGCGTCGCGCGGGAGATCGTCAGCCCGCGGTTCCGTGCCCTCGACCCGAGCGACATCGGCGCCAAGGGCTCCGACGACGTCGTCACGATCGTGGACACGCAGGCCGAGGCCGCGCTCAGCCGCGGACTGGGCGCGCTGCTCCCCGGCGTCCCGGTCATCGGGGAGGAGGGGGCTGCAGCCGACCCCTCCGTCCTCGGGGCGCTCGGGGCGCCGCTCGCGTGGGTCGTGGACCCGCTCGACGGCACGCGGGCCTTCATCGAGGGGCTCCCCGAGCATGCCGTGATGGTCGCCCTTCTCGAGGCGGGACGGCCCCTCGCCGGCTGGATCTGCCTGCCGGCGCTCGGGCTCACCTACGTCGCGGAGCGCGGTCAGGGTGTCTCCCGCAACGGCGAGCGCCTCCACCGGGTCCCCGTGCACGAGCCACCGACCGGCGCAGCCTCCGCCGGGATCAGGGGTGACTGGCGGGCGGCGCTCGACGCCTCGCCGCGCACCACGGCCTTCGACCTCGACGGGCGGCTCTGGGCGGGCTTCTTCTACTCGCAGGTCGCCGACGGCGTCCTCGATGCCCTCGTCTACCCGCGGGCGCTCCCCTGGGACCATGCCCCGGGCGCTGCCATCCTGCACGAGCTCGGCGGTGCGGTGCTGCGCGAGGACGGCGCGGACTACGCTCCGGGCGCGCATGACGGCGGCCTCGTGGTCGGGGCGAGCCCTGCGCTCGCGCACAGCGTGCTCGACGTCCTGCGAGGCTGAGGAGCGCCGCGCTCAGCCTGCCGCGAGAGCCGCCGGCCTGACCGTCGGACGCATCGGCCACGTCGTCTCGGCTCCGTCGCCCGCCAGGCCCCTGCTCGCCCGCCAGTCGTTGAAGGACTCCGCCCAGCGGCGGTGCGCGCTGAGCTGGAGCGCGTGGAGCTCGACGAGGTCGAGGGAGGCCAGCTCGGGGTGGGCAGCGACGATCGCCGCGAGCACGTCGAGCGTCGCCGCCACGTCGGCGTCTGCGCTGTGCAGCGTTCCGGTCGTGATGCCGTAGTGCGCGCACAGGTCGCCGAGGCGTCGCTTCCCGGGGCGGTACTGGTCGACGGCGCGGTCGAGGACCAAGGGGTCCAGGACTGGGCCGATCGGGCCGCCGAAGCGGTCGGCGAGTCCGGCGAGCCCGTGCCGTGAGAGCTCGACGTCGAGCAGCGTGAGGTCGTAGGCGGCGTTGTAGGCCACGACGGGTTCACCGCGGCGCAGCGCCTGGACGAGGGCGGTCGCGATCTCCTCGACGCCCTCGCGCGCCCGGCGACCGTGCACGCGTGCCATGTCGGTGCCGATCCCGTGGACGGCGGTCGCAGCGGCAGGGATGGGGATGCCGGGGTCGAGGAGCCAGGCCGAGACGTGGTCGGGGGCCAGGCGGCCGGGCCGGCGCACCAGGGCGGCAGTGACGATGCGGTCGCGGTCGACGTCGACGCCCGTGGTCTCGGTGTCGAAGCCCGTCATCGGGCGGTCGATCCAGCCGGTGCTCGTCACGCTCGTCCTCCACCTCCGACGGGACCCTGGGCGGGCTTCCTGAACTCTCGCACCGAGCACCGACAGGCGCGGAGCACCACGCCGTCCGGAGACCGCACCGGGACGAGGCGTGCAGTCTCCGCGGCTCCTGGTCCGCGCACCGCTAACCTTGGCCGGTGAGCAACGAGATCGAGATCGGCCGGGGCAAGCGCGGCCGCAGGGCCTACTCCTTCGATGACGTCGCCGTCGTCCCCTCGCGACGCACGCGCGACCCGGAGGAGGTCTCCGTTGGCTGGCAGATCGACGCCTACCACGTGGACCTGCCGATCCTCGCGGCACCGATGGACTCCGTGATGAGCCCCGAGACGGCGATCGCCTTCGGCAGGCTCGGCGGGATCGGCGTGCTCGATCTCGAGGGGGTCTGGACCCGCTACGAGGACCCGATGCCGCACCTGGCGGAGATCGCCGCGCTCGACCCGGCGGCAGCCACGGCCCGGATGCAGGAGATCTACGCCGCGCCCATCATCCCCGAGCTGATCACCGCCCGCCTCAAGCAGGTGCGCGACGCGGGTGTCACCGTCGCCGGGGCCCTGTCCCCGCAGCGCACCCAGCAGCTGTGGAAGCACGTCGTGGACGCCGGGGTCGACCTCTTCGTCATCCGCGGGACGACCGTCTCCGCGGAGCACGTCTCCGGCCGGGCAGAGCCGCTGAACCTCAAGCGCTTCATCTACGAGCTCGACGTCCCGGTGATCGTCGGCGGCGCCTCGACCTACACCGCTGCGCTGCACCTGATGCGCACCGGCGCGGCCGGCGTCCTCGTCGGCTTCGGCGGCGGCGCTGCGCACACGACGCGCGTCTCGCTGGGGATCCATGCGCCGATGGCGACCGCCGTCGCCGACGTCGCCGCAGCGCGTCGCGACTACCTCGACGAGTCCGGTGGCCGCTACGTGCACGTCATCGCCGACGGCGGGGTCGGACGTTCCGGTGACCTGGTCAAGGCCGTGGCCTGCGGGGCCGACGCCGTGATGCTCGGCGCGGCGCTGGCCCGTGCGGCCGAGGCACCCGGTCGCGGCTGGCACTGGGGACCCGAGGC
>JBBRGX010000029.1:0-23050 GCA_038223605.1 Actinomycetales bacterium | reverse complement strand
ACACCGCGAACGTCGTGTTCATGACGATCCCGTGGCGGGCAGCCCCCTCCGACCCGAACCGCGTGGTCTGGACCTCTGAGGCCGCCGGCGTCTGGTCGAAGCTCGCTAACGACGAGCCCCTCATCGCCCCGGCGCCGACTCCCACGGCGACCGCCCCGGCCGCACCCGGGGCGGGCGCGACGAGCCCGGCACCGTCCACCTCGCCGGGCCCGGCGCAGAGCACCTCACCCAGCAGCGCCCCCACGACAGCCGGGACGATCACGGCCGACCAGGTCACGACAGCCTGCGGCTGAGGCTCGCCGAGACGAGACGAGCGGTCGCCCCACCGACAATCGCCTCAGCTGAGGCGAGCGGTCACGCGGAGAACCCGATCGGGCGCGCTGCGGAAGCGGCCGTCGCGCTGAAACCGGCGGTGCCGGGAACGGTCACCCCGTCGCCGTGGCGCGCACGCAGCCGCGCGCCCTTGGTCATGGCCTGCGTGCGCAGGTCGTCCTGGAAGCGCACCATGGCCTCCCGAAGCTCCGTCGCGCGCTCATCCGTCCCGGACGCGAGGATCCGCACCGCGAGCAGGCCGGCGTTCCGCGCGCCACCGACGGAGACGGTCGCGACCGGCACTCCCGCGGGCATCTGGACGATCGAGAGCAGCGAGTCCATCCCGTCAAGGTGCGCCAGCGGCACCGGCACGCCGATGACGGGCAACGGCGACACGGCGGCGAGCATCCCCGGCAGGTGCGCCGCACCCCCGGCGCCGGCAACGATGACCCGCAGCCCGCGCGCGGCGGCAGCACGCCCGTAGTCGATCATGTCCTGCGGCATCCGGTGCGCCGAGACGACGTCGACCTCGGTCGCGATCCCGAACTCGGCGAGCGCCTGCGCTGCCGCCTCCATGACGGGCCAGTCGGAGTCCGACCCCATCACCACACCGACCAGCGCCTGCTCGCTCATCCTGCGTCCCTTCGTCGGATCCCACCCTGACATGTCACCGGCACCCTCGGCGCCTGCTGCGCCGAGGGCGAACGGCAGCCCCTGCTCATGGCGTCGGGTCGTCACCGCGCAGGAGCGCGGCGGCGCGGGCCGCGCGCGCCCTGACGTCGGCGAGGTCGTCCCCGCAGACGGTCACATGGCCGAGCTTGCGACCCGGCCGGATGTCCTTCCCGTACAGATGGACGCGCACGCCAGGGTCGGCCGCGACCGCGGGCAGGGCGTCCGTGAGCCGCTCGAGGCTGCTGCCGAGCACGTTCGCCATCACCGACCATGGTGCCCGGGGCGAGGGGTCACCGAGCGGCAGGTCGAGGACGGCACGCAGGTGCTGCTCGAACTGGCTCGTGACGGCGCCGTCGATCGTCCAGTGGCCGGAGTTGTGCGGGCGCATCGCGAGCTCGTTCACGACGACGCGCGCGGGCTCCTCGCCGCGAGCGGGGATCTCGAACATCTCGACCGCGAGGACGCCGGTCACGTCCACCCCGACAGCGATCGCGATCGCTGCGTCGACCGCCTCACGTGCGAGCTCCGGGTCGAGCCCCGGCGCCGGGGCGATCACCTCTGCGCAGACCCCGTCGACCTGGACGGTCTGCACCACCGGCCACACCGCGACCTCGCCGGACGGGCGGCGCGCCAGCAGGACGGCCAGCTCCCGGGTGAAGGGGACCTTCTCCTCGGCGAGCAGCGCCGGCCCGCCCCCGGCGGCGGCAGCGAACCAGTCGGCCACCTCGGCCGCCGAGCGCACCACCCGCACCCCCTTGCCGTCGTAGCCGCCGCGGGAGGTCTTCACCACGGCCTCACCGCCGATCTCGGCCAGGAACGCCTCGAGGGCTGCCGCGTCGGGCAGCGGCGCCCAGCGCGGGCAGGGCACGCCCAGCTCGGCGAGCCGACGACGCATGACGATCTTGTCCTGCGCGTGGAGCAGGGCCGCAGGGCTCGGCCGGACCGGGATGCCCATCGCCTCGACCTCCGCCAGGACCTCGGCGGGGATGTGCTCGTGCTCGAAGGTGAGGACCTCGGCCCGCGTATCGCCGCCCGTGCCGCCGACCAGCGCGATCACATCGGCCCTCGCCCGCGGGGCACCGACCGGTGCGTCGACGACCACCCGGGCAGCCGAGGCGTTCTCGTGCTCGACCAGCACCCGCAGGTGCAGCCCGAGCGCCGTCGCCGCCGGCGTCATCATCCGGGCCAGCTGTCCGCCACCCACCACTGCCACGACCCTGGTCACGATCGCCGAGCGTAACAACTGCGAGCCGGCTCTACTCTTGGTCCATGCGCGCACGCCTTCTCGAGCTGATCCGATTCGGCTCCATCGGGGCCCTCGCCTACGTGGTCGACGTCGGGCTGTTCAACCTGCTGCGCTACGGCCCCGGTGAGCTGCTCGGGGACCGCCCGTTGACGGCCAAGATCGTCTCCGTCGCGGTCGCGACCGTCGTCTCCTGGCTCGGCAACAGGTACTGGACCTTCGCCGGGCGCCGCACGACGAGCCGCACGCGGGAGTTCGCGGGTTTTGCCGTCGTCAACGTGGGCGGGATGGCGATCGCGGTCGGCTGCCTGTGGTTCTCCCACTACGTCCTGGACCTGAGGTCGGCGCTGGCCGACAACATCTCGGCGAACGGCGTCGGGCTCGTGCTGGGGACCGCGTTCCGCTACCTCGCCTACCGCAGGGTGGTCTTCACCGGCCACCGGACCGAGTCAGCGGCGCCGGCGCCGGCGTCGGCGCCGTAGCGAGAGCACGGCGCCCATCGGGAGGACCTCGTCCGGGTCGAGCATCCGGGGGACACCGGCGAGGAAGATCGAGAAGACCGCCGGCCGCCGCTGGGCGAGCTCGAGACGGCCACCGTCGGCCGCGACCAGGTCCCGCGCGAGCGCCAGCCCGAGACCGGTGCCCTTGCCCGACGTGACCTCGCGCTCGAAGATCCGCGGGGCGAGGTCGTCGGTGACGCCGTGCCCCTCGTCGGAGACCTCGATCACGATCGCCCCGCTGCTTCCGGAGGGTCGCGAACGCACGGTCGTCGTCCCGCCGCCGTGCCTCAAGGAGTTCTCCAGGAGGGTCGCCAGGACCTGCGCGAGCGCGCCGGGCGTGGCGAGCACCGAGACGTCCTTCCCGACCTCGACCACGAGCCGGCGTCCGGCGGTGCGGAAGGACGGCGACCACTCCTCCTCCTGCTGGTGCACGACCTCCAGCAGACGGACGGGCTCCGTCGTGCCGCCCGAGGCGCGACGCGAGCGCGTGAGCAGGTCGTCGACGACGGCCACCAGCCGCTCGACCTGCTCCAGGGAGATCCGGGCCTCCTCCTGCACCTCCGGCTGGTCGCTGGCGAGGGTGATCTCCTCCAGCCGCATCGTCAGGGCGGTCAGCGGGGTGCGCAGCTGGTGCGAGGCGTCGGCGGCGAACTGACGCTCGGCAGCGAGCCGTCCGGCCAGCCGGCCGGCGCTGCGGCCGAGCTCGGCGGCGACGAGGTCGATCTCCTCGACCCCGGAGGCCTCCAGGTGCGGGCGCACCTGGCCGGAGCCGAGCTGCTCGGCGCTCGCCGCGAGGTAGATGAGCGGAGCTGCGAGCCTCCTCGCCTGCCAGAGGGCCATCGAGATCCCGGCGGCGAAGGCCACGAGCGAGGCGGCGACGACGAGGGCGACGGCCTTGCTCGACTGCCAGAAGACGTCCCACCAGTCGAGGGTGAGCAGGATGACGGCCCCGGAGTCGGTCCGCTCGACCGCCGGGTAGCCGCGCCCGGCGATCGGGTCCCCCGCCCGGACCCGGATGCCGTCGGGGGTGACGACCGAGACGGAGGCCGTCAACGTGCCGTTCTGACCGCCGACGTAGTACGCCAGGAGCTCCTCGGTGATGGGCCGGCCCTGGGCGATCCGGCTCTCGACCTGTCGGGCGAGGGCCGAGGCGCGGTCGTTCATGTTGCGCAGCTCGGTGTCACGGACGAGCCGCGCCCCGTAGAAGGCGAGCGGGATGCCGAGGAGGACGACGGCAACCGTCACCGCCGCGATCGTCGCCTGAAGGACGCGGCGACGCATCCTCAGTCTTTGCCGGACTCGAAGCGGAAGCCCATGCCACGGACGGTGGAGATGTAGCGCGGGGCGTTCGCGTCGTCGCCGAGCTTTCGCCGCAGCCACGAGACGTGCATGTCGAGGGTCTTCGTCGATCCGGTCGGGTCGAGCTCCCAGACGTCGCGCATCAGCGTGTCGCGCGGGACCACGCTCCCGGCGTCGCGCACCAGCACCCGGAGCAGGTCGAACTCCTTGGCCGTCAGGTGCAGCTCACGGTCGCCCTGGAAGGCGCGGTGGGCTGCGAGGTCCATCCGGACGTCCTGCGCCTGCAGCTCGTCCTCCTCGGTGCCGTCGGTGCTGGACCGCCGGAGCAGGGCACGCACCCGGGCCAGGAGCTCGGCAAGACGGAAGGGCTTGGTGACGTAGTCGTCAGCGCCGGCGTCGAGGCCGACGACGAGGTCCACCTCGTCGGCCCGAGCGGTCAGCACCAGGACAGGGATCGTCATCCCCTGGTTGCGGATCCACCGCGCGACGTCGAGACCGTCCATGTCGGGCAGGCCGAGGTCGAGGATGATGAGGTCCGCCGCTGGGACGGCGTCGATCGCACCTTGACCAGTCCCTTGCACGACGACGTCGTAGCCCTCCCGGGCCAAGGCACGGGCCAAGGGTTCGGCAATGGCAGGGTCGTCTTCGGCCAAGACCACATGCGTCATGGGGTCATGCTGCCACACGGATCATCCGAGTCCAGGGCGCCGGGCCGCGGGGCCGGTCAGCGCCTGCCGCCGCGGTGTGGACGGGCCGGTGCCCACACCTGCGGTGGACCGACCCGATCCACCGCGAGCGGGGCCGGAGGCTGGCCCCATGCGCTTCACGCTCGAGGCCGTCGGCGACCTCGACGTGCCCGACGGGAGCACGGTGGCCAGCTGCCGGGCGGGCCTCGCCGCGCTCACCGGCATCGATGCCCTCGGCTGGGCACCGCTGTCCGTCGACGGGTACCCGATGCACGACGGACAGGTGGCGGGGGCCGAGCCATGGGTCCCCGGATCCGTCGTGCGGGTCGGGGCTCCGCAGTCAGGACCGACGCCGGACCCGGCGCGCGCGGCGATCGACGCCCCCTGGCACCTCGCGGTGCTCGCCGGCCCCGACGCGGGTCTCATCGCGGTCCCCGGGAGCGACGGCGCGGTGCACGTGGGCCGGGCGGGCAGCGGCACCGCACCCGTGGCCGCAGGGGCCGGGTCGCTGCGGTTGAGCGATCCTGCGGTGTCGCTCGACCACGCGCAGGTGCGGCCGGCGGGCCGACGATGGGTCGTCCTGGACCTCGGATCCTCGAACGGGACCCGGCTGCGGCCAGCTGGCCGCCGCCGTCAGCACCTGGCCCCGGCCCGCACCCGCACGGTCGGTCGCCGAGCGGGCCGCCGCCTGCGCATCGGGCAGGAGGTCGTCGTCGGCTCGACGGTGCTGACGGTGCGCCGCATCGCCATGGCGCAGGCGGCCGACCACGACCGCACGGGCGAGACGGCTGCTCGTCCTCCCCGCGCGCCGGCCAGGACCTGGCTGCTGCCCGGGATCGTCGCGGTCGCCCTGGCGCTGCTGCTGCACAGCGCCGTCCCGCTGCTCTTCGCCCTGACAGCTGTCGTGCCCGCCCTCGGGGGACGCCCTCGCCCGCGCCGCCCTGCCTCGCAGGCTCGGGAGTGGACATGGCCCGACCTTGCAGCGAGCGCCGTCCGCGCCGCCGCCGACTCCGACGAGCGCGTCGACACGGGCGAGCGCGTCGACACCGGCGAGGCGAGGACCGGGCCAGGAGCGGCGTCGACCACGGCCCTTGCGCCAGCGTGGTGGGCAGCACTCGAGGATGGCGTCGCGTTGACCGGTCCGCGCGAGGATGCCCTCGCCCGCGCGAGGGCACTGGTCGGGGCAGCGATCGCGGAGCCGGACATCGGCCTGACCTTCGTGCTGAGCGGCCGGACGCGGGCGGACTGGTCGTGGTGCCGGTGGGTGCAGCATCGCGCCGCGGGCACGGGCTCGGCTGCGGCGAGCAGCCGCTCGCTCCTCGTCGCGGACGGCGCCGACCGCTCGACCCTCGACCGCTGGTCGCTGGCCAGGACGGCCGGGGCCGGGGTGCTCCTCCTGGCGAGCGACGGCAGGGACGTCCCCGCCTGGTGCGGGTGGACGGTGGACGGTGCCGGCCGGCCGCGGCGGCGTGGGACCGAGCCGTCCACCGGGCGGAGCGCGACCCGGCCCGTCGTCGAGCCGGCGGCGCCAGGAGCACCGCGGGCCGATGCCAGGTGGGCGCAGGCGCAGGCCAGGCGGGTCGCAGCGCGGGACCGGCGACGAGCGGGCGCCACGGCGCTCCTTCCTGACCGGATCGGGCTGGTCGACCTGGGCGCGCCGGCCGATCACCGGACCGTTCTCACGCAGTGGGCGGGGCAGCGCGGGCCGATGGCGTCCCTGCGCGCGCGGATCGGGGTCGACAGCACCGGGCCGAGCGAGGTCGACCTCCTGGCCGACGGTCCCCACGCGCTCGTCGCCGGGACGACAGGAGCGGGGAAGTCGGCGTTCCTGCAGTCGCTCGTTCTCGCCCTCGCCCTGCGGTACCCGCCCGACCGCCTCGTCGTCGTGCTCGTCGACTTCAAGGGCGGAGCAGGGCTCGGGCCGTGCCGCCGGCTCCCGCATGTGGTCGGCGAGGTCACCGACCTCGACGCCGCGCTCGCCGAGCGCGCGCTGGCCGGCCTGCGACGCGAGCTGGTGCGTCGCGAGCAGCTCTTCACGCGGGCCGGCGTCGCCGACCTGGAGGAGCTGCGGGCCCTGGGTCCGGCGCCACCGCGGATCCTCGTCGTCGTCGACGAGCTGCGGGCCCTGCGCGACGACCTGCCCGACGTCCTTCCCGCCCTCATCCGGCTCGCGGCCCAGGGGCGCTCGCTCGGCATCCATCTGGTGCTCGCGACCCAACGACCGGCCGGCGCCGTCGACGCGCAGGTCCGTGCGAACGTCGCCCTGCGGGTCTGCCTGCGCGTGACCGACCCGGCCGAGTCCCTCGACGTCGTCGACGTGCCGGACGCTGCGCAGCTGCCCGCCGACCGCCCCGGGCGGGCGGTGATCCGTCGCGGGCACGCACCTCCCGTCGTCGAGCAGACGGCATGGGCGGCGCTCGGCCCCGAGAGGTCGAGCGTGCGGTGGGCTCCGCCCTGGCCCACCCCCGGCGAGGGAGCGACCACTCCCGACGAGGAGCTCGGTACCCGCCCGCTCGCCGACCACGCTCCTCGGCTGGTCGAGGCGGCCCGCAGGGCAGCGCTCGGCAGGGCAGCACCTGCTCCGCTCTGGTCCCCTCCCCTGCCCACCCAGCTGGACGACGGCGACCTCCTGCCGTTCGCCGACGACGCCGCCGGGCTCGCCATCGGGCTCGCCGATCGGCCCGATCGTCGGTCGGCGACCATCGCCCGGTGGCAGCCCACCTCGGGCGCGCTCCTGGTGGCGGGGCGGCCCGGATCGGGACGCACCACGACGCTGCGAGCGGTCGCGAGGTCAGCGCTCGACGCCGGCCTCACCGTCCACTGCATCGTGGGACGGCCGGCCCGAGCCGAGGACCGTCGCGAGCCCTGGTCGGCGCGGCGACCGGACGACGCCGGCTGGGGGACGGTCGCCGACGTCCGCGACCCCCGACGGATCCTTCGCCTCCTGCACCTGCTGCGCAGCGCGGCGGAACGGGGGGAGCACGAGCACCTGCTGCTCGTGGACGACGTGGGCGGCGTCCTGCGGACCCTGGAGTCCACCCGCACCGGTCCGGGTGCCGAAGCGCTGGCCGACCTGCTCCGTGACGCGGCCCGCCTGGGGATCGGCCTCGTCGTGGCCGGCGAGCCGGCGGCGGTCCGGCGGCTCGCCGCGCAGACCCCGATCCGGCTCGTCCTCGCGACCGGGGACAGCCACGACGACGACGCCCTCGGGGTGCCTCGCTCGCGCTCGGGACGCTCGGCCCCGGGAAGGGCTGTCCTCCTGCCGGAGGGGCTGGAGGTCCAGATCAGCGACGGCCGCGCGCCGGGGCGGGGCCGGCACGCGCCGCCCGGCGTCCCCGCGCGCCTGCGGCTCGAGCCGATCCCCCTGGACGTGGCGATGACTGCCGCCGAGCTGAGCGATCCACGTGCGACAGGCGCCGACGACTGCGGACGGCCCACGCGAGGGGGCAGCGCACCCCTGGTGGTCGTCGGACGCGGTGGTGACGACGCCGGGCTCGTGACGGTCCGCCTCGGGCACGGCTTGCTGGTCGTCGGCCCGCCCCGCTCGGGGCGAACGACGGCCCTGGAGACGATCCGCTCGGGGCTCGCCGGCCGCGAGGTGCTTCTCGGCCCGCAGCGCTCACCGGACGTCGAGCGATCGCGCTCGCCGGACGAGGGCTCCCGTGCCCCCGACGGGTGGGCCGGCGTGGACACCGCCGCAGGGCTGCGGCGGTGGTGGGCGGCGGCCGCAGCCCACCCCGAGGACCCGGTGCTCCTCGTCGACGACCTCGACCGTGTGCTCAGGGCGCACCCCGGGGTCGACGAGGTGCTCGCCGAGTGGGTCGAACGACGCGAGGACGGCGGACGAGCGCCGATCCTCGTGGCGGCCGTCACCACCGACAGCGCCGCAGTGACCTACCGCGGCGTCATTGCGGACCTGCGCCGGACCGCTCCCGTCCTGGTCCTCGCCCCCTCGACCGCCGGGACGACGGAGGCCGTCGCACGCTCCCTCCTGGACGACGCCGACCCCGCACTGCCCCGCCACCCCGGCCGCGGGGTCCTGCTGGGCGCGGACGGCGCGGTCCCGCTGCAGGTCGCGCGGTCGGTCGGGAGCCGAGTGCCCGACGGACGATGACCGACACCCTGCCGCCGAGCTCGCGTCGCACCCGGGTGCAGAACCCGCCGGGCTCAGCGCTTCTGCTGGGCGGCGTCGACGACGAGGGCCGCGGCGAGGAGGACCGCGAGCAGGGCAGCCCCCCAGAACCCGAGGCGGGCCGCGAGGGGCGTCGCCCCGCTCGAGCCACCGATGAGCGCGCCGGCGGTGGCGGCCTGGAGCAGCTGCCAGGTCAGGACCGGTCCGCGCACCCGTTCTCGTCCACGTCGGACCGCTCGGGACGCCAGGGCGAGGAGCAGGCCGAGCCCGATCCCGAAGGCCGCGAGGGTGAGGGCGACGGCGACGGAGTCCGCCGTGCCGCGCAGGACGACGCCGAGGGCCCACAGCCCGCCGAGCAGGAGTCCAGCGGCCTCGACAGCGACGCAGGCACCGGCCAGGCGCCGCCATGGTCGCGCCCGCTCCACGCCGCCCACCGCCTCCTGCGCCTCACTCATGAGGGTGACCCTACGGCTCGGGACCAGCGGACTGCCGAGCGCCGGGGCCGCCCTCCCCGGGCTCTGGCCGGTTCCGGAGCGGACACTCCGGACGCCGGAGATCCCTGTCGAACCGATGTGATCAACGCCTCACTGTTATCAGGATGAAACACGATGGTCACCTCTTGTGCATCTGCTCCTCCCGTGTGAGGCTTGTCCACAGTCGTAGGACGTTACGCACGACACCCCCTCTCGACTCCGCCTCTCACAGGGAGGCGTTGAGCCGTGTGCCCCAAGGAGCGATGTCATGGACTGGCGCCACCGCGCTGCATGTCTTGATGAGGACCCTGAGCTGTTCTTCCCGATCGGGAACACCGGCCCGGCCCTTCAGCAGATCGACGAGGCCAAGGTCGTGTGCCGTCGCTGCCCCGTCACCGAGACATGCCTGAAGTGGGCGCTCGAGTCCGGCCAGGACGCCGGCGTCTGGGGCGGCCTCTCCGAGGACGAGCGCCGCGCGCTCAAGCGCCGCACCGCCCGCGCCCGCCGCGCCAGCTGACCGACCCCGTTCGACCGGCCCCCGCGGGCCGACCAGCATTCGACCCACTCGACCCCGGCAGCTCCCATCGAGCGCACCGGGGTCGAGCCGCGTCCGCCCTCAGGACTTGAGCTCGTCCAGCTCCAGCTCGAGGACGACCTCGGTCCCCTGCCTGCCCTCGCGCTGCTGCCAGGCGATCGTTCCTCTCAGCTCGTAGGTGACCAGCGTCGTGACGATCTGGGTACCGAGACCTGCACCCGGCCCCGGACCGGTCTGCGGGAGCCCCGCTCCGTCGTCGGCGACGATCGCCCGGAGATGGCCACCCGCCCGCTCGGCGGTGACCTCGACGGTTCCCCCGCGGCCGTCGGCGAACCCGTGCTCGACGGCATTGGTCACCAGCTCGGTGAGCACGAGCGCGAGCGCCGTCGCCGCCTCGGCCGGCACCATGCCGAAGGTGCCCTCGCGGACCGTGCGCACCGGCGTGCCGGACGAGGCCACATCGGCCGCCAGTCGCAGGCTGCGGTCGACGAGGGTGTCGAAGTCCACCATCTCGTCGAGGGTCTGCGAGAGCGTCTCGTGCACCTGGGCGATCGTGGTCACCCGCCGGATCGCCTCGCCGAGCGCCTCGCGCGCCTCGGTCGAGGTCATCCGTCGCGCCTGGAGGCGCAGCAGGGCCGCGACCGTCTGCAGGTTGTTCTTCACCCGGTGATGGATCTCCCGGATGGTCGCGTCCTTGGTCAACAGCTCCCGCTCCCGGCGGCGCAGCTCGGAGACGTCGCGGCACAGGAGCACGGCTCCCGTCCGGCTGCCGCTCTCCATGAGGGGCACCGACCTCAGCGAGAGGCACACCCCACGGCTCTCGATGTCGGTGCGCCACGGCGCACGGCCCATGACCACCAGGGGCAAGGACTCGTCGGTCGTGCCGGAGGACTCCTCGAGGAGCTCGGTGGTGACCTCGGCGAGCGACATCCCCACGAGTGATCCGAGGTGACCGAGGCGGTGGAAGCAGCTGAGGGCGTTCGGGCTGGCGTAGAGCACCTCGCCCTCGGAGTTCAGCCGGATGAGCCCGTCCCCGACGCGCGGCGCGCCGCGTCGAGGTCCCGTCGCGGCGTTCGGCGCCGGGAACTCGCCCCTGGCGACCATGCCGAGGAGCTCGTCGGCCGACTCGACGTAGTTGAGCTCGAGCCGGCTCGGGGTCCTGGTGCCCCCGAGGTTGGTCTGTCGGGCGATGACGGCGATCGCACGACCGAGCCGGACGACCGGGACGGCCTCCTCGCGGACGGCGTAGGTGCCGAACCATCGGGGCTCGCGCGAGCGCTGGATCGAGACGTCGCTCAAGGCCCGGTCCAGCTGGGCACGCTGGCCGTCGGGAGCCGCGCTGCCCACGATGTCGTCGTAGTGCACGGTGGCCCCGGTCGTCGGCCTGGCCTGGGCGACGGCGATGTAGCCGTCCGTCGTCGGCAGCCACAGGACGAGGTCGGCGAAGGCGAGGTCGGAGATGATCTGCCAGTCGCCCACCAGCAGGTGCAGCCACTCGACGTCGGAGGGCGGGAGGTCGGAGTGGCGGGCGACGAGCTGGCTGAGCGTGGACACCCCGAAAGCGTAGGTGCAGGGGCCCTCCGCCTTGTTAGCCTCATGGCACCAACCCCAGGAGGTCGACGGTGAACCTGTCCGCGAAGGCGAGCTTCGACGCGAGCCCCGACCGGGTCGCCGCCATGTTCGCCGACCTCGACTTCGTCGAGACGAAGGTCCGTGCCACAGGCGCCGTCGTCCAGCGGGCCGATGTGGTCGGGTCGGCGGCCGGCCCCTTCACGGTCACGACGCGACGGGAGATGCCGACGACGGACGTCCCTGCCCAGTTCAGGGCCCTGGTGGGCGGGACGCTCGAGGTCCGCGAGGTCCAGGCGTGGCAGGCGCCGGTCGACGGCGTCGACGGCCGCAGCGGCACCATCGTCGTCGAGGTGACCGGTGCACCTGTCCGCCTGACCGGGACCATGCGGATGTCCTTCGACGGTGCGGCGACCATCGTCGTCATCGCCGGCGACCTGAAGGCCTCGATCCCGTTCTTCAGCTCGCCCGTCGAGAAGGCGATCGCCGACGCGATGCTCGGGGCGATCCGGGCCGAGGAGCGCGCCGGCGCCGCGTGGCTCAGTCGCTGAGGGTCAGCGGCTGAGGCGTGCCCCGCTCAGGTCGATGCTTCGCAGCTCCTGGGCGACCTGCAGCGCCCAGTCCTGGACGTCCGGCCACGAGCGGAAGTCACCGTCCTCCGCCTGGACGAGCGCGACGACCGCACGCTCGGCGAGCGCGAGCCCTCCGCGGTCGAGCCGCCCGGCGAAGCTGCGATGCCCCCTGGCGTTCAGCCGGGTGACGAGGGAAGGGATCTCGTCGGCCTCCGACGCCGGCGCCAGGGGCGAGCCGAGCGGGCCGGAGGAGAAGAGCCAGACCGGCCGGCGGACCAGCGCATGGGCGAAGCGGTCGACGAAGGCACGGGCAGAGGCGGCCCATCGGCCGACGTAGACGGCAGAACCCAGGAGCACGGCGTCGTACGGCTCGACGTCCTCGACATCGTCCGGATCACGGACGATGGCCTCGAACCCGGCGTCCCGGAGCACCTCGGCGATCGCGTCCGCGATCTCCCGGGTCGCGCCGTGGCGTGAGGCCACCGCAACGAGGACCTGCATCGGCGATCACCTCCTGCCTCTGCCCTGGGCGGGCGAGACGCCCAGGTCCAGACTCGCCGACGGGCCAGCGCGGCGCCTGGGTCGCAGGTCCCGCGGGCCCCGTCACCCGCACCGGCGACCGGCAGCACCCGGCTGCGAGATCGACATCACGGCCGGCGCGGGCGAGACTCGTCCGGTGAGGAGCCCCCGCACCGCAGCTGCCGGCCGGCGCGCCATGCCCGGCTCCCGGCAGCGTGTCCTGCTCGCCGGTGCCGTCGGCCTGGCGGTCGTGGCCGGTGCTGCGATCGGGTGGCAGGTACGCACGGCGCAGGCGGCCGAGCGCCGGCAGCTCGTCCTGCAGGACGCCGACGCGGGGGTCCCGCGGGGGGCCTCGACCGGTCGCGGGACCCCCCCGGCGCCGTCGGCCTCCACGGCTAGCGCGACGATCGCGCCGTCACCCTCGGCGAGCCCGGTCACCGTGCCGACCAGCGCGAGCTCCCCCACCGCTCGCCCGACCCCAGCCCCGGTGGTGCCGAGTGCTGCGCCGGCTCCGGTGGTGCCGAGTGCTGCGCCGCCCGCTCGCCCCGCGGGAGCTGGTCCCGACTGCGGCGGGCCGGACTCCTTCGAGCCCCCGGTTCAGGACGGCCGTCCGATCTTCTACACCTCGACGCCCGCGACCTCGGGGGACGGCAGCAACGGCCGGGTCCTGGCGTCGGCGATGGCACCGCTGGCCTGGTGCGAGGACTCCCAGGGCAACAAGCAGTGGTTGCGCGCCGAAGCAGCCACGGCGCTGAGCCGGATGAACGAGGACTTCCGTGCCGAGTTCGGCGAGAACATCGCTGTCGACCTCAGCTACCGCTCCTACGACCAGCAGGTCGCGATGCGTGCGTCCTACGGCTCCCTTGCTGCCAAGCCGGGCACCTCGAACCACGGCCGGGGCACCGCGATCGACACCTGGGAGTGGGCCGCCTACGGCTTCGGCGCACCGCGCTACGACTGGCTCGTCCTGCACGCTCCCGAGTACGGCTGGGTCTCCCCCGCCTGGGCTCGCGCCGACGGGAGCACGCCGGAGTACTGGCACTTCGAGTACACCGGCTGAGCGGGCCGACCGTCAGCGACTCGTCGAGCGCCGGTACTGCGCGTTCGCGAGCGGCACGAAGACCAGCAGGATCACCAGGGACCACAGCATCGTGTAGGCCACGGGGTGGACCAGCGGCCAGGCCGTCGGCTCCGGGGCGCCGGCCTGGACGTTGCCGAACAGCTCGCGCGCCGCCTGGGTGACGGCCGAGACCGGGTTCCACTCGGCGAAGGTCTGCAGCCCGGAGGGCAGGGTGCTGAGCGGGACGAAGGTGTTCGCGACGAAGGTCAGCGGGAAGATGACGACGAACGAGGCGTTGTTCACGACCTCAGGGCTCGGCACCAGCATCCCGATCCACGCCATGATCCACGAGACCGCGTAGGCGAAGACCAGCAGGACCCCGTAGCCGACGAGCGCGTCGAGGAACGAGCCACGGATCCGCCAGCCGACGACCAGCCCGGTCAGCGACATCACGACGAGCACGATCACGTTGTTCACCACGTCGGAGAGCGTGCGACCGGTGAGCACCGCCGAGGGGGCCATCGGCAAGGAGCGGAAGCGGTCGATGATGCCCTTCTTCACGTCCTCTGCCAGACCGGCGCCGGTGATCGTCGCCCCGAAAATGACAGTCTGGGCGAAGATGCCGGCGATGAGGTACTCGCGGTAGGCACCGCTGTCGGCACCCGGGCCGACCGTCCCGCCGATCGCTCCGCCGAAGACGTAGGCGAAGAGCAGCACGAACATGATCGGCGAGAGCACCGTGAAGACGAGCAGGTCCGGCACCCGCTTGATCTTGATGATGTTCCTGGTCGCGACGACGTGCGCGTCCGCGATGACGGCGGGAACTCTCATCGCCGTGCCTCCTTTCCCTGGCGGCCGGATCGGGCGACGGGCGTCTCGTCGGCCGTCCCCGAGGTCTCCTCCGCCGGTTTGCCGGTGAGGCTGAGGAAGACGTCGTCCAGCGTCGGACGCCGGACCCCGACGTCGTCCAGGGCGATGGACGCAGCGTCGAGCCGGCGGAGGGCGTCGACCAGGACGGCGGTGCCCCCGCTGACCGGCACGAGCACCGAGCGGCGGTGCTCGTCGACGACGGCGGCACCGACACCCAGCGGCTCCACGAGGCCGGCGGCCTCGGCGAGGCGGGTCGGGTCGGTGATCGTGACCTCCAGCCGCTCGCCGCCGACCTGGCCCTTGAGCTCGTCGGCCGTGCCCTGGGCGATGATCCGTCCGTGGTCGATCACCACGATGCGGTGGGCCAGGGCGTCGGCCTCCTCGAGGTACTGCGTGGTCAGCAGGAGAGTCGTCCCGCGCTCGACGAGCGACTCGATCACTGCCCACATCTCGACCCGGCTGCGCGGGTCGAGACCCGTCGTCGGCTCGTCGAGGAAGAGCACCGGCGGGTCGGCGACGAGGGAGCCGGCGAGGTCCAGCCGACGCCGCATGCCACCGGAGTAGGTGCGCGTGGGTCGGTCGGCTGCGTCCTCGAGCCGGAAGGCTGCCAGCAGCTCGCGCGCCCGTTCCCGCGATCGTCGTGCCCCGAGGTGGTAGAGGCGGCCGATCATGTGCAGGTTCTCGAAGCCGGTGAGGTACTCGTCGACCGCCGCGTACTGGCCCGAGAGCCCGATCCGCCGCCTGACCTCACGCGGGTGCGCCAGCACGTCGATACCCGCCACCAGCGCGGAGCCCTCGTCGGGGCGCAGGAGCGTGGCAAGGATGCGCACGATGGTCGTCTTGCCCGCGCCGTTGGGCCCGAGGAGCCCGAGCACCGTCCCTTGCGGGACGGTGAGGTCCACCCCGGCGAGGGCGGTGACCGAGCCGTACCTCTTGACGAGCCCCGTCGCGGTGATCGCATCAGCCATGGCAGGAACCCTAGGTGTCGGCACCGACATCGGGAAGCCTTTTCCACGGTTCGCACCGGGCATGGAACAGCCGTCCCGCGCGCCGGGACGCGTGCTGCGCGCAGGAACGGCTCCAGGGTGCCAGAGTGGGCTGGCCGGCGCGGGTCGCCCTGTCGGCACCGACGGACCGCAGGAGGACGGCAGGATGACCGGCACTGGGACGCACGACGGTCCGCTGACGACAGCCCACGCCCAGCTCGCGGGCGCCGTCGCGAGGCTCGGCTACGACGAGGGCCTGCACGCGATGCTCGCCACGCCGAGACGGGAGATCAACGTCTCGATCCCGCTGCGCCGCGACGACGGCTCCACCGCCCTCTTCCACGGCTACCGCGTGCAGCACAACGTCTCGCGCGGGCCCGGCAAGGGCGGTCTGCGCTACCACCCCTCCGTCGACCCGGACGAGGTGCGGGCACTGGCGATGTGGATGACCTGGAAGTGTGCCGTCGTCGAGCTGCCCTACGGCGGTGCCAAGGGCGGCGTCGCGATCGACCCGCGCCTCTTCTCGCTCGCCGAGCTCGAGCGGGTGACCCGCCGGTACACCAGCGAGATCATGCCGATGATCGGCCCGGCGCGGGACATCATGGCCCCCGACATCGGCACCGACGCCCGCACGATGGCCTGGGTGATGGACACCTACTCCGTCAGCCAGGGCTACACGATCCCCGGCGTCGTCACCGGGAAGCCGATCGAGATCGGCGGCTCGCTCGGCCGCGCGACCGCGACCTCGCGCGGCGTCGTCCACTCGACCCGCGCGGCGCTCCGCGAGGCCGGCCGCGAGCTGAGCGACGTGCGCGTCGCCGTCCAGGGCTTCGGCAAGGTCGGCTCGCACGCCGCGGTGATGTACGCCGAGGCCGGCGCCCGCGTCGAGGCGGTGAGCGACCAGTACGGTGGCGTGCACCGCAGCGGCGGTCTCGACATGGCACGGCTCGTCGAGCACGTCGAACGCACGGGCTCGGTCGTCGGCTTCGCCGATGCGGACCCCGTCGGCAACGAGGAGCTCCTGCTGCTGGACGTCGATGTCCTCGTCCCGGCTGCGGTCGAGGGGGTGCTGACCCGCGACAACGCCCCGCACGTCAAGGCCCAGTGGGTGGTCGAGGGCGCGAACGGACCGACCTCGGCCCCCGCCGACGCGATCCTCGCCGAGCGCGGCATCATCGTGGTCCCCGACATCCTCGCCAACGCGGGGGGCGTCGTCGTCTCGTACTTCGAGTGGGTCCAGGCGCAGCAGGCGTACTGGTGGACCGAGGCGGAGATCGAGCAACGGCTGGAGGAACGCATGCTGCACGCCTACGACGCCGTCGCGGAGGTGGCGAGGCGCGAACGGATCTCGCTGCGCGACGCCGCGCTCATGCTCAGCGTCCGCCGGGTCGCCGAGGCCCACAAGATCAGGGGGCTGTACCCGTGACGACCTATCTTCTCGTCGACGGCGAGAACATCGACGCGACCCTCGGCGGGTCGATCCTCGGCGGCCGGCCGGCTCCCGACCAGCGACCTCGATGGGAGCGCGTGCTCGAGCACGCGCGCACGGTGTGGGGCGGGACGGAGGCGAAGGGTCTCTTCTTCCTCAACGCCTCCAACGGCTCGCTGCCGATGAGCTTCGTCCAGGCGCTCCTGGCGATCGGTTTCCAGCCGATCCCGCTCTCCGGCGAGGCCTCGGAGAAGGTCGTCGACATCGGCATCCAGCGCACGCTCGACGCGCTGGCCGACCGGGAGGGCGACGTCCTGCTCGCCACCCATGACGGGGACTTCGCGCCACAGCTCGCTGCCCTTCTCGGCCCGGGCCGACGGGTGGGGCTCCTCGCCTTCGGGGAGTTCATCAGCACCTCGCTGCGTCAGCTCACCGACGGCGGGCTGGAGATCTTCGACCTCGAGCACGACGTGCAGGCCTTCACCTCACGCCTGCCGCGCGTGCGGATCATCCCGCTCGCCGAGTTCGACCCGACCCGCTACCTCTGAGCAAGCGGGGCCGGCCGCCCGCAGCGGGTGCGCCGGCCTCAGCCCTCGCGCAGGTGCAGCACGCACGCACCGGACTCTGCGGAGAAGGGCTCGACCCCGTCGACCTCGAGCGGTCCGCCGAGGCGATCGGCGAGAGCGCTCGTCATCCCCAGGTGCGCGGAGCACACGACCTCCGCCCTGTTGTGCGCGAGGTGCGCGAGCGGGCACTGCGTCAGGTGCACGTCGAACCCGTCCGTCGTGGCCTCGAAGCCCAGGCCCTCGAGCTCGTGGACCAGCGCGTCGAGCTGGCCCGGAGCATCGAGCCGAGGTACCTCGGCCGGGCGCGGAAGGCTGTCGATGAGCGCGCGGCCCGCCGCTCTGGCCGCGGCAGATGGCGACTCAAGGGCCTGGCCGAAGCCGGCAACGAGCACCTCGTCGAGGCGGGACCGTACCAGGGTCGGCCCGTCGGGCGAGGCTCCGAGCGAGCGGTAGAGCACCTTCGGACGGCCCCGGACGGTGCGGTGCTCCCGCTCGCGCTCGACGAACCCGACAGCCACGAGCCGGTCGAGGTGCTCACGTGCGGTGTTGACGTGCAGACCGACGGCCTCGGCGACCTCGTCGACCCCGACGGCGTCACCACGCGAATGCAGCAGCTCGAGGATCGCCACTCGACTCGGTGACGCCAGCGCCTGGTGCTCGTCCCATCGGACCATCTCTCGATTGTCACGGTCCACCGAGGGCCAAACATGGGACCAAGAGTCCATGACATCCCTCGCTGAGGCATGAACACCGCAGGTCCGCCGCCCTGGATCGTCACAGTTCGGTCACGGGAATTGACTGCAAGCGCGATCAGGGTGGACCGTCAGGGATGTCCCTGAGACCGGTCCCAATCATGATATAGCGTGATCTCCCACCGGATGGGACCGGTTCCAGAGGGTGCTGCCGACAAGGCCGCGCCTTGGCGGAGCAGTACCCCACGAAGCACCCGGGCCATCACCGGCCCGGTCCACCCTCGGCGGCACCGATGCCGCCGGACGACGAAGGAGTCACACGTGCGCACGATCAGGAAGCCGTGGCTGATGCTCACGGTCGGGATGGCGAGCATCGCCACTCTCGCCGCCGGATGCAGCAGCAGTTCCACGCCCGCCGCCAGCGGTTCGGCCAGCACCTCGGCGTCCGCTGCAGCGGAGGACGTCACCCTGACCATCACCACGTTCAACGAGTTCGGGTACGACGACCTGTACGCCAAGTACGAGGCCGCCAACCCGGGTGTCAAGATCGAGGCCACCAAGGCCGCCACCTCCAACGAGGCGCGCGACAAGATGATGACCGGCCTCGCCGCCGGCTCCGGCCTGACCGATGTCGAGGCCATCGAGGTCGACTGGCTCCCCGAGCTCATGCAGTACCCCGACAAGCTCGTCGACCTGACGAACGACGATGTCAAGGGCCGCTGGCTCGACTGGAAGGCCGCGCAGGCCACCACTCCCGACGGCAAGCTCATCGCCTACGGCACCGACATCGGCCCGGAGGGCGTCTGCTACCGCTCCGACCTCTTCGCCGCTGCCGGCCTGCCGACCGACCGCGCCGAGGTGGCCAAGCTGCTGACCGGCGACTGGGACACCTACTTCAAGGTCGGCAAGGACTTCATGTCCAAGTCGAAGGTCCCGTGGTTCGACTCCGCAGGTGGGATCTACCAGGGCATGGTCAACCAGATGCCCGCCGCGTACGAGAACGCCGACGGCACCGCCAAGCCCCTCGCCGACAACACCGAGGTCAAGGACGCGTACACCGCCCTCATGACCGCTTCGGTGACCGACAACCTGTCGGCTCACCTGGGCCAGTGGAGCGACGACTGGACCAACGCGTTCCAGAACGACGGCTTCGCCACGATGCTCTGCCCGGGCTGGATGCTCGGTGTCATCGAGGGCAACGCTGCCGGCGTCACCGGCTGGGACATCGCAGACGTCTTCCCCGGCGGCGGCGGCAACTGGGGCGGCTCGTTCCTCACCGTCCCGACGCAGTCCACGCACCCTGAGGAGGCCCGCAAGTTCGCCGCGTGGCTGACGGCCCCCGAGCAGCAGATCGCTGCCTTCAAGGCCAAGGGCACCTTCCCGAGCCAGGTTGACGCTCTCAAGAGCCAGGACCTGCTCGGCCAGACGAACGCCTTCTTCAACAACGCGCCGACCGGCCAGATCCTGGCCACCCGCGCAGCAGCCGTCACGGTCTCCCCGTTCAAGGGCGCGAACTACTTCGCGATCAACACCACCGTGACCGACGCGATCGCCCGCGTGGACGTCGACAAGACCGACGACGCCGCAGCCTCGTGGGACAAGGCCGTCTCCGACTTCACCAACCTCGGCCTGAAGTGATCTGACCAGGGCTGGGCCACCGCTCGTCGGTGGCCCAGCCCTGTGGTCTGTCCTCCCTGACTCCCCGACGACTTGCAGGAGCGCACGATGGCGATGACCGCCAAGACCGGACCCCAGGGCTCAGCCCCGGGATCACGACCCGAGGCCCGTCGCCCGGTACCACCACGCGACGAGGCACGGCAGGCCCGCCGCAACTTCTGGGGCAAGGTCGACGTCAAGCTGTCGCCGTACCTGTACATCTCGCCGTTCTTCATCCTGTTCGCGATCGTCGGCCTCTTCCCGCTCGCCTACACGGCGTTCGCCTCGATGCACGACTGGAACCTGATCGGCGGCCAGGGCGACTTCGTCGGCCTGGGCAACTTCGTCGACGTGGTCCAGCAGCCCCGGTTCATGACGGCGCTGCGCAACACGTTCTCGATCTTCCTGCTCTCCTCGGTCCCGCAGGTCATCTTCGCAATCGTCATCGCCTTCGTCCTGGACGCCAACCTGCGCGCCAGGACCTTCTGGCGGATGGGCGTCCTGCTGCCCTACGTCGTGGCCCCCGTCGCCGTCGCGCTGATCTTCTCGCGTGCCTTCGCCGACCAGTCCGGGATGATCAACTCCCTGCTCGGTAGCCTGGGCATCGACCCGGTCCGCTGGCACGCCGACCCGCTCGCGAGCCACCTCGCGATCGCGACGATGGTCAACTTCCGCTGGACCGGCTACAACGCGCTCATCTTCCTCGCCGCGATGCAGGCCATCCCCGGCGACCTGTACGAGGCGGCCGTGCTGGACGGAGCCAACCGCGCCCGGCAGTTCTTCTCCGTCACGGTGCCGATGCTGCGCCCGACGATCATCTTCGTCGTCATCACCTCGACCATCGGCGGCCTGCAGATCTTCGATGAGCCACGCATGTTCGACCAGCTCGGGCAGGGCGGGTCCGACCGCCAGTGGATGACGGTGACGATGTATCTCTACGAGCTCGGCTGGGGCTCGCAGAAGAGCTTCGGGAAGGCCGCAGCGGTCGCCTGGATCCTGTTCCTGGTCATCGTGATCATCGGGATGATCAACTTCGCCATCACCCAGCGGATCGCCTCCGCCGGTTCCGCCACCCACGCAACGAAGAAGAAGGTCGCCCGATGAGCACGTCCATCGCGATGACCCGCCAGCGCGCGGGAGCCGGCGCCGCCCGTGCCGCCAGCCGTCACCGCGGGATCGGCGCCTCCCGGCGGCCGGGCTGGGTGACCTACCTCGCCCTCGGGATCGTGACGATCGCCGCCGCGTACCCGATCTACTACGCGATCCTGCTCGCGAGCTCTGACGCGAAGACGATCGCCCAGCACCCGGTCCCCTCGCTGATCCCCGGGCCCAACCTGCTCGAGAACCTGCACCGCGTGGTGACCTCCGACATCGGCTTCTGGCACGCCGTGGTCAACAGCCTCATCGTCGCGGTGATCACGAGCGTCTCGGTCGTCTTCTTCGCGACCCTCGCCGGGTACGCGTTCTCCCGGCTCCGCTTCCGCGGGCGCAGGGGGCTCCTGGTCTTCATCGTCGCGACGATGGCGGTCCCGACCCAGCTCGGCGTCGTCCCGCTGTTCATCGTGATGGCCAAGCTCGACTGGACCGGAAAGCTCATCGCCGTCATCGTCCCGGCCATGGTGACCGCGTTCGGGGTCTTCTGGATGACCCAGTACCTCGACTCCGCACTGCCCTACGAGCTGATCGAGGCGGCACGGGTGGACGGCTGCACGATGATCCAGACCTTCTGGAACATCGCGCTGCCCGCGGCGCGGCCGGCGGCATCGATGCTGGCCCTGTTCACCTTCGTCGGCTCGTGGACGAGCTTCTTCTGGCCGTTCATCGTGCTCGGGTCGACCAACCCGACGTTGCCCGTCGCACTGCAGCTGCTCCAGGCGTCCTACTTCAAGGACTTCGCGCTCATCATGGCGGGCGTCGTCGCTGCGACCCTCCCGCTCATCGCGCTCTTCGCCGTGGTCGGCCGGCAGCTGGTCGCCGGAATCATGCAGGGCGCAGTCAAGGGCTGATCGGGAAGCCGCACGCGGACGTCCCGGTGGGCGACCTGCTCCTGGCGGTCGCCCACCGGGACGGCAGAGCGGTCGTGTGTCGAGAGGAAGGGGTCAACGATGACCATGAGCCGTGCCGTCCGCCCGCCTGCCTGCGCGCGCCGGGGCTGGCGCAGCGACACCGACGTCCGCGCTACGGTGGACAGGTGAGCACGAGCAACGGGTCGCGACGCTCGGCTCCGACGATCCGTGACGTCGCTGCCGCTGCGGGGGTCTCTCGCGCGACCGCCTCCCGGGTCATCAACGGCGGGCACCTGGTCAGCCCGGCGACCCGCACGGCGGTCGACGCAGCGATCTCGGCGCTCGGGTTCACCCCGAACCCCGCTGCTCGCTCGCTCGCGACCCGTCGAACCGGCTCGGTGGCCCTCGTGGTGCCCGAGCCCGACTCGCGGCTCCTGACGGACCCGTTCTTCGGCGGGATCATCAACGGGTTGTCCCGCGCGCTGGAGACGGCTGACCTCCAGATGGTGCTGCTGATCGCGCGCGACGCCGCCGGCGCACGCCGGGCCGGCCACTTCCTGACGACCGGGCACGTCGACGGGGCCGTCATCGCCTCGCACCACCGCGACGACGCCCTGAACCAGAAGATCGTCGACTCCGGGCTGCCCACCATCTTCATCGGGCGGCCGATCGACGTACCGACCGCACTGTTCGTCGACATGGACAACACCCTCGGGGCGCGTCTGGCGACCGAGCGGCTGCTGGGTAGTGGCGCCCGGCACATCGGAACGGTCGCCGGCCCGCAGGACATGACACCGGGTGTGAACCGGCTCGCGGGATGGCGGGCAGCGCTCCACGACGCCGGCCGGCCGTCGGACGCGGTGGAGTACGGCGACTTCACGGCGGCCAGCGGCGCCGCAGCGATGGAGCGGCTCCTCGCTGCGCACCCGGAGATCGACGGCGTCTTCATCGCCTCGGACCTGATGGCCTCCGGCGCGCTGCCGGTGCTCGCCGCGCGCGGCCGCCGCGTCCCCGAGGACGTCGCCGTGGTGGGTTTCGACGACCTCGAGATCTCCGAGAGCACCCACCCGCCGCTGACCACCGTCCGTCAGCCCGTCGCAGCGATGGCGGCGAGAGCAGGCGAGATCCTCGCGGGGATCCTCGCGGGCGGGCCGCTGCCCGTCGAGCCGGAGCTGTTCGGGGCCGAGCTCATCGTCCGCGCCTCGGGCTGAGACGCCCGAGGCCGGCGCTGCTAGATGCCGGTCGCTCCCAGCAGGGCACCGATGCCGAACGT
>JBBRGX010000028.1:0-23327 GCA_038223605.1 Actinomycetales bacterium | reverse complement strand
GTTGCGGGCCATCTCATGGTCAGCGGCGATGGCGATGGCCTCGTCGAGGTCGGCGCACTCGAGGATGTCGAAGCCGGCGATCCACTCGCGCGTCTCGGCGAAGGGGCCCTCGGTCACCAGGACCTTCCCGTCCCGCTTGCGGACGGTCGTCGCGGCCGAGGGCGGGCGCAGGCGCTGGCCCATGACGCGGGTGCCGCGGGCGTCGTTCCTCTCGACCCACTCGCCCATCGTGGTCTCGCCGGCAGCGGGTGCGGTGTCCGGCTCGGTGTCGGTGCAGACGAACATGAGGTAGCGCATCGGTGCTCCTTGGTCGGTGTCGGGTCGATCGTCGTACACCTGCACGACGAACGGGAAGAGGCCGGATCCGACATCCTGCGGCCTTGACCTGCGACGACCACCCGTGGTGCGCGGCTCCGGTGCCTCCTACGCTGTCCCCACCCGGACCCCGAGGAGTCGCCGTGACCTGGACATTCACCCCGACGGGCGCGGCACCGTCCTCGCGACGTGCGCAGCTCGGCTCGACCCACGACGCAACCCGGGCTGGACGACCGGGCAGGTCGAGGCCGGGCTCGGGCGCCCGATCGGCGGCCGCCGGATGATCCGGCTGCCGCGCGGGCTCACCCGCGACGGCGGAATCCACTGCCTCACCCAGCAGCGGCCGGTCCTCCCGCCCTCGGGCACCGACGCGACCGTCGGGGACCGGCCGTGAGGGTCGACATCGCGCCCGAGCTGCCCTCGCCAGCCCGGGTGGTGGGTCGCGGGACCCCAGCGCTCACGGTCGCGCTCGTCCAGACCCGCTGGCACGAGTCCGCCGCGGAGCACCTCGCCGTCCTGGACGACGGGATCGACCGGGCAGCGGAGGCCGGCGCGCAGGTCGTCTTCCTGGCCGAGCTGACGCTCTCGCGCTACCCGGCCGACACCCGCCCGGACGGCGACCCCACCGCGAGCGCCGAGCCGCTCGACGGGGGGCCGACCCACCGGTTCGCCGCTGCCGCTGCTGCCCGCACCGGGCTCCTGGTGCACGCCTCGCTCTTCGAGCGCGCGGACGGCCGGCAGGGTCCCGATGGGCTCGGCTACAACACGGCGATCCTTGTCGGGCCGGACGGCCGACTCCTGGCGCGCACGCGCAAGCTGCACATCCCGGTGACCGCCGGTTACCACGAGGACCGCTACTTCCGGCCCGGCCCGGCCGACGACGAGCCGTATCCCGTCGTCACGCTCGACCTGCCGGGAGCGCCCCGGATCGGCATGCCGACCTGCTGGGACCAATGGTTCAGCGAGGTCGCCAGGGCCTACGGCCTCGGCGGTGCGCAGCTGCTCGCCTACCCGACCGCGATCGGCTCCGAGCCGGACCACCCGGGCTTCGACACCGAGCCGCTGTGGCGTCAGGTGATCCTCGGGCACGCGATCGGGAACGGGATGTTCGTCGTGGTGCCCAACCGCTGGGGCTCGGAGGGGCTGATCACCTTCTTCGGGTCCTCGTTCATCGCGGACCCGTACGGCCGGGTCCTCGCGCGGGCGCCGCGGGACGAGGACGCCGTGCTCGTCGCCCGGCTCGACCTCGACCAGGGCCGCGACTGGTCGGACCTCTTCCCGTTCCGCCGCACCCGCCGCCCGGACACCTACGGCACGCTGGTGCTGCCGCCGCGTGAGGAGCGCTGACCGCCTGGTTCGCCGGCCCCGGCCCGCTCGGACGCGGGCACCACCGTGCTCTGCCTCGGCGGGACGATCATCGGATCCGCGCTCGCGCACCTCGTCCCGCCGGCCTGAGTCCGGCCGGCGGAGGTCGGCGGCCGCGCGCGCGCACACCCGATGGGGCACGATCGGCCTCGTGCCCGCCGCCCGTGCGGGCCGCACCCGAGGAGGGGTCATGATCAGTCGCAGGGTCTTCCTTGCAGGGAGCGCGACGGCGGTCGGCGCGGTCGGGGTGCTGGCGGCCTGCGCGACGACGCCGGGCCCCGGGACGCCGTCTCCTGGCGCAGGGCTCATCGCGCTGAAGGACGTCCCGGTCGGCGGCGCGGCTGCGGCGACGACCTCCGCCGGGGCCGCAATCGTCGTGGCCCAGCCGCAGGCAGGGACGGTCGTGGCGTTCAGCGCCGTCTGCACGCACGCCGGGTGCACCGTCTCCGCCGAGGGCGGTCAGCTCATCTGCCCGTGCCACGGTTCCGTCTTCGAGGCCGCGACCGGCGCCGTGGTGCGCGGGCCGGCCGTCGCCGCGCTGCCGGCCGTCGCGGTGGCCGTGAAGGACGGCGAGGTGGTCGAGGCCTGAGCCGGGCGCGGAGCTCGGGGCTAGCGAGCGCCCTGCAGCGCCGTCTCGGCGTAGCTCGCGCGGGCCTCGGCCTCGGCGAGCGAACCGGACAGGTGCGCCACCTTCGCGCGGAGGGCCGAGACCTCGTGCGCGAGCCGCGCGACCTCTGACTCGTGGCGGGACCGGTTCTGGGCGGTCTCGCGGTCACGCTGGTCGATGAGGTCGAGCAGCAGAGCGGTCCGGTCGGCCTGCGTCCGCAGCGAGTCGATCTCGCCGCCCACGCCGGACCGCACGATCGCGTCCCGCAGGATCCCGACCCGGGTGGTCCGCTCGCCGGGCCGCAGGTCCTCCCACACACCTTGGCGGAGGTTCTCGAACCGTGCGCGCTCGACGGCCTCTGCCATCCATTCGACATCCGGTGTGGTGGTCATCTCAGCTTCCTGTCGTGATGCTCTGCGAGGCCTTCGCACCGCGGCGCGGGGCCTTTCGTGCGATCGTGCCCGTCGTCGATGTGGGCGTTCGCGGCTGCGTCGGTACCTCGGCGAGGGGCACGGGGGCAGGGGCAGGGACGTCGTCGAGCACCCCGCGGATCCTCCTCAGCTTCTCGTGGCCGGCGGCCGCGAGCAGACGGGCCTCGTCGCGCTCGGCCGTGGCCGTGGCGAGCTGGGCCGAGAGCGAGGCGATGAGGTCGCTGAGCCGGACGATCTCTGCGTCGTCGGCCGCGAGCCGACGCTTGAAGTCGGCGTCCCGTCGCATCATCAGATCCGTGAGCTCAGCCGACCGACCGGCGAGCACCTCCAGCGACTGCAGACGCATCGTCACACCGGAGACGTCCATGGCGTTGCGCAGGATCTCGACGCGGGTCAGACGCTCACCCTCCCGCAGCGTCTCCCACGTCCCCTGACGCAGGAGGGCGAAGCGAGCGCGTTCGATCGCCTCGGCGAGGCCGTCGGGGGTCAGGGAGTCCACCATGTGTTCCCAATCGACCGCCCAGGGGTGACACACAAGGAGTGCGAGGTGGGCAAAGCCGGGCAGATGCACCTTTCACCCGAACGGACCAGTGGTGCCTCGGGTCAACCCTCGCGGCGGACCGCGACGATGTCGACGATCCGATGGCCGAGATCGACCCCCCGCCGCTCGAACTTCGTCACCGGCCGATGGGCCGGCCGCGGTGCAGGGCCGCCGGAGGGGTTCTCCAGGCTCGGCTCGTGGTCGACCACGCCCAGCATGACCTCGGCGTACGGCGCCCAGTCCGTCGCCAGGTGCAGCACGCCACCCGGAATGAGCCGTGAGGCGAGCAGGGTGACGTGGGGAGCGGAGACGATCCGGCGCTTGTGGTGCTTGGCCTTCGGCCACGGGTCGGGGAAGAAGAGGTGGATCGCGTCGACCGATGCCGGGCTGATCGTCTGCACCAGGTCGAGCCCGTCGCCGTGCCCGATCCGGACGTTCGGCAGCCCGACGCCGTCCAGGAGCGTCAGCAGGTGCGCGATCCCCGGCAGGTGCGCCTCGACCGCCAGGTAGTCCCGCTCCGGGTCGGCGGCGGCCATCGCCGCGACGGCCTCGCCCATCCCCGAACCGATCTCGAGGACCACCGGGGCCGAGCGACCGAACAGCGACTCCATGTCGAGCGTGCCGTCCGCCCGCAAGGGAGGGGCGCCGAGGGCCGTGTCGTGGACGGAGAAGCCGTAGCGCGGCCACAGCCGCTCAAGGGCGTCGGTCCGCGCCGGACCGAGCGGGCTGCGTCGCGGGTGGAACGTGCGGATCGGTGAGGTCAGCGTGCCGCGCTCGTGCTGGAAGCGATCGGCCGTGTGCGGGAGGTCGCTCACGCTGGAGAGGGGCCGAGGCGGTGGGTCGTCCACGCGCGGACCGCCTCGAGGTAGCCGCTCCTGGCGGGCTCGGGGGACAGGACGAGGTCGTGCACCCCGCCGGGGATCTGCACGACGGTCACGTCGAGGCCGAGCAGCGGTGCGCGGTCGAGGGTCTGCTCGACCGAGAGCACGCTGTCGGTGCGGTCGAGGGCGTCGTGCCGGCGGTCGGCCGGGCCGGAGCGCGTCGAGGTGCAGACCAGGACGGGGACGTCGATGGCCAGCCCCTTGGCCACCTGCGCGTGCCCGCGCCGGATCGCCCGGAGCCAGCCGGCGCGGATGCCGAAGCCGTCCTCCGGCTTCCATGCGAGGTCGTAGGTCCAGCCGCCGCCGGCCGGGTCGCGCAGCCAGGCGCCGTAGTAGGGCGCGAAGCTTCCCACCACGAGGTTCGGCGCGACGCGGCCGATGACCTCGACGGCGCGGGTCGTCAGGACGCGGTCGGTCCATGGGCGGTTGAGGTCGAGCCACGGGCTGTTGAGCACGAGCGCGTCGAGCGTGGCGCCGCCGCTGCGACCGCGGCGGGCATCGGCCCACAGCGCGGTGGTCAGCCCGCCGGTGGAGTGGCCCTGCACCACGAGGAGCTCGTGCCCCTCCTCCTCGCGGATCAGGTGCACCGCGGCGTCGAGCTCCTCGGCGTAGGTGGCGAGGCTGCGGACGTCGTTGGCGAGCTGGTGCGGCAGCAGCGACCGGCCGTGCGCGCGCAGGTCGATGGCGTAGAAGTCGTAGCCCTGCGCGGCCCAGGCGTATCCGAGGTGTGTCTGGAAGAAGTAGTCGACGTAGCCGTGCACGTACAGCACGGCGCGCCGGTGACGCTGGTCCGACGTGCGCCGGACCAGCGTCGCGACCGCCTCGCCCTGGTGGTCGGCTCGCAGCGGGATGACCCGCTGCTCCCACCCGTCACCGAGGACGTCGGGGCGCCACACCTCAGCGCGCCGCCTTGACCGCGATCACCGGGCACTTGGCCTCGAGCAGGATGCGCTGCGAGTTCGAGCCGAGCAGGAGCTTGCCGACGGGCGTGCGGTGCCGCACGCCGATGACGATGCCGCGGACGTCCTTCTCCTCGGCGAGGGTGAGGATCTCCTCGGCCGCGTCCTTGCCGCGGACGAGCTGACGCAGCGTGTACGTCACCTTCTCTCCCTTGAGCCGGGCCTCGACCTTCGAGATCGCCGTGTCTGAGGCGAAGGTGGTCTCGGAGGGGTCGCTCGTCCCGGAGACGTTCACCACGAGGAGCTCGTCCTCGTGGTGGTGCGCCTCGGCGATGCCGTGCTCCAGCGCGGCTTCGCCCTCCGGCGTTGGCGTGTACCCGACGATGATCATCACGAGCGTGTCCTCCTTGTGGATGGGGGCGACCGGCGGCCCCAGGCTCCGATCATGCCAGCGCGGGGCCGCCGTGCCGAGGGGGAAGGGCAGGTCAAGACGGTTCGTCTCGCTCGACGGAGTTGAGCGGAGTACGCTCAACTTCAGTGGCGCGGGTCCCGCCGGTGCCACGAGGACGCAGGTGGAGGCTGAGGATGGACTCGAAGTTCACGACCAGGTCGCAGGAGGCGCTGGCCGCTGCGATCCAGGCGGCGACGACAGCGGGGAACCCTCAGCTCGAGCCTGCGCACCTGCTCCACTCCCTCCTCGCCCAGCAGGGCGTCGCCACTGCGCTGCTCGATGCCGTCGGGGTCGACCGGGCTGCGCTCCTGCGCCGTGTGACGACAGCTCTCGCGGCCACGCCCGCAGCCTCGGGCGGATCCGTCGCCCAGCCGACGCCCTCGCGATCGATGTCCGCCGTGCTCACCGCTGCCCAGGCCGAGGCGCAGGCGCTCGGGGACGAGTACCTGTCGACCGAGCACCTGCTCCTCGGGATCGCCGCAGGTCAGTCCCCGGCGGCCCAGGCCCTGAGCGCCGAGGGGGCGAGCCGGGACGCCCTCGCGGCTGCGCTGCCCACCGTGCGGGGGTCGGCCCGGGTGACCTCGCCCGACCCGGAGGGCACCTTCAAGGCGCTCGAGCAGTACGGCGTCGACCTGACCGCCGCGGCGCGCGAGGGCCGACTCGACCCCGTCATCGGCCGAGACAGCGAGATCCGGCGCGTGGTGCAGGTGCTCTCGCGACGCACCAAGAACAACCCGGTGCTCATCGGCGAGCCCGGCGTCGGCAAGACCGCCGTCGTCGAGGGGCTCGCCCAACGGATCGTCGACGGCGACGTCCCCGAGTCGCTGCGCGGAAAGCGGCTCATCTCGCTCGACCTCGCGTCGATGGTGGCCGGGGCGAAGTACCGCGGGGAGTTCGAGGAGCGGCTCAAGGCCGTCCTGGCGGAGATCAAGGGATCGGACGGGCAGGTCGTCACCTTCATCGACGAGCTGCACACCGTCGTCGGGGCCGGCGCAGCCGAGGGCTCGATGGACGCGAGCAACATGCTCAAGCCGATGCTCGCCCGCGGTGAGCTGCGTCTGGTCGGTGCGACGACGCTCGACGAGTACCGCGAGCGCATCGAGAAGGACCCGGCCCTCGAGCGCCGATTCCAGCAGGTCTTCGTCGGCGAGCCGTCCGTTGAGGACACCATCGCGATCCTGCGCGGGATCGCCGGCAAGTACGAGGCGCACCACAAGGTGACCATCTCCGACGCGGCGCTCGTCGCGGCCGCGACGCTCTCGGACCGCTACATCGCCGGTCGGCAGCTGCCGGACAAGGCGATCGACCTCGTCGACGAGGCCGCCTCCCGGCTGCGGATGGAGCTCGACTCCTCTCCGGTCGAGATCGACGTGCTGCGCCGCGGGGTGACCAGGCTGGAGATGGAGGAGTCCTACCTGTCCAGCGCCGACGACGACGCCTCGCGCGAACGGCTGGACAAGCTGCGCGCCGAGCTCGCGGACCGCCGCGAGGAGCTCGCAGCGCTCACGGCGCGCTGGGAGCGCGAGAAGGCCGGCTCGAACCGGCTCGGCGACCTGCGGGTCCGCCTCGACGAGCTGCGGACGACCTTCGAGAAGGCGCTGCGCGAGGGCGACTACGAGACTGCCGGACGCCTGCAGAACGGGGAGATCCCCTCCGTCGAGCACGAGATCCACGAGGCGGAGATCGCCCAGGAGTCCCGCGAGACGGTGGGCGAGGGCCCCGACGAGCCCCCGATGATCGCCGAGAAGGTCGGGCCCGACGAGATCGCCGAGGTCGTCTCCGCGTGGACCGGCATCCCGACCGGCCGGCTCCTCGAGGGCGAGACTGCCAAGCTGCTGCGGATGGAGGAGGTGCTCGGCGAACGGCTCATCGGGCAGCGCCGGGCCGTCGCGGCGGTCTCCGACGCCGTCCGGCGCTCGCGGGCCGGCGTCTCCGACCCCGACCGGCCCACCGGCTCGTTCCTCTTCCTCGGACCCACCGGCGTCGGCAAGACGGAGCTGGCGAAGGCGCTCGCCGACTTCCTGTTCGACGACGAGCGCGCCATGGTCCGCATCGACATGTCCGAGTACGGCGAGAAGCACTCCGTCGCTCGCCTCGACTGTGCGCCCCCCGGGTACATCGGGTACGAGGAGGGCGGCCAGCTCACCGAGGCCGTGCGCCGCCGGCCCTACTCCGTCGTGCTGCTCGACGAGGTCGAGAAGGCGCACCCGGAGGTCTTCGACCTGCTGCTCCAGGTGCTCGACGACGGCCGCCTCACCGACGGCCAGGGGCGCACGGTCGACTTTCGCAACGTGATCCTCGTGCTCACCTCGAACCTCGGCTCGCAGTACCTTGTCGACCCGCTGCTCGACGGGGCGAGCAAGCGTGAGGCCGTGATGAGCGCGGTCCGCGCGGCGTTCAAGCCGGAGTTCCTCAACCGGCTCGACGACGTCGTGCTCTTCGACGCGCTCTCGCTCAACGAGCTCGGCAGCATCGTCGAGCTGCAGATCACCCGTCTCGCCGAGCGGCTCGCCGACCGCCGGGTCACCCTCGAGGTGAGCCCGGCCGCCCGCGAGTGGCTGGCCATCGAGGGTTTCGACCCGGCCTACGGCGCCCGGCCGCTGCGTCGGCTCGTCCAGCGCGAGATCGGTGACCGGCTCGCCCGGATGCTGCTCGCCGGCGAGGTGCACGACGGCGGCACCGTCGAGGTCGACCTCAACGCCGACGCCGAGGCCGGCGGGCTGGTGCTCTGGGCGCCGACGAGCTGACCGGGGCCGTCCGTCGACGTTCCGCCCGGCGTTTCACCCGCTGGAGGCCCGGCCCGATGCGCCGACACCGCTAGCGTCAGGTGATGGAGTGGTCGGCGTACGGCGCTGTGCTGTTCGACCTGGACGGTGTGCTGACGCCGACGGTCGAGATCCATCGGAGCGCCTGGGACGAGGCCTTCACCGCCTTCTTCGCCGCTCGGCGACTCACTCCCGCGTACACCGTCGAGGACTACCTCTCGTCCCTCGACGGTCGGCCCCGCGACGACGGCATCCGCACCCTCCTGGCCTCGCGTGGGGTCGTCGTGCCCGACGGGTCGCCCGACGACCTGCCCGGGACGCCGACCGTCAGCGGGATCGGCAACGCCAAGAACGCGCGGGTCGCCGAGCTGCTCGCCGCCGGGGTCGAGATCTACCCCGGTTCCGTCGCGCTGCTCGAGCACCTGGTCTCCATCGGGATGCCGATGGCGGTCGTGTCGAGCTCGCGGAACACGTCGGCGGTCCTCGCCGCGGCCGGGCTGACGGCGCTCTTCCCCGTCGTGGTCGACGGCACGGTCGCGGCGTGCGAGGGGCTCGCGGGAAAGCCTGCGCCGGACACCTTCCTGCGTGCCGCGGCTGCGCTCGGGGTCCCGGCAGGTGCGGCCGTCGTCATCGAGGATGCCGTCTCCGGCGTGGCCGCGGGCGCTGTCGGCGGCTTCGGGCTCGTCGTCGGGGTGGATCGAGGTGCCGGCGTGGAGGCACTGACCGCTGCGGGTGCCGACGTCGTCGTCCGCGAGCTCGACGAGCTGGTGGCACCGTGAACGGCGGGGCACGCCGCCGGCACGCCGACCAGGCATGGCTCGGTGAGCTTCCGCAGTACCTCGACCGGACGCGCTTCCGCGCCGAGCCATGGAGACTGACGGAGACCCTCTACCGCGAGGACGACCTCGGCACCACCGAGTCGGTCTTCTCCGTGGGCAACGGCTATCTCGGGCTGCGCGGGAACAGCGAGGAGTCCAACACCGCCGACTCGCACGGCACCTACGTCAACGGCTTCCACGAGACCTGGCCGATCCGCCATGCCGAGGACGCGTTCGCCTTCGCGCAGGTCGGGCAGACGATCATCAACGCTCCCGATGCCAAGGTGATCCAGCTCTTCGTCGACGACGAACCGCTCACCCTCCCCGTCGCCGACCTGCTCACCTACCGCAGGAGCCTCGACTTCGCCGCGGGCGTGCTCGAGCGTGAGCTCGTGTGGCGGACACCGTCGGGCAACCGGGTGCTGGTGCGCTCGCGCAGGATGGTCTCGTTCACCCAGCGCCATCTCGCGGTGCTCACGTTCGAGGTGACCCTGCTCGACCGGGCAGCACCGGTCGCCATCGTGTCGCAGATCCTCAACCGGCAGGACGGCGAGCAGGGGTACCGGACGCTGCGCAGCGACCCGGTGGTGGCCGATCCGAGGCGTGCCGAGTCGTTCGCCGATCGCGTCCTCGAACCGGCGGTGCACTGGTGCGACGACGAGCGGGTGATCCTCGGCTACCGGGCGGCACACTCCGGGATGACCCTCGCCGTGGGCGCCGACCACGCCTTCGAGACCGAGAACGAGCACGAGGTCGTCACCGACATCGACGAGGACCACTCTCGGCACGTCTTCCGGGTGCACGGCGAGCCGGGTGTCCCGATCCGGCTGAGCAAGGCCGTCGCGTACCACTCCTCACGTGGTGAGTCTCCCGGCGAGCTGTCGATCCGGGTGCGCCGGACGCTGGACCGGGTCCGGGTCGAGGGGGTGGAGCGTCAGTTCGCCGATCAGCGGGAGTGGCTCGAGGAGTACTGGACCCGGTCCGATGTGGAGGTCGAGGGGCAGCCGGAGGTCCAGCAGGCCGTCCGGTGGAACCTCTTCCAGGTCGCGCAGGCGGTCGCCAGGGCCGAGGGCAACGGCATCGCCGCCAAGGGCGTCACCGGCTCCGGGTACGGCGGGCACTACTTCTGGGACACCGAGCTGTACGTGGTGCCGTACCTCGTCTACACCTCTCCCCTCTACGCGCGGAACGCCCTGCGGTTCCGCGTGACGATGCTCCCGGCGGCCCGCCGCCGCGCAGCGGAGCTGACCCAGCACGGGGCGCTCTTCCCGTGGCGGACGATCAACGGCCAGGAGGCATCCGCCTTCTACGCGGCAAGCACCGCTCAGTACCACATCGACGCCGACATCGCCTTCGCCGTCAGCACCTACGTCCAGGCCACCGGCGACGAGGAGTTCATGGCCCGGGAGGGGATCGACATCCTCGTCGAGACGGCTCGCCTCTGGGCGGACCTCGGCTTCTGGCGTGGCAACGGCGAGGCGGTCTTCCACATCCACGGCGTCACCGGGCCGGACGAGTACACCACCGTCGTCAACGACAACCTCTTCACCAACGTGATGGCGCGCTTCAACCTGTGGCGGGCGGCGCAGGCGGTGCACGAGCTCGAGGCGGCGTGGCCGACGGAGTACGCGCAGATGGTCACGAGGCTGCGCCTCTCGCCGGCAGAGGTCGAGGAGTGGACCAGGGCGGCGGACGCCATGGCCATCCCCCGCGACGAGGCGTTGGGGATCCACCCGCAGGACTCGCAGTTCCTCGAGCGCGAGGTCTGGGACCTGCCGAACACCCCGCCGGAGAAGCTGCCCCTCCTGCTGCACTACCACCCGCTGGTCATCTACCGCTTCCAGGTGCTCAAGCAGGCTGACGTCGTCCTTGCCCTCTTCCTCCAGGGCGAGCACTTCACCGACGAGGAGAAGCGCGCGGACTTCGACTACTACGACGCGATCACCACCGGCGACTCGACGCTCTCCGGGGTCGCCCAGGCGATCATGGCGGCCGAGGTCGGCTACCACCAGACCGCGCTGGCCTACTTCCATGACGCCCTCTTCGTGGACCTGGCGAACCTGCACGGCAACACGCCGGACGGCGTGCACGTGGCCTCGGCTGCCGGGATCTGGAGCGTGCTCGCCTACGGCTTCGGCGGGATGCGGGACCGTGGCGGCGACCTCAGCTTCTCCCCGCGGCTGCCGGACGGCTGGACCTCGCTCACCTACCGGATGGCCGTGCGTGGCTCACGGCTACGGGTCACCGTACGCAGGGACCGGATCGAGTTCGACGTCGAGACGGGTGCGGCCGTCCAGGTCGTCGTCAGGGGAGTGCCGACGGTCGTGGCCCCCGGGCGGACGGTCGTCCTCGACCTCGCCGACCAGGGGCCGCGCATCGACGGCGAGCCGCCGGTGGTGGCGCTGCGCGGCACCCACCGCTCCGACGGCACCGTGATCACGGCGTCCGTCCCGCACCACTCGGGGATCAACCGCTAGCCGACCGTGACGGCCTCGCCGGCGGAGAAGGAGCCCGTCGCCGTCCCGCCGGAGAGCGCAGCAAGGCACAGGCCCGTGCGATCGCCCTGGCCCCACCCTCGCTCGGACGGCGCCCAGACGACGGTGTGGAAGCCGGCAGCCTTCTCCGTGCTGTCCATCTCGCACCAGCGGGCGAGGGAGTCGTCGACGCCCTGCTGGCCGGGCCACGCCCCGGCGGGGAGCGCGAGGGCCCCGATCACCTCGGCGACATGCGGTGCGCTGCACGGGACGACGGTCACCCGGCCGAGGTCGCCGTCGGCAGGCAGCTGCTTCAGGCAGTGGCCGGTGCCGACCCGTGCGGAGGCCACGCTGGTCGCGGCGTCCACGGTGCCGAGCGGGCGACGATCGAGCCAGAAGCGCACCCCGAGCACGGCGCCGACGACGAGGCCGACGGCCGCGAGGCCGGCGACCGGCAGCCAGAGGCGACGGCCGAGGCGGCGACGGCGTTGCGGGTCAGGGGGGACCGGAGCACCCCAGCCCGGTGCGTAGTACGCCTCCTGCGGGTACCAGCCATCGGTGCCCGGCTGCCCGGCCGCACCGGGGGCCGGCGGGTGGCCGGACGCTGCCCGCTGCTGCGGACCCGCCGTCGGGGCGGCCGGCGGAGCCGCAGGCAGGGGCCGGCCGGAGGGCGGGGCGAACCAGTCCTCGGAGGGGCCGCTCATCGGGCGTCCTCGGCCTGCTCGCTGCCCGCCTCGCTCGCGTCCTGCACCTCGAGCACGACGGGCACGTGGTCGGATGCGCCCTTCCCCTTGCGCTCCTCGCGGTCGATCGTCACGCCCGTGACGCGCCGGGAGAGCGCCGGTGAGGTGTAGGCGAAGTCGATCCGCAGGCCCTTGTTCTTCGGGAAGGCGAGCTGCTGGTAGTCCCAGTAGGTGTACCTGCCCTCCTCGGGTACGTGCACGCGGGAGACCTCGGTGTACGCGGCGTCGGCGAACGAGAAGAAGGCCGCACGCTCGGCCGGGCTGACATGCGTCCCACCGACGAAGTCGGCGACGTCGTACACGTCGGAGTCGAAGGGGATCACGTTCCAGTCCCCGACGAGCGCGATCTGCGCCTCCCGGTCACCGGTCACCGGGTCGATCCATGCGGCGGCGGTCTCGCGGAGCCGGGCGAGCCACTCGAGCTTGTACGCGAAGTGCGGGTTGTCCGGCGAGCGGCCGTGCGGAACGTACAGGCTCCACACCCGCACCCCGCCGCAGCTCGCCCCGATCGCGCGGGCCTCGACCACCGGGTCCGGGTCGCCGAACGTCGGCTGGCCGGGGAACCCGACCTCCACGTCCTCGATACCGACCCGGGAGATCAGGGCGACACCGTTCCACTGGCTCAGCCCGACGTGCGCGACCTCGTAGCCGGCGGCCTCGAAGAGCGCGGACGGGAACTGATCGTCCTTGCACTTGGTCTCCTGCAGGGCGAGCACGTCCGTGCCGGTGCGCTCCAGCCAGGCGACGGCTCGATCGGCCCGCGCCCGGACCGAGTTGATGTTCCAGGTCGCGATCCGCATGCGCCGACGGTACCCGTCGGCCGCCCTCAGCGGGACGGGCGCCGTAGTCTTGGGCCATGGCCACTGCACTTGTCACCGGCGCGAGCGCCGGGCTGGGTCTCGAGTTCGCCTGGCAGCTCGCGACGGCGCGGCATGACGTCGTGCTCGTCGCGCGCGACGGTGAGCGGCTCGAGCACCTCGCTGGGCAGCTGCGCGCCGCCGCCGGGGTGCGGGCCGAGGTGCTCTGTGCCGACCTGGCCGACCGCGCCCAGGTGCAGACGGTCGCCGACCGGATCAGCGACCCCGAGCGTCCCGTCGGGCTCGTGGTGAACAACGCCGGCTTCGGCACCGGTCCCTTCGTGGGCGGTGACCTCGCGGCGCAGGAGCGCGGGCTGGCCGTCATGGTGCAGGCCGTCATGGTGCTCAGCCACGCTGCAGCCGGGGCGATGGTGCCCCGCGGGCGCGGCGCGATCCTCAACGTCTCCTCGATCGCCGCGCTGACCGTCGGCGGCACCTACTCCGCGCACAAGGCGTGGGTGCGGGTCTTCACCGAGGGCCTCTCCGTCGAGCTGCGCGGCACGGGCGTCACCGCCACGGCACTCTGCCCCGGCCTGGTCCGCACGGAGTTCCACGAGCGGGCCGGGATCGGCTTCGACACCCTTCCGGACCTTGCGTGGCTCAACGCCGACGACGTCGTCTCCGCCGCTCTCGCCGACGTGCGGCGCGGTGCGGTCATCTCCACCCCGAGCCTGCGCTACGGGATCGCCGCCGAGGTCGCCCGGCTGCTCCCACGTGCAGCGCTGCGGGCCATCTCCGAGCGCACCGAGCGCTGAGCACCGGTCGCCGCACCGCTCCCGGGCGGGTCGCCCGCCCGCTAGCCTTGCCCGCGTGACTCACCCCAGTCCCGTGACCCCGCGCGAGCAGCTGCGCGACCTGATCAGCGAGCTCGCCGTGGTGCACGGGCGCGTGACGCTCGCCTCCGGCAAGGAGGCCGAGTACTACGTCGACCTGCGTCGCGTCACCCTGCACCACGCCGCGGCGCCGCTGATCGGGCACCTGCTGCTCGACCTGCTCGAGGAGCAGGGCTTCGGTGCCGGCGAGGTCGACTCCGTCGGCGGGCTCACCCTCGGGGCGGACCCGGTCGCCACGGCGCTGCTGCACGCCGCGGCCTCGCGCGGGCTCGCGCTCGACGCCTGCGTCGTCCGCAAGGAGGGCAAGGCGCACGGCATGCAGCGCCGGATCGAGGGCCCGGACGTCGCCGGCCGTCGCGTCGTGGCCGTCGAGGACACCTCGACGACCGGCGGCTCGGTGATGACCGCCGTCGAGGCGCTGCGCGGCGCGGGTGCCGAGGTCGTCGCGGTCGCCGTCATCGTCGATCGCGGGACAGGTGCCCGCGAACGCATCGAGGCCGAGGGCCTGCCCTACTTCTCCCTCTACGACCTCACGGACCTCGGTCTCGCATGAGCGCTCCGCTCCCCGGCGACCGGGGTGAGGTGAACCGGTGGCTGCCGGCAGGGGTGCTGGTGACCGTCGGTCTCGTCGCGATCGGCATGGTCGCCTCGGGACGCGGGTCGCAGCTGGTCTTCGCCTCGCCCTTCGTCCTGGTGCCGGGTGCCCTGGTGCTCGGCTGGTGGCTCAACAGCAAGCGGGTCGCGGCCACCAGGGCCTGGGCAGCGGGCATCGGCTGGACGTGGGTCGGGGTCGACCCGTCCCTGGTGGACCGCTGGCGCGGGCAGCCGTTCGGGGTCGGGGACGGCCGGCGCGCCTCCGAGGTCATGACCGGCCCCTTCGGCCCCTACCAGTGCGTCCTCTTCACGTACCGCTTCACCTCTGGCTCCGGCAAGGAGCGCTCGACGCAGACCTTCACGGTGCTCTCGCTCGCGCTGCCGACGTTCCTGCCGACGCTCGAGCTCACACCGGAGAACGTCGGCACGCGGATCATCCGCGCGTTCGGCGCGCAGGACCTGCAGTTCGAGTCGGACGACTTCAACAGGCGCTGGCGCGTCGAGGCCCGCGACCCGAAGTTCGCTCACGACGTGCTGCACCCGCGCATGCTCGAGCGGCTGGTGCGCGCCGACGCCGCGGGGATCTCGCTACGCGTCGAGGGCACTGACATCCTGTGCTGGACCGCCGGCACTCCGGACCTCGATCGGGTGGCCACCCGGCTCGGTGTGATGCGGGCAGTCGTCGACGGCGTCCCCCGATTCGTCTGGCTCGACCACGGCTACGACCCCGCCACCACCTAGGAGAACCATGAACAGCGGAATCGCCATCGTCCTGATCGCGCTGCTTGCGATCGTCGTCGTGATCGGTCTGTGGCTGATGGCGGCGTACAACGGGCTGGTGCGCCTGCGGAACCTGGTTCAGGAGTCCTGGCGGCAGATCGACGTCGAGCTGAACCGCCGGCACGACCTGATCCCCAACCTGGTCGAGACGGTCAAGGGCTACGCATCGCACGAGCGGGCCGTGTTCGACGAGGTCACCGCCGCCCGGGCCGCCGCGGCGTCGCCGGGAGCCGGCCCCGCGCAGCAGGCCGCCCAGGAGAACCAGCTGACGAGCGCCCTCGGCCGGCTGTTCGCCGTCGCCGAGGCCTACCCGGTGCTGCGCGCGAGCGAGAACTTCTCCCAGCTTCAGACCGAGCTCGCGACGACGGAGGACCGGATCGCGGCCGGCCGCCGCTTCTACAACGCGAACGTGCGCTCGCTGAACACCAAGGTCGAGTCGTTCCCCTCGAACCTCGTGGCCGGGGGCTTCGGGTTCACGCGAGCGGAGTACTTCGAGGTCGAGGACGCCGCGGTGCGCGCCGCCCCGACCGTCAGCTTCGGCGGCGAGCAGGTCTGAGGGCTCGGCCCCGACCGCTCAGGCCGCGAGCAGCAGCCCGCCGAGCGCGAGGCTCGCGGCGAGCTCGCCGAGCCCGACGGCGAGCGGGCGGATCCCCGGCCACACCAGGGGGACCGCGGCTGCGCGCGCGACGAGCAGCGTGAACACGACGGCCGTCCCCGCGACGACGGCGGTCGGTTCGCCCACGGCGGCGGCACCGGCGGTGACCGCCAGGAGCGCGACGCCGTGGAACACGATCGACACGGCGTGCAGCGTCCGGTTCCCGCGCTCGCGGATCATCGTGCGGACGTAGAGCAGCGACCCGGTGAAGTACGCCGCCATCACCCCGGCGAGCCACCAGGCGGCGGCATCGGGCGAGTGCGGTGCCTGCGCGACGAGGGTCATCACGCTCGTCGCCAGGACGGTGACCAGGCCGTTCGTCAAGGAGCGGTCGGCCCGGTTCCAGGCGAGGACGAGGCTGACGGTGAGCAGCACGGTGTAGAGCGGAGCCCAGACGAGGACGCCCGGCTCGAGAGCGACGGCCGTGCCGCCCAGGACGATGGCGAGCATCCCGTAGGCGCGCAACGGCGGGACGTAGCGGGGCTTGCGACGCGAGCGCAGCCAGAGGCCCGCGGCGTGGAAGGCCAGGTAGCCGACGGCCCACGCGGCAGCCAGGAGCAGGTGCCACCACCGCAGCCCCGCATGCGCCGCACCCACCACGAGGGGCAGCGCGAGCATCGCCCAGGCGCCGTGCTGACGCGGCACCCAGCCGGGGGCGGAACGGCGGGACATCGGCTCAGGCCTCGATGTCGCCCGCTGCAGGAGTGGCTGCGTCGGCCGCACGGCGGCTCGCGAGACGGTGCCGCAGCGCCTCGACCAGCATCGGCAGGAGCGAGACGAAGACGATCGCGATCAGCATGAGCTCGATGTTCTTCTGGACGAAGGCGAAGCCGCCGAGCCAGTAGCCGAGCGTCGTCACGCCGACGGCCCAGAGCAGCGCGCCGATCATGTTGAAGCTGATGAAGTGCCGGAAGTTCATCCGGCCCACGCCCGCCGCCACCGGCGTGAAGGTCCGCACGATCGGCACGAACTGGGCGAGGATGATCGCCTTGCCGCCGTGCCTCTCGAAGAACGCGTGGGTGCGGTCGACGTACTCGCGCTTGAAGAAGCGGGAGTCAGGCCGGTCGAAGACCCGCGGGCCGACGCGGTAGCCGATGAGGTAGCCGGTCGAGTTGCCGAGGACCGCCGCGACGAAGAGCGCGGGGAGCACGACCCACAGCGGAAGGCCGATCTTGTCCGCGCCGACGAAGACCCCGAGCGTGAACAGCAGCGAGTCGCCCGGCAGGAAGAAGCCGATGAGCAGGCCGGTCTCGGCGAAGATCACGGCGCAGACCCCGATGAGGGCCCAGGGCCCGAGCCAGGCGATGAGGTTGTCGAGGATCGTCCCGGGGTCGAGCCAGGACGGGCCGAGCGCGGGGACGAGGGTCACGGCATGGGCTGCGAGGGCCTGGGCTCCGGGAAAGGTCACGGGCCAAGGGTAGGGGGAAAGCCTGTCCGTTCTGTGGCGCCGAGGTGAGGGAGCCGTGGAAGCCGTCGCCCGGTGGGGCCCGGCGATAGGGTCGTGTCGGCACGAGAACTCGGGAGGTCGGCGGTGGGGGAGCAGCTTGCCCTGCACGGGGTGACCCGACGCTTCGGCGACCGGACCGCCCTGGACGACGTGTCGTTCACGGTCCGTCCCGGCCGGACGACGGGCTTCATCGGCGCCAACGGGGCAGGCAAGACGACGGCGATGCGCGTCGTGCTCGGTGTGCTCGCTGCCGATGCCGGCCAGGTGACCTACGGGGGTGCCCCGATCACCCCGGCCGTGCGCCGCAGGATCGGCTACATGCCGGAGGAGCGCGGGCTCTACCCGCGGATGCGCGTGCTCGACCAGCTCGTCCACCTCGGCCGCGTGCACGGGATGACGACGACGGCCGCCCGCGAGCGGAGCAGCGGTCTGCTGGAGGAGCTGGGCCTCGCCGAACGCTCCCACGACCACCTGTCGACGCTCTCCCTCGGCAACCAGCAGCGCGTCCAGGTCGCTGCCGCCCTCGTGCACGACCCCGCGCTCCTGGTCCTGGACGAGCCGTTCTCCGGTCTCGACCCGCTGGCGATCGACGCGATGGGTGAGCTCCTGCGCGAGCGTGCGTCCGCCGGCATCCCCGTCCTGTTCTCCAGCCACCAGCTCGAGCTGATCGAGCGGCTCTGCGACGACATCGTGATCATCGACGCCGGTCGGGTGCTGGTCGCCGGGGACTCGGCGACGGTGCGGCGCTCGACGACGGGTCGGCGCTTCCGGGTCCGCGTCGAGCTCGCGGCCGAGGCGTCGTCCGTAGCGGGCGCGTCGTGGGCTCAGGCGCTCGTGGCGTCCGTCCCCGGGGCGAGCCTCGTCGGCCAGGACGCCGGGACGCTGCTCGTCGGGCTCACGCCGGCGGCCGACGACCAGGTCCTCCTCGGTGCTGCGCAGGCGGCCGGGACGGTCCGGGAGTTCGCGCCAGTGCTGCCGAGCCTCGCCGAGATCTACCGCGAGGTCGTGCGATGAGTCCCGGCGAGCTCGGACCCCTCGCGTCGATCCGGGTGATCGCGGACCGCGAGATCTTCGTGAAGCTGCGGGACAAGGCCTTCATCGGCTCGACGATCTTCATGCTCCTGCTCGTCGCCGTCGGGACGGCCGTCCCGGTGCTGCTCGCGCAGAGCGTTCCCAGCCTGCGGGTGGCCGTCGAGGGAGCCGGGGCGCAGGCCGTCGTCGAGCAGGCGGCCCGGCTCGGCGAGCAGGCGCAGCAGGCGCAGCCGAGCATTCCGCCGAGCCTCGCGGTGCTCGGGGCCGGCGGGCTGCCGCCGGCTGACCTCACCTCCGTCGTGGTGGAGCCGGGAACCGACGTCGAACGGATGGTCCGCAACGGCGACGTCTCCGCAGCCGTCGTCGGCGAGGACGTCGGTTCGCTCCGCCTGCTCGGCGCGCAGTCGGTGCCCCTGGAGGTCGAGACCCTGGTGCGGGCGGCGTCCGCCGCGCTGCAGGTCGAGCGGGCGGCGGTGGCGGGCGGGCTCAGCCCCGAGCAGGTGAGCGCCCTGACGGATCCCAGCGTGCCGCAGGTGACCCTGCTCGCCGCACGGCCGAACGGCACCGTCGCACCCGAGCTCCTCGTCCTCGTGTTCGCGTTCCTCTTCTACCTCTCGGTCCTCACCTTCGGGATGTCCATCGCGCAGAGCGTCGTGGAGGAGAAGCAGTCCCGAGTCGTCGAGCTGCTGGTCGCCGCCATGCCGGTGCGCTGGTTGCTGGCCGGGAAGGTCGTCGGGAACACCGTGATGGCGGTCGGGCAGATCGTGGTGATCCTCGGCACCGGGCTGCTCGGCGCGCGCCTCGCCGGTCAGGGCCAGCTCGTCTCGCAGGTCCTCGGTGCGTCCGGCTGGTTCATCGCGTTCTTCCTGCTGGGTTTCGTCATGCTGGCCTGCCTCTGGGCGGTCGCCGGGTCGCTGGCGACGCGCACCGAGGAGCTCCAGGCGACGACCGTCGTGATGCAGGTCTTCGTCATCGTCCCGTTCTTCGCGGCGATCTTCGCCCTCGAGCCCGGCTCGGTGCAGAACTGGCTCTCCTACGTCCCCTTCACGGCCCCCCTGCTCATGCCGGCACGCGTCGTGCTGGGCAACGCGGCCGCCTGGGAGCCCGTCGTCTCGGCCGGGATCGTGCTGGTCACCGCGGTGCTCTTCGTGCTGCTCGGCGCGCGGCTGTACGAGGGCTCCGTGCTGCACACCCAGTCCCGGCTGCACGCCAGGCAGGCCTGGCGGGCCTGGCGGTCCGAACGACGATGAGGAGCCTGCCGGTGATCCTGGGGACCCCGTTGAGCCCGGCGGCGACGCGCGTGCTGCTGCTCGGCTCGGGCGAGCTCGGCAAGGAGGTGGCGATCGAGCTGCAGCGGCTCGGCGCCGAGGTGATCGCCGCCGATCGTTACCCCGACGCCCCCGCGATGCAGGTGGCGCACCGGGCGCGGGTGCTCGACATGCTCGACGCCGACGCCTTGCGGGCCCTGATCGCGCTGGAGCGGCCGCAGGTGGTGGTCCCGGAGATCGAGGCGATCGCGACGCAGGTCCTCGCCGAGGTCGAGGCCGACGGCGTACGGGTGGTGCCGACGGCCCGCGCCACGGTGCTCACGATGGACCGCGAGGGGATCCGGCGGCTCGCTGCCGAGGAGCTGGGGCTGCCGACCTCGCCGTACGTGTTCGCTGGCTCGCTCGCCGAGGTGGGCGAGGCGCTCGCGGTCGTCGGTCTCCCGTGCGTGGTGAAGCCGGTGATGTCGTCGTCGGGCAAGGGGCAGTCGGTGATCAGGACGGCTGCCGACGTGTCGGCGGCGTGGGCTGACGCGCAGAGCGGGGGGCGGACGGCCGGGCACGGGGACGCTCCGGTACGGGTCATCGTCGAGGGCTGGGTGGCGTTCGACTCGGAGATCACCTTGCTCACGGTCCGCCACGTCGGCGGGACGACGTTCTGCGAGCCCATCGGCCACGTGCAGGTCGACGGGGACTACCGCGAGTCCTGGCAGCCGGCGGCGCTGCCCGACGGGGTGCTCGCGAAGGCCGAGGCGATGGGGGCAGCCGTCACCGATGCGCTCGGCGGCTGGGGGGTGTTCGGGGTCGAGCTCTTCGTCTGCGGTGACGAGGTCCTCTTCTCCGAGGTCTCTCCGCGACCGCACGACACGGGGCTGGTGACGCTCGTCTCGCAGGACCTCTCGGAGTTCGCACTGCACGCCCGAGCGGTGCTGGGGCTGCCGGCGGGCGAGGTGCTGCGGATCGGTGGGGGTGCCGGTCAGGGGGCTGCCGCGTCCTGCGCGGTGCTCGCGGAGGGGACGGGCGTCCCGGTGTTCAGCGGGGTCGACGAGGCGCTCGCCGTGCCGACCGCGCAGGTGCGGCTGTTCGGGAAGCCGTCGGTGGCGGGGCGGCGACGCGTCGCGGTGACGCTGGCGCGAGGGGTCGACGTCGAGCAGGCGCGGGCGCGGGCGCGGGCAGCGGCGTCGGCGCTTCGGGTCGGGCTGGTCTGAGCCGGGCCTCGTCGCCGGACGCCGTCGGGGATCGTCACGAGGCGGCGTCATGGGACGGCAGGATGGGTCGGGTGGAGGATCGCGAGCAGGACCTCGGGGTCGGGGTGGGCCCATGGCCCGGCGGGCAGTCGACGTGGCCGACGGAGGCCAGGTACGACCCCCAGCTGCTCGCCGGGGGTGACCGCCGCAACGTCGTCGACCGGTACCGCTACTGGACGATGGAGGCGATCGTCGCCGACCTCGACACCCGTCGGCACCCCTTCCACGTCGCCGTGGAGAACTGGGCGCATGACATGAACATCGGCTCGGTGGTGCGCACCGCGAACGCCTTCGCCGCGGCCGAGGTGCACATCGTCGGGCGGCGGCGCTGGAACCGGCGTGGCGCGATGGTGACCGATCGCTACCAGCACCTGCGGCACCATCCGGACGTGGGTGACCTCATCGCCTGGGCGGTGACGGCCGGGCCGTCGGGTGGGGCGTTGCCGGTGATCGGGATCGACAACCTGCCGGGTTCGGTGCCGCTGGAGGGCTACGCCCTGCCGGTGGCCTGCGTGCTCGTCTTCGGGCAGGAGAGCGTGGGGCTGTCCGACGAGGCGCGGGCGGCCTGCGTTGACGTGCTGCACATCCGGCAGTTCGGGTCGACGCGGTCGATCAATGCGGGTGCCGCAGCAGCGATCGCGATGCATGCCTGGGTGGGGATGCACGGCTGATCCGCTCGTCCCGGTGCGAGGTGCGGTTCGCCGCGGGGGCCGCCGCTCGGGTGGGAGGGGTGCTGAGGGCGGCCGGAGGTCGGCAGGGGTCCCGAGACGGGCGTGACCTTGGTCGGCGAGGCGACAAGTTGCCAAGGCATCCGCGGCAGCACGCCCAGATTATGAAACCTGACCGGACAAGGTGCCGGGCAATACGCTCAAGTCAGCCCAGGGCAGCGTGGCCGGGGAGCAGCGGGTGATCGACCAGGGGGTGTCACATGGCGGCTAGGAGACGTGTCTCGGTGCTGGCCGCGATAGCCGTACTGGCCGCGGTAGGCGTGCTCACTTTCGCGGGGTACTAAGGGATCGGCCCCCTGGCGCCGCGGCTCGGCGTCATCGTCACTCAGTTCGCGCCCGAGGCTGTCATGGGGCTGGGGCCCGCAGGTGACCCGCTGACCGTGATGATCACTTTCCCCTGGGCCGCGGACGGGTTCTGCTCAGGTCAGTTCACCGTGTCCGCGGGCGAGACGGACCAGGAGGTCCGCGTCAGTGACGTAACGAGCCGGGAGGTCCGGCGGGGGAGCTGCGCCGGCCTCGGCACGAACGACGGTACGGCCGGAGTGGGGTTGACCCTGGATCGGCCGATGGGGGATCGGCGCGTGGTGCGGGCGAGTGACGGGACGCCGCTCGAGGTGGTCCCGGCGGGGTAGGGGAGTTGAGGGGAGGCGCGTTTCGGCAAGGCGACAACGTGCCAACCCGCCCCCTCCACGTGTCGGAATGTGTCTGCCCTGGCCCGGAAGCTCCGAGTTCGAATCCTCTAGCTGCTAGTGGTGCGACCCGGAGCGCTCGCGGATTCCGACAACCGCTAGGGTCCGGTGGCGTGGACAAACCCGCTCCTTTTCTTAGCCTTGGCGTCTTCCTCTTCGTTGGCGGCCTCGCTGTGCTCCTCGCCGGACCGCCGCTCATGAAGACCAGCGAGGATCTGCACCTGCTCCTGATCGTCGGGGGACTCGCGCTCGTCGCGGCCGCAGCCATTCTCGCTCTGGGCACGTACATGTTCGCCCAGGACCACACAAACGAAGACGACATCGACTAGGCGGGCGCTCGCGAGCTCGGGCCGTCATCTCCGGCGACCTCAGGTTCGGCAAGGCGACAAGGTGTCAAAGCACCCGCGGAGGAACGCTGGCGCACGAGCATCACCCTCCCCTAGCCTTGCCACGTCAAGGCATCAGCCTCCACCGGCGCCGCGCATATGAGGCAGGCCCAGGTGTGGACCGGAACATGATCCGGCGCGCACTCTTCGAGAGAAGAGTCTCCCGATGTCCGGCTGCTCCAAGATCCCCTACATGACTCCGCGTGACGCTGGTCGTGCGCTTGTCCATGTCCAGCGTGCCAAGCGGGCACGGGGCCTCACTGCACCCGTAGCCGTCCACCACTGCGCGGTGTGCCATCAGTGGCACATCACCTCTCGGCGCCCCGCGGGTAGGCAATCTCGGCAGTGGCAGGTCCTCGCAGGCTTCGGGTGAGGCCCGTTCGGGCAAGGCGACCTCTGTCGAGTCCCAGCCTCGAGCCCCAGCCTGGAGGGGGTCCCCTCGCGTCCCCAGGAGGTCCGGACCCGGCGTCGGAGTGTCAGCGGTCGTTCGTACACTTGTTCTATGTCCAGCACCGCTCCGGCCG
>JBBRGX010000027.1:0-25089 GCA_038223605.1 Actinomycetales bacterium | reverse complement strand
CGCAGAACGGCTTCGTCCGCTCCTATGCGGCCACCATGCTCGCGGGCATCGTCGTGCTCGTCGCGATCGTCCTCGCGTTCCGGATCTGAGGGAAGTGACCATGCCCGAACAGTTCCCCTGGCTGACCACGCTCATCGTGGTCCCGCTGCTGGGTGCCGCGGTGGTCTGGGCGCTGCCCGGAGCCGCCCGGCGCTTCGCCCGCCCCGTGGCGGTCGGCGTGTCCTTCCTGGTGCTCGCGCTGGGGGTGCTGGCCGCGCTCGCCTTCGACCGCGGCGACGCCGGCACGCACCAGCTCCTGGAGACCCACGAGTGGATCCCGGCGATCGGTGCCAGCTATGCGGTGGGGGTCGACGGCGTCGGCCTGGCGCTCGTGCTGCTGTCCGTCGTCCTCACGCCTCTCGTGCTGCTGGCGGCCTGGCGTGAGCAGCCGGACGTCATCCCGGCGCTCCCCGGCGAGGACGACGGCCTGCCGACCCTCGACGAGGGCGGCTCACGCATCCGCACCTACGTCGCGCTCATCCTCGTGCTCGAGGCCTTCATGGTCGCCGTCTTCGCCGCGCGGGACGTGTTCCTCTTCTACCTCCTCTTCGAGGCGATGCTGATCCCCGTCTACTTCATGGTCGGGATGTTCGGCGGGCTCCAGCGCCGCTACGCCGCCGTGAAGTTCCTGCTCTTCTCCCTCGCCGGCGGCCTGGTCATGCTCGTCGGCGTCATCTCGCTCTACCTGCAGGGACCACGCGGCGCGCAGGGCTTCCTCACCGCGAACCTCACCGGGCTCGACCTGCCGGTGACCACCGAGCGCCTGCTCTTCCTCGCGTTCTTCCTCGCCTTCGCGATCAAGGCCCCGATGTTCCCGGTGCACACCTGGCTGCCGGACACCGCAGAACAGGCCCCGGTCGGCACCTCGGTGCTGCTCGTCGGCGTGCTCGACAAGGTCGGAACCTTCGGGATGCTGACCCTGTGCCTGCCGCTCTTCCCGGCGGCCTCGCGCTGGGCCGCGCCGGTGATCATCGTGCTCGCGGTGATCTCGATCCTGTACGGGGCCCTGCTGGCCATCGGGCAGCAGGACCTGCTGCGGCTCATCGCCTACACCTCGGTCAGCCACTTCGGCTTCATCGTGCTGGGGATCTTCGCGTTCACCTCCGTCAGCATCCAGGGCGCCTCGCTCTACATGGTCAACCACGGGCTCTCGACGGGTGCGCTCTTCCTGGTGTCCGGCTTCCTCATCGCCCGCACCGGCTCCTCCCGGATCGCCGACCACGGCGGCCTGCAGAAGGTCGTGCCGGTGCTCGCCGGCACCTTCCTCGTCGCCGGCCTCTCGGCGCTCTCGCTCCCCGGCCTGTCGACCTTCGTCAGCGAGTTCCTGGTCCTGGTGGGGACCTTCGGCGCGAACAGGCCGGCGGCTGTCGTCGCGGCGACCGGCGTCGTGCTCGCCGCGCTCTACGTGCTGCTCACCTACCAGCGCATCTTCACCGGTCCGCCTCGCGCCTCACTGACGGTGCTCGGCGACCTCTCGGCGCGCGAGCGCTGGGTGGTCGGCCCGCTGATCGCGCTGATGCTCGTCCTCGGCTTCTACCCGGCGCCCGCGCTCGACCTCGTGCGCGACCCGGCCGCCGTGACCCTCACCCAGGTGGGAGTCACCGACGTGGCTGCCGCGATCGCAACGAACGACGGGAGCGGCAAGTGAGCTTCGTGACTCCCGAGATCGCGTGGTCCTCTCTCGCGCCGGTCGCCCTCGTGCTCGGCGCGGGCGTGCTCGGCGTCCTGGTCGAGGCCTTCGTCCCAACCCGGCTGCGGCGGGTGGTCCAGCTCTCGATCGCCCTGGTGGCGACGGCCGGGGCCGTCGTCCTGCTCGCCATGGTGTGGCCCGACGTCCGGGCCGGCGGCGGGACGGTCGTCCTGGGCGGCGCCATGGTGATGGACGCGCCCGCCGTGCTCCTGCAGGGCATCCTCGCGGTCATCGGCTTCCTCGCCCTGCTCGTCATCGCCGACCGCTCCGAGACCGGTGAGGACGCCTTCGCCCCGTCCGGCGCTGCCGTTCCCGGCTCGGAGTACGAGGCCATCGCGACGCGGCGCGGGCTGGTGCAGACCGAGGTCTTCCCGCTCACGCTCTTCGCCCTCGGCGGGATGATGATCTTCCCCGCCGCCGGCGACCTGCTGACCCTCTTCGTCGCGCTCGAGGTGCTCTCGCTCCCGCTGTACCTCCTGTCCGGGCTCGCCCGCCGGCGTCGGCTGCTCTCGCAGGAGGCCTCCCTGAAGTACTTCCTGCTCGGGGCGTTCGCCTCGGCGTTCCTGCTCTTCGGCATCGCGCTGCTCTACGGCTTCTCCGGCTCGCTGCGCCTCTCGGACATCGCCACGGCGATCGGCACTGTCGTCGGCTTCGACCCGCTGCTGCTGACCGGGCTGGCGCTCGTGCTCGTCGGCCTGCTGTTCAAGGTGGGCGCCGTTCCCTTCCACGCGTGGACGCCCGACGTCTACCAGGGCGCCCCCACACCGATCACCGGCTTCATGGCCGCCTGCACGAAGATCGCGTCCTTCGGGGTGCTCATCCGCCTCGTCTACGTCCTCGTGCCACCCGTCCAGTGGGACATCCTGCCGGCGCTCTGGGGCGTCGCCGTGCTGACGATGCTCGTCGGGACGGTCGTCGCGATCGTCCAGACGGACGTCAAGCGGATGCTGGCCTACTCCTCGATCGCGCACGCCGGCTTCCTGCTCGTCGGGCTGACCTCGATGACGCAGGCCGGGATATCCTCGGTGCTCTTCTACCTGCTGGCCTACGGGCTGGCGACGGTCGGTGCGTTCGCCGTCGTGACCCTCGTCCGCGAGGTCAACGAGGGCCCCGGTGGGCCGGTGATGGCCGAGGCCACCTCGCTGACCCAGTGGACGGGCCTCGGGCGCCGCCACCCCGGCCTCGCTCTCGCCTTCACGCTCTTCCTCCTCTCGTTCGCCGGGATCCCGCTGACGGCGGGGTTCATCGGGAAGTTCGCGGTCTTCACGGCAGCGGTCGACGGCGGTCACGCCTGGCTCGCGATCGTCGGTGTGGTGGCCTCGGCCGCCGCGGTGTTCTTCTACGTGCGCCTCGTCGTCCTGATGTTCTTCACCGATGCCGCCGGCACGGCGGGGGAGCGGACGACGGTCGTCCGGTCCGAGGGGATGACGGCCGTGACCATCGGCGTGGCCGTCGCCGGGACGCTCGTCCTCGGGATCGCGCCGAGCGCCGTGCTGCAGCTCCTGTCCGACGCTGCGATCCTGGTCCGGTGACCCTTCCGCTCGCTGACGACGCGCTCGCCGACCTCCTGCTGGAGCGGCTGGCGCGGGTCGAGGACCGCCTGCGCGCGGCCGTGACACATGCCGACGTGCTGGCCGACACCGCCTCACGCCACCTGGTCAATGCCGGGGGCAAGCGGCTGCGGCCGATGCTCACCCTGCTCGCAGCGGAGCTCGGCGACGGGTCGCGTCCCGAGGTGCTCGAGGCGGCCGTCGCCGTCGAGCTCACGCACCTCGCGACGCTCTACCACGACGACGTCATGGACTCCGCTCCCTTGCGGCGCGGCGGCCCCTCCGCCCACGAGGTCTGGGGCAACCACGTCGCGATTCTGACCGGCGACCTCCTCTTCGCCCGGGCCTCCTCGACGGTCGCCCATCTCGGCGCCGAGGCGGTGCTGATCCATGCCAGGACCTTCGAGCGGCTCTGCCTCGGCCAGCTGCACGAGACGGTCGGCCCGGGGGACGTGGACCCCGTCGCCCACTACCTGCAGGTCCTCGCCGACAAGACGGGCTCCTTGATCGCCACCTCGGCGCTGTACGGGGCGTTCTTCGCGGGCTGCGACGAGGCGACGGTCGCCACCATGGCGACCTACGGCGAGAAGATCGGTCTCGCCTTCCAGCTCGCCGACGACGTCATCGACCTCACGTCCAGCGGCGGGGAGACCGGCAAGACGCCGGGGACCGACCTGCGCGAGCGGGTGCCGACGATGCCGGTGCTGCTGCTGCGCGCCAGGGCTGCCGGCCCGGAGGCGACGGCGCAGGATCACGAGCTGCTCGCCCTCCTGGACGGTGACCTCAGCGACGACGAGGTCCTGGCGACGGCGGTCGACTCGCTCAGTCGGCATCCGGTGGTCGAGCAGACGCGCGCCCTGGCGACCGAGCGGGCGGCCGAGGCCGTCGGAGCGCTGGGTAGTCTTCCTCCAGGTCCGGTCCGCGACTCGTTGGAGTCCTTCGCGCGGTCCCTCGTGGAGCGCGCCGCCTGAGACGTCACCCGTTCGGCCTCATGTCGAGGCGGGAACGTGCCGATGTCGAGGGTCGGGACTCAGTCGCTGAGGGGGTGAGCAGTGCGCACGAGCTGGGGATCGGCGACGGATCGAGGTCGGGTGCGCCGGCTCAACGAGGACTCCCTCCTCGCCTACCCTCCGGTCTTCGTCGTCGCCGACGGCATGGGCGGCCACGCAGCGGGTGATGTCGCGAGCCGGATCGCCGTGGAGGAGTTCGCGGGGCTGGCCGGCCGCGCGAGCGTGACCGCCGACGACGTCCACGAGTGCGTCGGCCGGATCTCCCAGCGCATCCGGGGCTCGGTCGGCGAGCGGAGCGCGGGCACGACGGTCGCCGGCGTCGCCGATGCGAGCACGAGCGACGGCTCGTACTGGCTCGTCTTCAACATCGGGGACTCGCGGGTCTACCGCTGGGCCGCCGGTGCGCTCGAGCAGATCAGCGTCGACCACTCCGTCGTGCAGGAGCTCGTCGACCGTGGTGAGCTGGCGCTCGCCGACATGGGCAGCCACCCGGACCGCCATGTGATCACCCGTGCCCTGGGCACCGACCTCGAGCCGGAGCCCGACTACTGGCTGCTCCCGGCCGGCCCGGCCGACCGCTTCCTCGTCTGCTCGGACGGCCTCACCTCGGAGCTGTCCGACGACGACCTCGGTGAGATCCTCTCGTCCGTCAAGGACCCGCAGAACGCCGCGATCGCGCTCGTCGACCTCGCCGTGCGGCGCGGTGGCCGGGACAACGTGAGCGTCGTCGTCGTCGACACCACCACGGGCGGACGGCCCGACGACGACGTCGAGCGGACGGCCGACGCACCTGTGCGTCGCCATGCCGACCTGAGCCATGAGGGGCTCGGCGCCGTCGAGGACACCCACGAGAGCGTCGCCGACGCCGTGCGGGGCACGGTGCTCCGACCATCGTCGACCCGGCCCGAGGAGGACCGATGATCGTTCCCGCCTACACCCCCGGCACCTGGTGGGTCGCCGTCGCCGACGGCGGCTTCGTCGTGCTGCCCGGCGAGGTCGACGCCGAGACCCTGGTCGGCATCTGGGCCTCGCTCCGTGAGGGAGCCGGGCTGACCGAGCTGCTCACCGATCTGCTGCGGCCGGGGATCGCTGCCGTCCCACCGTTCACCCTCGTGGACGTGGAGGGCGGCACCGTGCACGCGGTGGTCCGCGGCGACGTCGTCGTGGAGGTCACGACCGATGAGGGCGTCCGCACGATCACCGGCTCGCGGATGACCACCTGGGCCGAGGCCGTCATCGGCGACGCACGACGCGTCGCCGTGATCACCCCCGGCTCGCAGGGCGACGACCTCGGTCGCGCTCTCCCGGTGCTCTCCGGCGTCGTCCGGGCCGGAGCGCTCGTCGTCGACCTCCGTGGCGCCCAGGCCGTGGGGTCGTCGCACCCCGCCGCCGGCCTGGCCGCCCATGACCGGCAGACCAGGGCGGCCGTCCCTGCGCCCGTGCTCTCCGTGGTCCCCTCCGCTCCGCAGCCCGGCCAGCACCGACCGGACGACGGACCGACGGAGGCCGTGCCCACCTGGGCCCCGGTGCGGCCGATCCGCTCGGAGAGCCTGCGCCTCGCGGAGCGCACGGACCGCGTCGCCGAGCAGCGTGACCGGACCGCAGGCGCCACCCCGGCGAGCGCGGAGGCCGGCGAGGAGCACCTGAACGCGGGCACCGCACCGATCCCGCTCGGCCGCATCATGCCGGGGCCGGTGCCGTCCGTCGCCCCCTCCGCCGGCCCGTCCGCCACCCGGCTCGACGAGCTCGACGAGGACGGCGGACAGGGCCAGGACCACGACGGGCTGACGGTGCTGAGCTCCGACGTCGTCGCCCTGCGTCGCCAGATGCCCGACTGGGCCGGCGACGCCGTGCCGTCCATCGCCGTGCCGACCCCGCGCCACCCCGCGCCGGCCAAGCTCGTGCTGTCCACCGGGCTCGTCGTCTCGTTGAACAGGCCCGTGCTGCTCGGCCGTGCGCCCCAGGTCACGCGCGTGTCGAACAACGAGATCCCGCGCCTGGTCACCCTGGCGAGCCCCAACCAGGACATCTCCCGCACCCACGCCGAGGTCCGGATGGACGGCGAGGACGTCGTGGTCACGGACCTGCGCTCGACCAACGGCGTCCTGCTCCTGCGTCAGGGCGCCGGGCCGCAGCGCCTGCACCCTGGCGAGCCGACCGTCGTGGAGCCCGGTGTCGTCGTCGACCTCGGTGAGGGCGCGACCTTCCTCGTGGAGGCCGGTGGGTGAGCGTGCGACGCGAGCCGTCGACGCCGCCCCAGATCCCGGGGTACGAGTACATCCGGCTCCTCGGGATGGGCGGCTTCGCTGACGTCTTCCTCTACCGCCAGCTGATGCCTCGTCGGCCCGTGGCGGTCAAGGTGCTGCTCGCGAGCTCCCTCGACGACCACACGCGTGCGCGGTTCCGCACCGAGGCCGACCTGATGGCGACCCTCTCGCACCACCCGTCGATCGTCACGGTCTTCCAGGCCGACGTCGCGGCCGACGGGCGCCCGTTCCTCGTGATGGAGTACTGCTCGCGCGCCGGTCTCGCCGAGCGCTACCGCGCCGAGCGGATGGGCGTCGCGGAGATCCTGCGGATCGGCATCCGGCTCGGCTCCGCCGTGGAGACGGCCCACCGCGCCGGCATCCTGCACCGCGACATCAAGCCGGCCAACGTCCTGACCACCGACTTCGGCTGGCCGGCACTGACCGACTTCGGGATCGCCGCGACCGCCGGCCTCGCCGCCGGCGCCGCCGTCGGGATGTCGATCCCGTGGGCGCCGCCGGAGATGCTCGCGGACGAGCCGACGAGCGACGAGCGCTCCGACGTCTACTCGCTCGCCGCGACGATCTACTCGCTGCTCGCGCGCCGCTCACCGTTCGAGGTCCCCGAGGGCTCGAACTCGGCCGCCGACCTCATCGTGCGGATCGAACGCGCTCCGCTGGCACCCACCGGACGCGGTGACGTCCCCGTCTCCCTGCACGACGTGCTGAGCCGCGCCATGGCGCGGGCACCCGAGCGCCGCTACAGCTCGGCGATCGCGCTGGCCCGTGCCCTGCAGCAGGTCGAGGCGGAGCTCCTGCTCCCGCTGACCCCGCTCGACCTGCCGGACGAGTACCTCACCGAGACCGGCGAGGGCGGGGACGACGAGGCGGGCCAGACCACCCGGCTGCGACCCGTGCGGTCGATCTCGCCGGACGGGCCGGTGGACGGCGACGCCGCCGTGGTGGCCGGTGACCCCGCCGCGGCGATCGACGGCCCCCACGGGACCGGGTCGACCGATCCGCAGGACATCCCCGAGCGCTGGCGACGCGATGTCGAGCAGCTCCTCGCGGCCAGGGCCGACGCACCGGAGCAGCGCAGACCACGTCGGTCGATGGCCTCGCTCGTCTCCGGCCTTGCCGTCGCCCTCGCCCTCGTCGCTGCGCTCGTCCTCGCGCTCCGACCTCCGGCACCCGGGGCATCGACCCCCGAAGCGACCGCCCGGCCGACGGCGGTCCTGCGCGCCGTCCCGTCCCCGACCGAGCTGGCCGGGATCGTCGACGGCGGGACGGCGGTCTTCACCTGGACGAACCCCGACCCGGAACCCGGTGACCGCTACCTCTGGGGGGTGGCCGTCGTCGGCACGCCGACGGCCGTCCAGCCGGTCGAGCAGGAAGCGGTGTCGATCCCGTTCGACGGGACCGCACAGCTGTGCATCGAGGTCTCCGTCGTGCGGGCCGACGGCCGGTTCTCCACGCGGCCGACGGTGGGGTGCGTGCAGCCATGACCACCTTCCTCGAGGCGGTGCGCGAGCGACGCTGGCCGTCGACGGTCGCGGCACTCGCCGTGCCGGTCGCGCTCGCGACGTTCGCGATCGTCTATCCCGGGGCGACCGTCTCCCAGGTCGACCTCAACGACGGCGCCGTGTGGCTGACGAACAGCTCGGCGGTGAGGCTCGCGCGCTACAACTCCCAGATCGGTGAGCTCAACGCTGGCCTCGTCCCCACCCAGCAGTCCTTCGACGTCGTCCAGGAGGGCGAGGACGTCCTGCTCGTCGACGGGAGCCGGCTCAGCGTCGTCGACCCCGCATCGGTCAGCCTCGCCGGGACCGCGACGGTCCCGGCCGGAGCCGCGATCGGGCTCGGCGGTTCGGTCGTCTCGGTGTCCGCCGCCGGGCAGGTCTGGGTCCGCTCGCTCGACCAGCTCCCCACGCTCGACACCTCCTCGGCGGCGCCGGACCTCACCCTCGGGGACGGCGGCACCGCCGTCACCGCCGACTCGGGTCTTGTGCTCGCCGTGGCTCCCGACGGCAGCGTCCAGACGCTCACGCTGGACGCAGGGGGAGTGCGCGCCCGCAGCTCGGGCACGCTGATCGGCGCGGGGGCGATCGACCAGGCGAGCGCCGTCGGCGACACGCTCGTCGTGCTGAGCGGGACGACGCTGCGCACCACCTCGGGCACGGTCGACCTGTCCGCGTACGGCAGCGGGCTCGTCCTGCAGCAGGTCGGGCCGGCCGGCGCGACGGTGCTCGTCTCCTCCCCGACCGCGCTCCTGGAGGTCGACCTCGCCGGTGGGGGCGTGAGCGAGAAGCGCTCGGGCGGGACCGGAGAGCCGGCGTCCCCCGTCCGGTTGAGCGGCTGCGGATACGCGGCGTGGGCCTCCGCAGCGAAGAACTACCTCCAGTCCTGCCCCAGCGGCACGACGGTGTCCTCCCTGGAGGAGATGACACCGGCCGACCGCCTCGTCTTCCGCGTGAACCGGGACGTCCTCGTGCTCAACGGCGTGCGGGACGGCAACCTCTGGTCGCCGACCGAGGACCCGACGCTGCGCAGGCCGAACTGGCAGGACATCGCGCCCCCGGACGAGTCGACCTCTGGCGACGCCGCGGCGCAGACCCCGTCGACGCAGACCGTCCAGGCCGAGTGCACGGCCCAGTCGAGCCCGCCGAAGGCTGAGGACGACGCCTTCGGCGTGCGACACGGGCGGACGACGATCCTCAACGTGATGGACAACGACACCGCGTCGGACTGCGGGATCCTGGCGATCTCCGAGCTGGACCAGCTCCCCGCGAGCTTCGGGACCGTCGTGCCGATCTACGGCGGCCGGGCGATCCAGCTCGTGACTGCCCCGGACGCCTCCGGGACGGTCGACTTCACCTACACGGTGCGCGACGGGCGGCCGACGAGCGCGCCGTCGACCGGGCGGGTGACGCTCACGGTCCGCGCCGACGGCGAGAACAACGCACCGGTCCAGACGCATGTCGCCGAGCTCGCGGTCGAGCTCGGCGCGTACGGGACCGCCGACGTGCTCTCGGACTTCCAGGACCCGGACGGCGACCAGCTCGTGCTCACGGGTGCCACCGTCGACGGCGGCGGCACGGTGCGCACCAGGCAGGACGGCGAGATCACCTTCCAGTCGGACGGTGCGACGCTCGGGCGCCAGACGGTGCACCTGACGGTCTCGGACGGAACTGCCACGGTCGAGGGGACGATGCTGCTCGACGTGCGCCCGAGCGGCTCGCTGGTCCCGGTGATCGACCCGGTGTACGCGGTGACCTACGTGGGTCAGCCCGTCGTGGTCCGGCCGCTGGACAGCGTGCGTTCGGCCTCGCGCGAGCCCGTCCGCCTCGCCGGGGTCGACGACCAGGCCGGCGCGACCATCGTCCCTGACCTCGCCGCCGGGACGTTCACCTTCACGGCAGCGCGCGCGACGACGTACTACGTGAGCTTCGTCGTGACGGCCTCTCCCCAGCAGGTCACCGGTGTCGCCCGGATCGACGTCCGGGAGATGCCCGCCCAGGTGCCGGCTCCGACTGCCGTGCTCGACGTGGCGCTCCTTCCTCCCGGCGGCGAGGTGACCATCGACCCGCTCGCGAACGACGTCGACCCGAGCGGCGGGATCCTGGTGCTCCAGTCCGTCGACATCCCCGAGGGCAGCGGCATCCAGGTCGCGATCCTCGCCCATCAGTTCGCGAGGATCACGGCCACGCGGGTGCTCGACGCGTCGGTCTCCGTGCGATACACGATCTCCAACGGCATGCAGCCGGCCTCCGGGGAGATCCGGGTCAAGCCGATCGAGGCCTCCGTCGGCCAGCAGGCACCCGTCGTCCCCGACGTGACCGCATCGGTCCGCACCGGCGGGGTCGTCACGATCGGCGTGCTCGCCCGCGCCTACGACCCCGACGGCGACGCGCTGAGCCTGGAGCGGAACCTCGTGGAGTCGCTCGGCCCCGGCCAAGGACTGCTCTTCGTCTCCGGCGACGTCCTGCGCTACCAGGCGCCGGACACGCCGATGACCGTGCATGCGATCTTCGCGGTGACCGACTCCTTCAGCACGACGGCTGCCGCATTGACGGTCAGCGTCCACGCAGCCGACCCGGCGGCGAAGTCGCCGCCGCGCCCGCAGGACCTCACGGCCCGTGTCTTCGAGGGCGAGCACATCCGGATCCCGATCCCGCTCACCGGGATCGACCCGGACGGCGACGGTGTGCTCCTGCTCGGGCAGGACGCCGCCCCGGCCAAGGGACGCATCCTCGACCAGGGGGCCGACTGGCTCGAGTACGAGGCGCTCCCCGGCGAGCTCGGGACGGACACCTTCACCTACGCCGTCGAGGACTGGGTCGGCCAGCGTGCCGTCGCGACGATCCGCGTCGGGATCGCGAAGCGGCCCGCGGGCTCGGCGCAGATCGTCGCGCGCAACGACGACGTCGTGGTGCGGCCCGGCCGAACGGTCTCCGTCCGGGTCCTGGCGAACGACGTCGACATGTCGGGCGGTGAGCTCGGTCTTGACCCCCTGCTGGAGATGGCGCCGGGGATCTCCGCGCGCGTCGACGCCCGCCGGATCGTCGTCGACGCGCCCACGGAGCCGGGTGTCCTGCAGATCGCCTACACCGCGACGAACGCGCGCGCCGGGCGGGACTCGGCCGTGCTCACCGTCACCGTCGACCCCGCTGCCCCGATCCTGGCGCCGATCGCCAAGGACGTCGTCGTGCCGGCGACGAGCACGCTCAACGCCAGCTCCGTCGCCGTCAACGTCCTGGAGATCGCGGAGAACCCCAGCGGTCCGATGACCGACCTGCGGGTCTCGGTCGACCCGTCCGCCGACGCCTTCGCAACGGTGGCACCGAGCGGCACCGTGATGGTGGCCCTCGGGCCGACCGCCCGGACCTTCCCCTACCTGCTGACGAACGTCAGCGCGGAGGCCGGGCGGCTCAGCTCCTACGCGTTCATCACGGTCCCGGCGCTCGGCGACTTCCCGCCGGCGCTGCGGCCCGGTGCCACCTCCCTCAGAGCGCTCGCCGGTTCGCCCCTGAGGATCTCGCTCGACGAGCAGATCCAGGTCGCACCCGGTCGCAGCGTGCGCATCGCCGACCTTGCTGGGGTGACGGCGACCAAGACCGACGGCTCGGGCCTCGTCGTTGACGAGCGCACGCTCGTGTACACGGCCAGCCGGCGCTACGCGGGGCCGGCGTCGATCACCGTCAAGGTCAGCGACGGGCCCGTGGGGGACACGACGGCACGCACAGCCGTGCTCACCCTCCCGATCACCGTCCTCGCGGCCGAGGACCACCCGCCGCTGTTCGCCCCGTCCGTGCTCGACGTCGGTCCCGGCGAGTCCGTCCGGGTTGACCTCACGGCCTTCACCTCGACCCCGGTGATCTCACCAGGCGGGTCGGGCGCCTACTCCTACACCCTGACGAGCAAGCCGCCCGCCGGGGTGAGCATCACGCTCGACGGATCGGTGCTGAGCCTCGTCGCGGCCTCCTCGCTCCCTCGAGGGACTGTCGGCGGGGTGGGCATCTCGATCGACTACGGCGGTCTGACGACCGTCGCCGGCCAGGTCGACTTCCGGGTCGTGGCCAGCTCCCGTCCGCTCGCCCGGGTGGTCGACCACACCGTTCCCGATGGCGTCGAGGGTCGGGTGAGCACCGTCGACGTGCTTGCCGGCGCGTTCAACCCGTACCCGGGCGATCCGCTGACCGTCATCGGCGCCGGCGTCGAGACGCCAGGAGCCGGCACGGTCACGGTCCTCGGCGGGGCTGTCTCGGCCCGCCCGGCATCGGGGTTCATCGGCACGATGGTCGTGCGCTACCAGGTGGCCGACGTGACGGCTGACCCGGACCGGGTGGTCGACGGTCAGCTGATCGTCGTGGTGCGCGGCCGTCCGGCGCCGCCGACCGCTCCGCGCATCTCCGAGGTCAGGGACCAGACGGTCGTCCTCGCCTGGGACGCGCCGACCGCGAACGGCGAGCCGATCACGGGCTACCGCGTGACGGCCTCGCCGGGCGGCACCGTCACGGACTGCGCCTCGACCACCTGCACGATCGCCGGGCTCACCAACAACACCGAGTACACCTTCACCGTGATCGCGCGCAACGCCGTCGGCGACTCCGAGGCGAGCCTTGCGTCCGGCCCGGCCCGGCCCGACGTGCGCCCGGCGGCGCCATCGCTCCCCGGCCTCGCCTGGGGCATCGGTTCCGTGAGCGCGAGCTGGACGGCCCCGCCCAGCTCAGGGTCCCCGATCACCGAGTACCAGGTCGAGCTCAGCCCGGCTCCTCCGCTCGGGGCAGCGGTCGTCAAGACCGCGGGCACGGCTGTCACCTTCGCCGGGCTGGTCGACGGCACGGAGTACCGCGTCCGGGTGCGTGCGGTCAACGCAGCCCCCGACCCGGGCGACTGGAGCCAGTGGTCCGTCGGGCAGGTCCCGGCCGACGTCCCTGCCCCCCCGGGTGACGTCGCGGCCACCCAGTCCCCGGTCGGTCCCGGGAACCTGCAGATCCGGGTGACCTGGACTGCCTCCGACCCGCACGGCGACCCGGTCAGCGCGTACGAGGTGCAGGTCGACGGATCGGTCGTCACCGTCGCCGGAACGGACACGGACTACGGGTTCGCTGCCGTGCGGGGCCGCACGTACTCGATCGACGTCCGGGCGCGGAACAAGGCCGGCAGCTCGGCGTGGGTGTCGACGAGCGGCGAGATCTGGACGGCTCCGGGTGCCGTGACCGGGCTGCAGCTGGTCGACGCCGCCGCGCCGGGCGCGCTGTTCACCGATGGCGCGCTCCGCGCCTCCTGGCTGGCCCCGGCCGACACCGGCGGCGTCGCCCTCACCGGGTACCAGGTCAGTGTCGACGGCGGCGCCGCGGTGACCGTCACCGAGACCTCCGTCCTGCTCCCGTCGCTCACCGGCGGGGAGCACACGGTCTCCGTCGTGGCCGTCAACGCCAAGGGCGCCGTCGGCCCGGCGTCGGCAACCGCTGCGACCACCGTGACCCGCCCGCAGGGCGTCGTGCTCCAGCCGGCATCGCTCGCCCCCGACGGCGTCGTGACGTTCTCCTGGAGCCCGGCGGCCGACGGGGGCTCACCGCTCACCGGGTACTCCTACGTCGTCACGGTCACGACGGCGGGGGTCGACGTGCCGCTCACCGGGAGCACGACGTCGCCATCGCTCGCGGTGGCCACCGTGCCGGGCGACCGCGTGTCCCTGAGCCTCGTGGCGACCAACGCGCAGGGCAGCAGCCCCGAGGCGACCCAGACCGTCGACGTCCCGGCAGCCGGCGGGTGAGCGCCGTGGCACCCCGACGCAACGCCTCGCCACCTCGCCGGCCTCCCTTGTGCTCCCGCCGCAGGCCGGCGTCCCCCCGTCCCCCCGTCACCGACCTGCCAGCACCGTCGAGGAGAACCGTCCCGTGAACATGACGACCGAGCAGACCGCATGGTTCGCGCAGACCTTCGACGCCCTCGTCGCGAACGTCGGCGAGGCGCTCCTCGGCAAGGAGCACGTCGTGCGCCTCGCCCTGACCTGCATGCTCGCCGAGGGTCACCTGCTTCTCGAGGACGCGCCGGGCACCGGCAAGACCTCGCTGGCCAAGGCGATCGCCGCGACGGTCCAGGGAACGCACAGCCGGATCCAGTTCACCCCCGACCTGCTGCCCTCCGACGTCACAGGGGTGACCATCTACGACCAGGCGACGAGGCAGTTCGACTTCCACCGTGGCCCCGTCTTCGCCTCCGTCGTTCTCGCGGACGAGATCAACCGGGCCTCGCCGAAGACGCAGTCGGCGCTGCTGGAGGTCATGGAGGAGTCGCGGGTCACCGTCGACAACGTGGCGCACAACGTGGGGCGCCCGTTCATGGTGATCGCGACCCAGAACCCGATCGAGCAGGCGGGCACCTACCGGCTGCCCGAGGCCCAGCTCGACCGCTTCCTCATCAAGACCTCCCTCGGCTACCCGGACCGTGCCTCGACGGTGAAGATCCTCGCCGGGTCCGCGGAGCGGGACCGGACGGCCAACCTGCTGCCGCGGATCACCACCCAGGCGGTCGGCGAGATGGCGGTCCTGGCGGCCTCGACCCACGTCGAGGAGTCCGTGCTCGACTACGTCGCCCGGTTGACGGAGGCGACCCGTGAGGACGCGCACACCGTCGTCGGGGCGAGCGTGCGTGGCTCGCTCGCGCTGGTGCGGTGCGGAAAGGTGTGGGCCGCCTCGCAGGGGCGCTCCTACGTGCTGCCCGACGACATCAAGATGCTCGCCGAACCGGTGCTCGCGCACCGCCTGATCCTCGACACCGAGGCGGAGTTCGCCGGTGTCCGGCCCCGTGAGGTCGTCGCCCGGATCCTCGCCGACACCGAGCCGCCGGTCACGAGGCAGTGAGATGAGAGTCCCGCCCGGGCTGCGGCGCCTGCTCCGTGCGATGGCCCGTCCGTTGCGCCCGGTCTCCGGGCTCGGCTGGGCGGTCCTCCTCGTCGGCCTCGCGATGTCCGCCGCCGGCGCGCGCCTCGGCTGGGTCGAGGCGACGGTGATCGGCGTCGGCCTGCTGGGGGCGTTCGCTGTCGCGCTCGTGCTCACGGTCGGCCGCTCGACGTACGCGGTCGACCTCGGCGTCTCCGACCGACGGGTCGGCGTCGGCCAGCGGGTCGCCGGGCGGCTCCTGGTGCGCAACATCGGCTCGCGCCGCCTGCTGCCCGCCCGGATCGAGCTCCCGGTCGGCCGCACGACTGCTGCCTTCCCGCTGCCGTCCCTCGCGGGTCGATCCGTGCACGAGGAGCTCTTCGCCGTTCCGACCTCGCGCCGCGGCGTCATCACGATCGGCCCGGTGCTCTCCGTGCGCGGCGATCCCTGGGGGCTGCTTCGCCGTCGGGTCGCGTGGACCGAGGTGGTCGAGGTCTACGTGCACCCCCGCATCGCGCGGCTCGGAGGCGCGGCCGTCGGCGTCCTGCGCGACCTCGAGGGCCAGGCGACGACGGTCGTCTCGGACTCGGACATCTCCTTCCACGCCTTGCGCGACTACGTCCCCGGCGACGACCGGCGCCACATCCACTGGAAGACGACCGCCCGCACCGGCACGCTCATGGTGCGCCAGTTCGACGACACCCGGCGCACCCACACGGCGGTCGCCGTCGCGACCGGTCTTCGTGACCACGTCGACGACGAGGAGTTCGAGCTCGCCGTCTCGGTCGCGGCGTCGATCGGCGCCCAGGCGCTGCGCGACGAGAGCGACCTCACCTTCCTCGCGGGTGACCGCCGCCTGCACAGCGAGAACGTGACCCGGCTGCTGGACGACGTCGCGGCGGTCGAGCGCTCGGCGCAGGGGCACACGGCAGCCGAGCTGGCCGCCTGGGTCGCCTCCGGCGCCGCCGGCTCGTCGCTCGCCGTCCTGGTGACCGGGTCGCTCGCAGCGGACGGGGTCCTTCGCGGTCAGGTCAAGCACCTGCGGCCGGGGGTGCGGACGGTCGTCCTCACGTGCCGGCCGGGCGCCAAGAGTGCCGTGCGCTCGCACGGCTCCGTCACCCTCGCGACGGTCGGCTCGCTGTCCGCGCTGGCCCAGGTCCTGCGTCAGGCGGTGGCCGGATGAGACGGATCGGCGTGCTGAGCGAGACCGTCGTGCTCCTCGCGGCCCTGGTGGTCGCGATGCTCCCGCTCGTCCCGGTCTTCGGGGCCGCGCCGCTCCTCGCCCCGGTGCTCGGCGGGCTGGCGCTCGGGACGGTGGTGGTCCTGCTGGCCAGGTGGTTCGTCTGGGGGACGGCCGTCACCGTCGCGCTCGCCCTCCTCGGCTACCTCCTGGTCGGCACCGCTGTCGCCGTGCCGGAGCTCGGGTACGCGCGGGTGGCGCCCTCGCTCGCCTCGGTGCGGATCCTGCTCAGTGGAGCGGTGACGTCGTGGAAGGACGTCCTGACCCTCGACCCTCCGCTCGGTGGCACCGGTGGGGTGCTCGTCGCGCCCTTCCTGCTCGCAGCCGTCGCCTCGGTCGCCACCCTCCGGCTCGCCGGGCTCCGGGACCGTCGCACCGCCCCGACTGCAGCACTCGTCCCGCTCGCCGTGCTCCTGCTGTGCGTGCTGCTCGGCACCAAGCAGACCCAGTACCCGGTGGCCTCAGGCATCGGTCTCGCCCTCGTCCTCGGGAGCTGGGCGAGCCGCCGCGCCGGGACGTTCGCGCCGCGCCGCGTCGTCTCGTTCCTCGCGCTCGCAGCGGTGGTCGCCGGTTGCGGTGGCCTCACCGGCCCGTGGCTCGCGGCGCAGGAACCCCGGTTCGTGCTGCGCGACGAGCTCGTCCCGCCGTACGACCCGAGCACGCAGAAGAGCCCGTTCTCGGCCTTCCGGGCGTTCGTCAAGGACTGGGGCGACACGGACCTGGTCGAGGTCAGCGGTCTTCCGGCCGGTGCCCGGGTCCGGCTCGCGACGATGGACGCCTATGACGGCGTGGTCTGGAACGTCGCGCCGGTCGACGCCGCCGGCGGCTCGGGCAGGTTCCGCCGCGTCGGGGACGTCATCGACCCGAACGGGCAGGGAGCGGTGTCGACGGTCTCGATCACGGTTCACGACCTGCCGTTCGACTGGCTGCCGACCGTCGGGTACACCGAGCAGCTCACGTTCGCCTCGGGCGACACCGCACTGCGAGCCCGCTTGCGCTACAACGACGCGACAGGTGCCGCCGCCCTCGTCGACGGGGTGCCGGACGGCACCGCGTACACGGCGGAGGTCATCATCCCGCGCGTCCCGACGGACGACGAGCTCGATGCGGCTGCGGCCGGCACCGTCGCGCTGCCACGACCGCAGGGCGTCCCCGACGCGGTGGGCGAGTACGCCTCCCAGGTCGCGGGGACGGCGACCTCGCCGGGGCTCATCGCCCGAAGCCTCGCCGAGGGACTGAGCCAGCGCGGCTGGTTCAGCCACGGCCTCACGGCGCTCGGTGACTACCCGTCCCCGTCCGGGCACGGGGCCGACCGGATCACGACCCTGCTCACCGGGCCGCTGATGGTCGGGGACGGCGAGCAGTACGCCGCGGCGATGGCCCTCATGGCGCGAGAGATGGGCCTTCCCTCGCGCGTCGTCCTCGGGTTCGCCCCGGAGGTGGCGGCAACGACGCCGGGCGCGCCGTCTGCTCCGGTGACGCTCACCGGGCGCGATGTCACGGCCTGGGTGGAGATCAGCCTCGCCGGGTACGGCTGGGTCGCGTTCGACCCGACGCCCGACCCGAGCCGGACCCCGGACGACGCCACGCCGCAGCAGGAGTCCGCTGCACAACCGCAGGCCCGCCAGCCCCCACCCCCGCCGGCGAAGCCCGTGGTCGCCCCGGACGACGACACCGAGCAGCCGCGCACGGCAGACAACCAGGACCGCAAGCCTGCCGGGACCTCATGGCTCGCCGTCGCACAGGTCGGCGGTGCCGTCGGCGTCCCCCTCCTCCTCGTCCTCGGGCCGCCCCTGGTCGTCGCTGCCCTGAAGCGACGCCGTCGGCGCGCCCGGCGCGGGGCGGTGGATCGGGTCGAGCAGGTCGTCGGTGGGTGGCAGGAGCTCTGCGACCAGGCGGCAGAGCTCCGCCGCCCGCTCCCGTCGCATGCGACCCGTCGCGAGATCGCCGTCGCCCTCGCCGGGCAGTTCACCCCCCATGACGCGGAGGGGAGCCGGCGGGCGGTGGCCGTCGGCGGCCCGATCGCCGGCCTCGCGACGAGGGCGGACGCCTACGTCTTCGGGGCGAGCGAACCGACCCCTGAGCAGGTCGACGCCTACTGGGCGACCGTCGCCATGACGGTCGCCACGCTGCGCGGTGCGGTGCGGCGGCGGGACCGGTGGCTGTCGCGGCTGCGGGTCGCCGGACGAGGCGCGCAGCGCCGGCAGCGCTCGGCGATCCCTCCCTCGACGTGAGATCGGGCGACGGCCGCCCTCATGCGAGCGGGCCAGGATGCCGATGACATCCTGAGCGCCGCCGACGGCGGCCACCACACGTCGAGGGGGTGAGCCCGGATGGTCCTGCCGGGATCCGTCCCCGCGACGGTCCGTCGACGCCTGGTCGCCTTCGCGATCGACCTCGTCGCCATGCTCGTCTTCGGTGGCGGGCTGCTCGTCGGAGGGCTCGCCGGGCAGTGGCGGACCGACGGCACCCTCGCACGTCCGGCGCTCGTCACGCTGGTCGGCGCCGCGGTGCTCCTCGCCTTCACCCTGGTGCAGGTCGTCATGCTCGGGACCTCCGGCCGGAGCGTCGGTGGGCTGCTCGCCGGTCAGCGGGTCGTCGACCAGGAGTCGGGCGCATCGATCGGTCTGTGGCGCTCGCTGCTGCGCTGCGCCCTCGTCACGGTCGCGTGGATCGTTCCCCTCCTCGGACCGGTCCTCGTCGTCGCGTCCGGGGCGTGGGACCCGGGCGGACGCCGGCGCGGGTGGCACGACCGTGCCTCACGGGCCGTGGTCCTCGATCTCGGCGTCGGGCTCGACCCGCGCACCTCGAGGCCGGTCCGTGCCTCCGCCGACGGGCGCGCCGGGGGCCTGCTGAGCGAGGGCGACGAGCGCCGGAGCCTGCGTCCCGCGCGCACCGCTGCCCAGGCCGTGGAGCAGACCCCCGTCGAGTCGACCACCTCGCCCAGCGACCCTCGTGCCGAGCAGGCGGCGCATCCTGGCGCTCCGGTCGACGACGGTCGCTCCGGGCCGGGTGAGACGCTCACCACCGGGACCCTCGCCCCTCCCGGAGCCGGTCAGCGACCCCCGGCGGATCGGTCGACCACCGACTACGACCCCTGGCCCACCGGCGACATGCCCGCACGTGCGTACCCTGGGCTGCAGCAGGTACGCAGACGCGGACGCGACCGTGACGCACGAGGGGAGGACGACATGTCTCCGACGAAGGGCCGGGTCGTCCCCGACGCGCCGTACGAGCGCAAGAGCTCGCCGCCCTACCGTGCGCTCGACGACGAGGTCGAGCAGACTCAGCTGCGCGAGGCCAGGAGCAAGGTCGCCTATGCCCCGACGCGGGCCCAGACCCGCCCGCGCGCCACCCTTCTGCTGTGGGACAACCGGGTCGTGGTCCTCGACGGGACGGCACTGGTCGGCCGCAACCCGTCACCGCGGGAGGGCGAGTCGCTCCCCGTCCAGGTGATCGCCGTGCTCGACCGCGGACGTTCGGTCTCCAAGACGCACTTCGCGATGGGCGTCGACGCCGACGGTGTCTGGCTCAAGGACCGCAGCTCGACCAACGGCACCATCGTCACCCTGACCGACGGTCAGCAGATCCTCTGTGCGCCCGAGCAGTCGGTGCGGGTCCCGGTCGGGGCCTCCGTCGCCTTCGGCGACTACTGGCTCACCGTCGCCGGCTGACGTGCCCGCAGGGTCGGCCCGCCGGCCCGCACCGTGTCGACGGTGAGGACGACGAGCGCCACCCACACCAGCCCGAAGCCCCACCAGCGGATCGCCGACATGGGCTCGTGGAAGACGAGCAGCCCGACCGCGAACTGCAGCGTCGGCGTCAGGTACTGGAGCAGGCCGACGACGTTCAGCGGCAGCCGTCGCGCCGCGCCACCGAAGAGGAGAAGGGGAACGGCGGTCACGACGCCGGTGCCGGCCAGCGCGAGGCCGTGCCACGCCCCGTGCGTCGCGAAGTCGCCGGCCGAGCCGAGGACGGCGAGGTAGACCAGCGCTGCCGGGGCGAGGAAGGCCGTCTCGACGGCGAGGGACGCCAGCGCGGGGACCGTTCGCCCGACCCGGTTCTTGATCAGCCCGTAGAGCCCGAAGGTGAACGCCAGCGTCAGGGCGATCCACGGGAGCCGGCCGACGCCGATCGTCAGCACCAGGACGGCGAGGCCGCCGATCGCGATCGCGACCCACTGCGCCGGGCGGAGCCGCTCGCCCAGCACCAGGACCGCGAGCCCGACGGTGACCAGCGGGTTGATGTAGTAGCCGAGAGCGGCGTCGACGGTGTGGCCGCCGAGGACCCCGGCGACGAAGACGAGCCAGTTGGTCGCGACGAGCACACCGGCGAGCGCGAGGAGCGCGAGCATCCTGCCCTGCCTGACCGTGGCGAGCGCCGCCCGCCAGGTCCTGCCGACGAGCAGGATCGCCACGCAGAAGAGGAGGGACCAGACGACCCGGTGCGCGATGATCTCGACGGGCCCGGCCGGCGCCAGCAGCGGGAAGTACAGCGGGAGGAAGCCCCACAGCCCGTAGGCGCCTGCGCCGAGCAGGAGGCCGCTGCGATCGGCTGTGGTCGTCGGGGGCACGGGGTGAACCTACCGTCGTCGCCACCAGCCCGTGGGACCGCCGTTCGCGCGGCCGGGCCCGCACCTACACTTGGCGCAGCGTTCCTGGCGTCCGCGCCGCACCCAGCACCCGGAAGGTCACACCTGCTGTGAGCAGCACACTGCGCGTCGCCGTCGTCGGCGCCGGACCGGCCGGCATCTACGCCGCCGACATCCTGTCCAAGTCGGACCTCGAGGTGAGCATCGACCTGATCGAGCGGCTGCCCGCCCCGTTCGGCCTCGTGCGCTACGGCGTCGCGCCCGACCACCCGCGGATCAAGCAGATCATCGTCGCCCTGGAGAAGATCCTCGAGCGGGGCGACATCCGGCTGCTGGCGAACGTCGACATCGGCACCGACCTCACGATCGCCGACCTCAAGCAGTGCTACGACGCCGTGATCATCGCCACGGGCGCGATCAGGGACGCGGCCCTGGACATCCCCGGCATCGACCTGCCCGGCTCGTACGGGGCGGCCGACTTCGTCTCCTGGTACGACGGTCACCCCGACGTGCCCCGCACGTGGCCGCTGCGGGCGCGCCACGTCGCGGTGCTCGGCGCGGGAAACGTCGCGCTCGACGTCGCCCGGATCCTCTCCAAGCACCCGAAGGACCTGCTGCCCACCGAGATCCCGGAGAACGTGCACCAGGGGCTCCTCGCGAACCCGGTCACCGATGTCCACCTCTTCGCGCGACGAGGCCCGGCCCAGGTCAAGTTCTCCCCCCTGGAGCTGCGCGAGCTCGGTCACGTCCCCGACGTCGACGTCCTGGTCTACCCCGAGGACTTCGACTTCGACGAGGGCTCGATGGCGGCCATCCACTCCTCGAACCAGACGAAGCAGGTCGTCAAGACGCTGACGGACTGGACCTTGAAGGATCCCGCGGAGCTCAGCGCGAGCCGGCGGATCCACCTGCACTTCCTGCACCGCCCGGTCGCCGTCCTCGGGGAGGACCACGTCACGGGGTTGCGCACCGAGCGCACGGCACTGGCGGGCGACGGCTCGGTCGCCGGTACCGGGCAGCTGCACGACTGGCCGGTCGAGGCCGTGTACCGGGCCGTGGGGTACTTCGGCTCGCCCGTCCCCGGGCTTCCCTTCGACGAGGTCGCCGGGGTGCTGCCGAACCGAGAGGGCCGGGTCGTCGGCGCCGACGGCGCGCCGCTCGCAGGGATCTACGCGACCGGCTGGATCAAGCGCGGGCCGGTCGGCCTGATCGGTCACACGAAGTCCGACGCGACCGAGACGGTCCGCCACCTGGTCGCGGACGCCGGTGGCCTGGAGCGGGCGCCGCTGCGTGCGCCGCAGGACGTCACGGCCCTGCTGGCCGAGCGTGGCGTCGGCCATGTCGAGTGGTCCGGGTGGCTGCTCCTCGACGCCTACGAGCAGGCGCTCGGCGGCCCGCACGGACGCGCACGGATCAAGGTCGTCCCCCGGGACGAGATGCTCGCCGTCTCCCGCGCCGAGGACTGAGCAGCAGGCGGTCCGGAGCGACGGCTCAGGGCTGGACGAGCCGCCGCAGGAACTCCTGCGTCCGCAGCTCCGCGGGGTCCCCGAGCACCTGCTCGGGGGTGCCACGCTCGTGCACGCGCCCGTCGTGCAGGAAGCAGACCTCGTCGGCGACATGCCGCGCGAAGGACATCTCGTGGGTCGCGACGATCATCGTCATCCCCTCGGCCTTCAGCTCGCCGAGCAGCGCGAGCACCTCGCCGACGAGCTCGGGGTCCAGAGCGCTCGTGACCTCGTCGAGCAGCATGAGGCGCGGGGCCGAGACGAGGGCTCTGGCGATGGCCACCCGCTGCTGCTGGCCACCGGAGAGCTCGTCGGGGAACGCTCGTGCCTTCTCCGCGAGGCCCACGCGCTCGAGCATCGCCGCCGCAGCCTCCTGCGCCTGCGCGCGGGGCACCTTGTGGACGAGTCGTGAGGCGAGGCTGACGTTGTCCAGCACGCGCATGTGCGGGAAGAGGTTGTACGCCTGGAAGACCATGCCCATCCGCGCGCGGATCGCGTTGGCGTCCCGTCGTGGGTCGGTGATGTCCTCGCCCTCGAGCCGGATCACCCCGTCGTCGACCTCCTCCAGCAGGTTCACGGCGCGCAGCAGCGTGGACTTTCCCGAGCCGGAGGCACCGATCAGGACGACGCACTGCCCCTCGTCGACCTGCAGGTCGACCCCGTCCAGGACCAGGTGCTCGCCGAAGGACTTGCGGACGCCCTCGACGCTCAGCACGGGAACGGTCATCGCAGCGCACCCCCGCCGGACACTCCGCCGAGCGCACCGAGCCAGCCGCTGCGCCGGGCGAGCGCGTCGGTCAGCCGCGTCAACGGGATGGTCAGCATGACGAAGAGCACCCCCGCCACGACGTAGGGCGTGAAGTTCGCGTACTGGGCCGTCTGCACCTGCGCGGCCCGCACCGCATCGATCGCACCGAGGATCGAGATCAGCCCGGAGTCCTTCTGGAGGGCGACGAGATCGTTGAGCAGCGGCGGGACGACGCGCCGTACCGCCTGCGGAAGGACGACGGTGCGCAGGGTCTGGGCGTGCGTGAGGCCGAGCGACCGGGCGGCCGCGACCTGGGAGGGGTGCACCGACTCGATCCCGGCGCGGAACACCTCCGCGACGTATGCGGAGTAGGTGAGCACGAGGGCGAGCCCACCCAGCACGACGTTGTTCGTCGGGACCCCCTGGAGCCGCAGCCCGGGGACACCGAACCCCACGAGCAGCAGCACGAGGAGCAGCGGAAGGCCACGGAAGACGTCGACATAGGCCGTCGCCGCCGCGCGCAGCGGGAAGAAGACCGGCCCGCGCATCGTCCGGGCGACGGCGAGCAGCAGCGCGAGGACGAGGATCGCGACTGCGGAGAAGGCCATCACCCGGACGTTGAGCCACAGCCCCTCGGCCACCCGGGGCAGCGACGCCCAGGCGACCTGGGCGTCGAAGAACGACTGCCGCACGCGCGGCCAGCCGGGGGAGGAGACGAGGGCGAGGACGGCGACGCCGGTCACGGCCGCCGTGCTCACGGCCGCGACGCCCACCGAACGGCGGGTGCGGGCGCGCCGGTACGCCACCCGGTCGAGCGCGACCGCCGAGGGGCTCCAGGGCGACGCCGTCACGCGAGGGTCACGTCAGGACAGGTGCGCCGGCCGCGTCGGTCAGCCAGGTCGTCTCGAGCGTGGCGAGCGTCCCGTCGGCGCGCAGGGCCTCGACGGCAGCGCTGACCGTCGGCGTCAGGGCGCTGCCCTTGTCGAGAACGATGCCGAACCGGTCGGGGTCGGCCCCGGCGGGGAGCTGGCCGACCAGGATCCCGTTGTCGAGCTCGGCTGCCGTGATGTACAGCGCGGTCGGCAGGTCGACGACGATCGCGTCCACCAGGCCGGCGGTGAGGGCCTGCTTGACCTGGTCGTTGTCGTTGAAGAGCTGGACCGGGGTGCTCGGCCTGATCGAGTCCGCCGCGACCTGGGCGCTCGTCGTCCCGACCATCGCGCCGATCTTCAGCCCGGCGAGCTGCGCGAGGGAGCCCGCGTCGGCCGCGGGCGAGCCACCGATCGTCACCACGGCCTGCGCCGTGTCGTAGTAGCCGGCGGAGAAGTCGAGGCTCTTGCGCCGGTCGTCGCTGATCGAGACCTGGTTGATCGCGATGTCGAAGCTCTTCGCCCCTGGCGCGATGATCTGGTCGAAGCTCACCGGGACCCAGGTGACGTGGGCTGCGTCGAAGCCGAGCCTCGCGGCGACGGCGTACGCCACGGCCGACTCGAAGCCCTTGCCGTTCGACGGGGTGTTGTCGACGACCCACGGCTCGTAGCCCGGGTCGGAGGTGCCGATCGTCAGGACGCCGGACGTCAGGGTTGCCGGCACCGCGTCGCTCGCCGGCGCCGAGGTCGCGGGCGCGTCGTCGACGGGGGCGCAGGCGCTCATCGTGAGCAGGACGGCGACGGCGACGGCGACGTTGAGTGCACGGCGCATGGGGGCTCCCGGTTCGGGCGGGTCACAGCGGGGACGAGCGCACATCGTACGGGTTCTGGCGACCTCGCCGCCCGGCCGTCCGGGCGGCGATCGGCCTCCCGCGGGAACGGTGGCCGGCTCCCGGACGTTGCACACGGGGACGACAGGAGGACCGTGGTGGGACGCCGGCATCTGAACGGGCTGAAGACGGCTGCGCTCTTCGCCTCGCTCTGGGTCGTGGTGCTGGTCGCCGGATCAGTGATCGGGAGCGGGCGCTACGTCCTGTGGTTCGGCCTCGCCGGCCTCGCGATGTCGGCATACGGCTACTGGAACTCGGCGTCGATCGCGATCAGGGCGATGCACGCCTACCCGGTCAGCGAGCTCGAGGCGCCGGCGATGTACC
>JBBRGX010000026.1:0-25380 GCA_038223605.1 Actinomycetales bacterium | reverse complement strand
CCTCGGCCGCTCCGGCGCGGCTGACGCCGCCGGCCCGCTCAGTGCTGGCCGCGCACCTTCATCCGTGGCGGGCGCCCGTCGGGGTCGACGACGGCGCGGTACACGGGCGAGGCCACGATGCGCTGCCAGGGCGTCGGGATCGCCATGACGTGCATGCGCAGCCGTCCGGGCGGGCGTGGCCCCACGCAGCCGGCCTCGTGCCAGGCGTCGAGCGAGAGCGCCTGAGCGCGCAGCCTGGCCACGCCCCGGTCCGGGTCGAGCAGGAGCCCGTCCTCGGTCAGGTCGAGGTGCTCGCGCCAGAGCTCCAGCCGCAGGTCACGGGCGAATCGGCGGGCGCCGTCGCCCCGACCCCCGGGGTCACGAGGCTCCCGCTCGTCGCGCTCGGTGTCGACGATCGCTGCCGTGAGCTCCGAGTCGTGGGTCCAGGAGCGCCGGTTGAGGTTGTCGCTGCCGACGGTCGCCCAGACGTCGTCGATGATGCAGACCTTCGAGTGCACGTAGACGGGGCGTCCCAGCGCGTTCTCCAGGTCGAGGATCAGGACTCGCTCACCGCCGGCCTCCCGGACCATGTCCAGGGCCTGCGTGTGCCCGTGCAGAGCGACGGGCACCGCGAGCTCGGCGTCCTGATCCGGGAACCGCGGGACCACGACCACCAGGTACAGCTCCGGCTCGCGGCGCAGCGCGTCGGCGAAGAGGCGGGCGACGGACGAGGACCACAGGTACTGGTCCTCGAGGTAGACGAACCGTCGCGCCCGGCGCAGCGCCTTGGCGTAGCCACGCGCCACGCTGCGCTCGCCGTGCGGGGCGAACGGGTAGCCGGGCCGCCGGTGCGGGTAGGTGCGCAGCAGCTGGATCGCGCACGTCCCGGCCCCCGGCGGGTCCGGCAGCGGGTCCGGCAGCGGCTGCGGGCGCCGTTGCGGGCGGTCGAGGAGGAAGGGGACGAACTGCGTCGGCCGGCGCGAGAGCGCAGCCGGGTCGGACCAGCGCTCGCGGAAGACCTCCTCCACCTGACGGACGACGGGGCCCGTCAGCTGCACCTGGACGTCGTGCCAGGCGGGCTCGCCCCCGTACCACCGCGCGAACGGCATCCGCTGGTGGTCCCCCCGGTGCCGGGCGTCGTCGCGCCGACTGTGCGCCACGTCGATCCCGCCGAGGAAGGCGACGTCGTCCTGCGGCCTGCTCGCATGCCTCAGGACCACGAACTTCTGGTGGTGGCTGCCGAAGGGCCGCACGCGCTGGTCGAGCAGGATCTCCCCGCCTGCCGCGTTGACCGCCTCGGCGAAGCGCCGGTTCTGGCGCCGCGAGAACCGCATCCGGTCCATCTGCGAGCGCCAGACCAGGCCCCTGACCAGGACCCCGCGCCGCGCCGCCTCGGTCAGCAGGGCGGTGACCGTCGTGCCGTCGTCCCTCACGAGCTCGTCGGGGTCCACGCGCCACCCCGCCAGCATGAGGAGGTCGCCCGGCCCCAGCCGGTCGACGGCATCGGCCAGCGCGGCGAAGTAGGTGCGGCCGTGGACCAGCGGCAGAGCGGCGTTCTGCTCGGACCATGCGGTCATCCGGGTGGCGCGGTTGCCGCGTTGCGATGCGGTGAGGAACCAGTCGTGCAAGGTCTCGGCCGCGTCCTCCGGGCGCGTCGGGAGGTCGTCGATGGCCGTCAGGCGGCGACCGTCCCGACGGTTCTCGTGCCGGGTGGATCCCACGCACCCACGGTCGCACACCATGCCCGGTCGCGCCGGGCGAGCAGGGCGTCGGCGGCGACCGTCAGACCGTCGCTCGGCGACGCACGGACCCGGGCGTCAGGCCCAGGACGGTGGTGGTGGTGGCGGCGCCGTGCCGCCCAGAGGTGCAGGCGCGTCCGTCGGCGCAGAAGGGGGAGGCGGTACGGCTGCCGCCGCGGCAGCACCCGGCGGCGGCGGCACCACCCCAGCACCCGGCGGGGGCGGTGCCGCTGCTGCAGCCGGCGGCGGCGGTGCCGCTGCTGCAGCCGTCTTCAGGTCGAACGAGCGGAGCACGCCGACCTTCTCCAGCTCGAGCAGGCTCGTCATGATCCGGTGCCGCTCCGCGCCGGAGCCCTCGCGGCCGGTCGACTCGAGGAACGTGAGGATCCCCAGGTCGCGCAGCAGCGCCTCCGGGTTGGGTGTCCCGGCGAGCGACGCCCCGGCGCCGGCGATCGCCGAGTCGGCCTTCGCCGCGAGATCGGATGCCGCAGCCTTTGCCTTGTCCAGGAATCCCATCAGAGCCTCCTCAGGTGCACAGATGCACTGGTCATGAGCCTACGCAGCGCAGTCTCGCGTCGATAGAGTCGGAGCGCCGACACGTCGACCCGATCGAGGAGCCCAGCATGGCGATCCACGGTTCTCTCTTCACCGACTTCAAGGAGAACGTCTCTCCCGACCCGTTCTCGATGCAGAACAAGAAGCTGCTCAAGGTGCAGATGGGCTTCGGCCCCGTCTGGGCGCGGACGGGGTCCATGGTCGCCTACCAGGGCAACGTGGCGTTCCAGAACAAGGGCTCCGGCGGTCTCGGCAAGATGCTCAAGTCGGCAGTGACCGGCGAGGGCGTCGACATGATGCAGTGCACCGGTCAGGGCGAGATGTTCCTCGCCGACCTCGCCAGCGAGATCCAGATCATGTACCTGGAGAACGACGCGATCTCGGTCAACGGAAACAACGTCCTCGCCTTCTCGTCATCGATCGAGTGGGACATCCACCGCATCGCCGCGCGCGGCGCCGCGATGACCGGCGGTCTCTACAACGTCTCACTCCGCGGCACCGGCTATGTCGCGATCACGACCAAGGGCGACCCGGTCGCGCTCGACGTCGCCACCGCGCCGACCTTCGCCGACGCCCAGGCCGTCGTGATGTGGACCGCAGGCGTCTCGATGGACATCCGGATGGACTCGGGGGGCATCGGCTCGCTGCTGCGCGGCGGCACCGGGGAGATGTTCCAGATGGCGTTCGGCGGTCAGGGCTACGTGCTCGTCCAGCCGAGCGAGTCGGTGACGGACGGCGCGCAGAAGGGCGGCACCAGCAGCTCGGGCGGCGGGCTCGGCGGGCTCTTCAACGGCTGAGCCGGCAGGCGGGTCCGGGGCTCGGTCGGTCAGTCGCGACCGAGGCCCGGGACCTCGTCGCCGACCAGGGAGCGCAGCACGTCCTCGAGGGGACCGGGTCGCCCGACGCCGTAGCCCTGGAGGAGGTCGACCCCGATCGCCGTCACCGCCGCGCGGATGGCGTCGTCCTCGACGTACTCCGCGACGGTCCGCTTGCCGAGCAGGTGGGCGACCTGGTCGATGGACCTGACCATCACCTGGTCGACGGGGTCGAGGCAGACCCGCCGCACGAAGGTCCCGTCGATCTTCAGCACGTCGACGGGAAGGGTGCGCAGGTAGCTGAACGACGAGAGTCCGACGCCGAAGTCATCGAGGGCGACCGTGCAGCCTCGGGCGCGAAGGGTCTGCAGGTAGCGGCTGGTGTCCTCCAGATCGGTGATGACCGCCGTCTCGGTGACCTCGAAGCAGAAGTGGCGCCCGTCGAGCGAGAGCTCGTCGAAGAGACCGTCGATGAAGCGCATCGTCTCGGCGTCCCCGACGCTCTCGCCGGAGAGGTTGATCGAGCAGGTCGCGATGCGCTCGAGCACCTGGGGCCGCTCGGCGAACCAGCGCAGGGCGGTCTCGACGATCACCCGGTCCAGCGCGCCCGCGAGCTGGTAGCGCTCGGCGGCAGGGAGGAACTCGCCTGGTGCTGCCAACCTGCCGTCCTCTGTCATGAGGCGCAGCAGGATCTCCAGGCTCGGCGGCTCGCCGGTGGGACGAGCCGGCAGGATCGGTTGCGCCCACAGGACCAGGTCGCGCTGCTCGATCACGTCGTGCAGCCGGCGCACCCAGGCGAGCTCGCCATGACGGCGGATCGCGCGCTCGTCGCCCCCGTGGGCCACGTGGACGCGTCCCCGCCCGGCCTCCTTCGCCAGGTAGCAGGCGGCGTCGGCCAGCCTGAGCACGTCGTCGGCCGTTCCGCTCGACGCGTCAAGGACGACCAGCCCGATGCTCACCCCGACGCGGTGCGCCCGGCCCTCCCAGGTGAACCGTTCGGCGAGGACTGACTCGCACAGACCCTTGGCCAGCGCGATCGCCTGGTCCTGCCCGCAGGAGCGAAGGATCACGCCGAACTCGTCCCCGCCGAGCCGGGCGACGGTGTCCGTCGCGCGCACCTGCCGCTCGAGGACGCCGGCGAGCCCGCACAGGAGGGCGTCACCGGCGATGTGGCCGTCGCTGTCGTTGACCACCTTGAACTGGTCGAGGTCGAGGTAGAGGACCGCAGACGGCGCCCCCGTGGCCGCGTCGAGGAGCGCGGCGTTGAGGTCTCGCTCGAACTCGGTGCGGTTGGCGAGCCCGGTCAGCGGGTCATGGCTCGCCTGGTGGGCGAGCGCGCGGGTCATCGCCTTGGCGTCCGAGACGTCGTGGAAGACCAGCACCGCACCGAGGACCGTCCCGTTCGCGTCGCGGATCGGTGCGCTGGAGTCCTCGATCGACACGCTCCTGCCGTGGCGGTCCCGCAGCGCGGTGTGGTTCGCGAGGCCGACCGCGTGGCCCTCGCGCAGGCAGCGCACGGCCGGGCTCTCGACGGGTTCACCGGTCGTCTCGGAGACGAGCTCGAAGACCTCGTCGACCCCGCGCCCCTGCGCCTCGTGCGTCGTCCAGCCGGTCAGCGCCTCGGCGACGGGGTTGAGGTAGGTCACGACTCCGTCCGCGTCGGTGGTGATCACCGCGTCGCCGATGCTCGCCAGGGTGACCAGGGCCCGTTCCCGCTCGCCGTGCAGGGCGGACTCGACCGCCCGTCGGTCCGTGACATCGGTGACCATGACCTGCCAGCGGTAGCTGCCGTCGGGCATCGGTGCACCGGCCGCCCTGCTCTCCATGATCCGCTCGCCCAGCGTGGGGTGGTCGTACCGGGTGTCGTACTCGAAGGTCTGCGAGACCTGGGGCCGGTCGCTCGCGGCGCCGATCAGCCGGGGGACGACGTCGACCAGGTCCGCTGAGCTCATCCGGCTGCGCAGCTCCTCGGGGTGGGAGAGCACGTGCTCGGCGGTGAAGCCGAGGATCTCCGAGCACCGACCGCTCGCGTACCTGATGTTGAGCTCGCGTGCAGCTCCGGGTCGAAGGGGCTCGAACGCCACGGTGACGCCGGGTGAGGACTCGACGAGGAGCTCCCAGCGCGCACGCTCCAGCTGCAGGAGCTCGAGGGTCTCGTGCGCGGTGGTGAGGTCCGCGCAGGAGCCGTACCACCGGTCGCTCGGGTCCTCGCCCTCCCTGCTGCCCCGGATGTCGAACCAGCGGTACTCGCCGCTCTGGCCGCGCAAGCGGGCAGCGACCTGGAACCGCCCGAGCGGCTCGCCGGCGATCCACGCCGCACGGACGGCGTCCCAGTCCTCCGGGTGGACGGTCGCCTCGTCGGGCTGCCCTCCCGGGCTCGACGCCGCCTCGCCGGCGAACGAGGTCCACTGCGGGCCGAGGAAGTCGACCCCGTCCGCGCCCGTCGCCGACCAGAGCAGGTGCGGAAGGGCGGTGACGAACGACAGGGAGTCGGCCGGGGGAGGTCCGACGGCTGGGGCAGGTCCGTCGGCCGGGCCGGGGACTCGCGACGGGCCCTGCGGCATCTGCTGTCCTCCCCGTGCTGTCCGTGCTCGATCCGGGTCCTGAGCGCGGTTCGGGTGGCCATCGTCCCATCAGTGGCGCCCGCGGGGAACGGCGAGCAGGCGGCCGATCGGGTGAGGCTCGACCTGCCGTCGTCCCGCGCAGGTCCCGCACCACCCTTCACTCCGGTGCGCCGGATGCCGATAGTTGGAGGGTGACCAGGCCGCACCGCACCAGCAACGAGCCGGCGCCTGCCCTCCGGAGCGAGCTGGAGACCCTCCGGGGCTTCATCATCGGCATGTTCGTCGCCGGAGCGCTGATCCCTGCTCTCACCCTCGCCCTCGAGCCCGCCTCGCCCGCCCGGACGATCGGCTTCGTCACCGTCGCGGTGCTCATGGCCGCGAGCGCCGTCGTCGTCTGGGCGGTCCGGCCCCCGCGCCAGCGGCTCTTCGAGGCCATGGCGGCGTGGGCAACACTCCTGATCGGCGCCAACATCGCCCTGATGCCGGCGGTCGGGATCATGCCGGTCTACCTGCTCTGGCCGGTCGTGCTCGTCGCCTACTTCAGCACGAGACGGATGGTCGTGGTCAGCTACCTGTGGACCATGCTCGTCCTCGTGGTCGCCGTGGCGCTCAACCCGCCCGACTTCGGGTACTCCGACGTGCTGATCGGCATGGGGGCGACTCTCGCGATCATGGCGGGGATCGTGAACGTCGTGACCCGGCGGCACCAGAGCCTGCGCGACGAGCTCCAGATCGCGGCCACCACGGACCCGTTGACCGGGCTGCTCAACCGCCGGGCGTTCCTGCCATGGCTCGCCGAGGCCGTCGGGAGCGCCCGCGAGCAGGAGGAGCCCCTCTGCGTCGTCATGCTCGATCTCGACCACTTCAAGTCGATCAACGACAAGCTCGGGCACTTCGGCGGGGACCGGGTCCTGGTGGCCGTCGCCGACGCGCTTCGTCAGCAGTCCCGTGCGGACGACGTGCTGTGCCGGTTCGGCGGCGAGGAGTTCGCGGTCGGCCTGCCGGGAGCGAGCGTCGTCGAGGCCAAGGCCTATGCAACGCGGGTCGCGGCGGGGCTGGCCGTTGCGGGTGAGGACGAGGGCTGCGTGCTGACGACCAGCGTCGGGATCGCAGCCCTCGCCGTCGACTCCTCCGTCGACGACCTGCTGCGCAGCGCTGACGACGCGCTCTACGCGGCCAAGCGCGCGGGGCGCAACCGGGCGGCGGTCTGGGACAGCGAGGCGCGGGTCGAGCCCGTCTTCGACGTTCCGTCCTGACCCTGCGCCGCTGCGCGCCGAACCGGCCTCGGCCGGCTCAGGCCCCGAGCGTCGTCCCCGCGCCGATCCTCCCCGGGGAGCCGTCCGCGAGGACGGTGGCGTCACCGAGAACGCTGACCCCGCCCTCGAACGTCCAGTCCCCGCGCACCGTGAGGGACCGTGCGCCGCGGATCGACGGGACACCGTCGGGGAAGCGCGCGTCGAAGGCCTGCACCGTCTTGTAGAAGCCAGGGTCCAGCTCGACGAGCGGAGCGGCCGGCACGGAGAGCTCGAGGGTGCGCGACGCCGTGAGCTCGTACGCGTCCGAGCGGACGAGCAGGAGGTCGTTGGTCGTCTTGACCGGGAGGAATCGCTCGCGTCCGACGACGATCGCCGTGGCACCATCGAACACCTCGATGGCCGCGCCCATCGCCGTCTCGATCTGCACGACCGCCGGAGAGGACGGGTCCGTCGGGTCGACGGTCTTCGTGTTGCGGATCAGCGGCAGGCCGAGGACGGCGCCGCGCTCCTCGAGCGCGGCGGCGATCTGCTCCAGGTCGAACCAGAGGTTGTTCGTGTGGAAGTACGGGTGTCGGTGCTCGTCGGTGAAGTGGTCCATCTCCGCCGGAGCGGTCTGGGCGGTGTCGCGCAGGATGAGGCGACCGTCGGCCTTGCGCAGCGCGAGGTGGCCGCCCTTGCGGTCGGCAGCGGTCCGTCGGCAGAGCTCTGCGGCGTAGGGAGCGCCGGAGGCGGCGAACCACCCGGCGATCCGGGGGTCCGGCGCCGCGCCGAGGTTGTCGGAGTTGGAGACGCTCGCGTAGCGGAAACCCGCGTCGATCAGCTCCGTGAGGACGCCGCCGGCGAGCAGGGCCGTGTAGAGGTCGCCGTGGCCGGGCGGGCACCACTCCAGGCTCGGGTCGGCCGGCCAGGAGACGGGCGTGAGGTCCTCGGCCAGCAGCTTCGGCTCCTGGTTCTGCAGGAAGTCCAGCGGCAGCCCCTCGACCGCGAGCTCGGGGTACCCGGCGAGCGCGGCCATCGTGTCGTCCCGGGTGCGGAAGCTGTTCATCAGCACCAGGGGCAGGCGCACCCCGTGCTCCTGACGGGCGTGCAGCACCTGCTCGACGATGAGGTCGAGGAAGGTGCGCCCCTCGCGCACCGGCAGCAGGGACTTGGCCTTGTCCATCCCCATCGAGGTGCCGAGCCCACCGTTGAGCTTGATCACGGCGGTCCTGGCCATCGCCGCCTGCGCTGCGGCCGGGTCGACGTCGAGCTCGCTCAGGTGTGCCGGGTCGAGCAGCGGCTCGATCGTCTCCTCGAGGATGAGCCCCGTCGCCCCCGCCTCGAGCTCGCGGTAGTAGTGCGAGAAGACCTCGATCGCCGCGGGGGTGACCCCGGCTGCCGTCATCTTCTCCTGGGCAAGGCGGAGGCCGTCGTCGCTCATGGGTAGATCGTAGGCAGTCGCACGGGGTGCCCATGCGCCGGGGCCCTCCTGGTGGTCCGTCGGCGCCCCGCGAGCCGATCGGTGCGTCAGCCGGCGTCGGCCGCCCGCAACGCCTCCCACTGGGCCCGCCTGACCGCCTGCTCGACGGGGTCGGGCACCGGCAGGGAGGCGAGGAGCCGCTGCGTGTACGGGTCCTTCGGTGAGCCGAGGACCTCGTCGCCGGTGCCCTCCTCGACGACCTTCCCGCGGTAGAGCACGACGATCCGGTCCGCGAGCATGTCGACGACGGCGAGGTCGTGACTGATGAACAGCGCGGCGAAGCCCAGCTCGCGCTGCAGCTCGTCGAAGAGGTCGAGGACCTTGGCCTGGACGGAGACGTCGAGGGCGGAGGTCGGCTCGTCGGCGATGAGCAGCTCGGGCTCCAGCGCGAGCGCCCGGGCGAGGCTCGCCCGCTGGCGCTGGCCGCCGGAGAGCTCGTGCGGGAAGCGGTCGCCGAAAGCCTTCGGCAGCTGCACGGCCTCGAGCAGCTCGTCGACCCGCCCGCGGGCCGCCTGCGGCGACTCGGCGCGGCCGTGCACGACGAGCGGCTCCGCGACGCAGTCAGCGATCGTCAGCAAGGGGTTGAAGCTCGTCGCCGGGTCCTGGAAGACGAAGCCGATGCGGCTGCGCACGGGCCGGAACTCGCGCTCGCGCATCCCCCGCATCTGCACGCCGTGGACGGTCAACGACCCGCCGCTGACCTTGGTCAGGCCCGCGATGGCGCGCCCGATGGTCGTCTTTCCGCTGCCCGACTCGCCGACGAGACCGACGACCTCGCCCGGCCGGATGCTCAGGTCCACCCCGTCGACCGCGACGAAGTCGGGCTGCCGGAAGCGGCCGGGGTAGACGACGCGCAGGCCGGTGGCCGCCACGACGGGCGTCTGCTCCGCCCAGCCCTCTGGACGCCGCGCGGCGCGGACATGGGCCCGGGCGAGCCCCTCGCCGATCCGTGGGACGGCGGCGAGGAGCTGCCGGGTGTACGGCTCCTGGGGAGCCGAGAACAGCGTCCGCACGTCGGCCTGCTCCACGATGCGGCCCTGGTACATCACGGCCACGCGGTCGGCCAGGTCGGCCACCACACCCATGTTGTGGGTGATGAGCACGATGGCCGTGTCGAACTCGTCGCGGCAGCGGCGCAGCAGGTCGAGGATCTCGGCCTGGACGGTGACGTCGAGGGCCGTCGTCGGCTCGTCGGCGATGATCACGCCGGGGTCGAGCACGAGGGCCTGGGCGATCACGATGCGCTGCTTCTGCCCGCCGGAGAACTGGTGCGGGTAGTGGTCGACGCGTTCCTCGGGATCGGGGATGCCGACGCGGCGCATGATGTCGATCGCCTTGGTGCGTGCCTCGGCGCGGCTGTAGGTCCCGTGCGCCCGCAGACCCTCGATGATCTGCCAGCCCACCGGGTAGACCGGGTTGAGCGCGGTCGACGGCTCCTGGAAGACCATCGCCGCATCGCGTCCGCGCAGCTCGCGCAGCCGGGAGCCGGAGACCTGCAGGATGTCGTTCTCGCCCGAGCCGTCCTTGTGCCGCAGCACGACGGCGCCCCGGGTGCTGGCCGTCTCCGGCAGCAGACCGAGGATCGTCTTGGCGGTGACCGTCTTGCCGCTGCCGGACTCGCCGACGATGGCCAGGATCTCGCGCGGGTGGACCGAGAGGCTCACGCCGTCCACGGCGACGACCGTCCCGGCGTCGGTGGCGAAGGAGATCTCCAGGTCGGTGATGTCGACGACGTCGGTCATCGCTGTGCCCCCTCCTCGTGCGTACCGGCCGGGGTCGCGGGCTCGACTCCCAGGTCCTCCGGCGGGCTGATCTCCGCAGCACGGCGGGTGCGTAGGCGCGGGTCGGCCAGGTCGTTCAGGCTCTCACCGACGAGCGTCAGGCCGAGCACGACGAGCACGATCGCCAGCCCGGGGAACAGTGAGGTCCACCAGATCCCGCTCGTCACGTCGGACAGCGCCTTGTTGAGGTCGTAGCCCCACTCGGCGGCTGAGGTCGGCTCGATGCCGAAGCCGAGGAAGCCGAGCCCGGCCAGGGTGAGGATCGCCTCCGAGGCGTTCAGCGTGAGGATCAGGGGAAGGGTGCGCGTGGCGTTGCGCAGCACGTGACGCCCCATGATCCGCAGGTGCGAGGCGCCGATCACGCGCGCCGACTCGACGAACGCCTCCGACTTGATCCGCACGACCTCCGAGCGGATCACCCGGAAGTACTGCGGGATGAAGATCACCGTGATCGAGATGCTCGCCGCGAGCACACCTCCCCACAGGCCCGCCTGGCCACCGCTGATGACGATCGCCATCACGATCGCGAGCAGCAGGGACGGGAAGGCGTAGATCGCGTCGGCGATCACCACGAGCACGCGGTCGAGCCAGCCGCCGAAGTAGCCGGAGACCAGGCCGAGCAGCACACCGGCCACGATGGACAGCGCGATCGAGATGACGATCACCAGGAACGCGGTGCGCGAGCCCCAGATGACCCGGGAGAGCACGTCGTACCCGCCGACGGTCGTTCCCAGCAGGTGCGCGGACGACGGAGCCTGCTGCGCACCGAAGGAGCCGACCGCGTCACGGAGCTGGGAGTAGCCGAAGGGTGCGAGCACCGGCGCGAAGAGCGCGGTGAGCAGGAAGATCGCGCTCAGCACGAGCCCCGCCACGAGCATCCCGCGCTGCAGGCCGACGCTCTGGCGGTAGTGCGAGACCAGCGGGAGCCGGTGCCAGCGCGGACCGCTCATGGCCGGTGCCGTGGTCGGGGGGAGCTGCTGGGCGGACATCAGTACCTCACCCGGGGGTCGATGAGCGCGGCGAGGACGTCCACCAGGAAGTTCGTCACCGCGACGATGACGGCCAGCACGGCGACGATCCCCTGGACGGCGACGAAGTCGCGCGCCTGCAGGTACGTGGCGAGCTGGAACCCGAGGCCCTTCCACTCGAACGTCGTCTCGGTGAGCACGGCGCCACCGAGGAGCAGGGCGATCTGCAGGCCCATCACGGTGATGATCGGGATGAGGGCGGGCCGGTACGCGTGCTTGGAGAGCAGTCGTCGCTCCGCGACCCCCCGTGAGCGGGCTGCTTCGACGTAGCCGCTGCCGAGCGTGCCGATGACGTTGGTGCGCACCAGGCGGAGGAACACGCCTGCGGTCAGCAGGCCGAGGGTCAGCGCGGGGAGCACCGCATGCATGAGCACGTCGCCGATCACGGACGGGTCGCCGGTCCGCACGGCGTCGATCAGGTAGATCCCCGACGGGTTCGCGATCACCTGCATGCTGATCTCGGCGTTCGTCGAGGCCCGTCCTGCGACGGGCAGGGCGTGCAGCCAGACGGCGAAGACGAGCTTGAGGAGCATGCCGGCGAAGAAGACCGGGGTGGCGTAGGCGAGGATCGCCAGGACGCGGAGCACGGCGTCCGGCGTCTTGTCGCGGTGATAGGCGGCCAGCCGGCCGAGGGGGATGCCGAGCAGCAGCGCCACGAGCAGGGCGTAGACCGCCAGCTCGAGCGTCGCCGAGCCGAAGGTCGTGAGCACCTCGGTGACCCGGCGGTGGTCGCTCAGCGTCGTGCCGAAGTCGCCGCGGAGGATCCCGCCGAGGTACTCCAGGTACTGGGTGAGCAGCGGGCGGTCGTAGCCGGCGCTGTGGATCCGCTCGGCGAGCTGGTCGGCCGGGAGCCGGCCGCCCTGCGCAGCGGTGATCGGGTCGCCCGTCGCCCGCATGAGCAGGAAGACCGTCGTGACGAGGATGAACACGGTCGGCACGATGAGCAGGGCGCGGATCACGATGTACCGCCCGAGGCTCCCGCCCCGGTCGCGGGTCTGCTTGGCGGCCGGCGCCGTGCCGGTCTCCGGTTCGATCGTGGCCGTCATCGTCCGTGCTCCCTCGTGGTCCGCTCGCCGACGGACCATGACCCTCGGACCCCCGTGAGGGGGCCCGAGGGTCCGCGGTCCGTGCTGTGCTGTGCTGTGCCGGAGCCTTCCGGCCGTGCAGGTCAGCCCTTGGCGAGGGCTCCGTACCGGAACTTGAACGAGGCGTCGAGCGTCTGGTCCGCTCCGGTCACCGTCGTGCCGACGACTGCCACCTGGGCACCCTGGAGGTAGGGGACGGTCGACAGGTCGGCCGCCACCTTCGCCTGGATGTCCTCGATGAGCTTGGTCCGCTCGCCGGCGTCCGTCGTGCTGCCCTGCTTGAGGATCTCGTCGTTGACGGCCGAGTTGTCGTAGTGGTTCCCGAGGAAGTTGTCCTTGAGGAAGAACGGCGTCAGGTAGTTGTCGGCGTCGGAGTAGTCCGGGAACCAGCCGAGCTGGTACGCCGGGTAGACGTCCGTGGTGCGGTCCTTGGAGTACTGGACCCACTCGGTGGTCTGCAGGTTGACGGTGAAGAGGCCGGACTTCTCCAGCTGGTCCTTGATCAGCGCGTACTCGTCGCCGGAGGACGGGCCGTAGTGGCCGGTCGCGTACTGCAGGTCGAGCGAGACCGGGGTGCTGACCCCGGCGTCGGCGAGGGTCGTCTTCGCCTTGTCGGCGTCGGGCCCGCCCTTGCCGTCGCCGTACAGGCCCTTGAGCGCATCCGTCGCACCCGTCAGGCCGGCGGGGACGTAGGAGTACAGCGGGGTGTAGGTGCCCTTGTAGACCTGCGTGGAGATGGCCTCGCGGTCGATGAGGTCCGCGACCGCCTGCCGCACGGCGAGCGCCTTGGCCGGGTCGGCGTCCGTCGCCTTCGCACCGAAGGGCTGCGTGTCGAAGTTGAAGACGATGTAGCGGATCTCCCCGCCGGGCCCGTCGACCACCTTGACCTTGGCGTTGGTCCGCAGGTCGGCGATGTCCGTCGCCGAGAGGCTGCGGTACGCGACGTCGATGTTGCCCTCCTGGATGTCCAGCTTGAGGTTCGACGCCTCGGCGTAGTACTTGACGTTGACGGTCGCGGTCTTCGGGGCGCCGAGGAGGCCCTGGTAGTCCGGGTTGGCCTTGTAGGAGACCAGGTTGTTCAGGTCGTAGCTCGTGATCACGTACTGACCGGCGAAGGCGTTGCCCTTGACGATGTCGGTGTCCGGGGTCAGCGCGTCGGCGGCGAAGACCTCTTCGTCGACGATCGGGCCGGCCGGGCTCGACAGGATCTGCGGGAAGACCTGGTCGTCTGCCGTCTTGAGGTGGAAGACGACCGTCGTCGGGTCGGTCGCGTCGGTGCTCTCGAGGTTGTAGAGCAGCGAGGCCGGGCCGTTGCCCTGGTCGGCGCCATTGGCCATGATCGCCAGCTGGCGGTCGAAGGTGAACTTCACGTCGGAGCTCGTCAGGTCGTGGCCGTTGGCGAACTTCAGGCCCGGCTTGAGCGTGACGGTGTACTCCGTCGGTGAGGTGAAGGAGGCCGAGGCGGCGATGTCCGGCTTCACGTCGGGGCTGCCGAGCGGGGTGTTCAGCAGGAACGGGAAGACCTGGTTCATCACGGCGAACGAGCCGTTGTCGTAGGAGCCGGCCGGGTCGAGCGTCGTCACCTTGTCGGTGGTCCCGATGGTCAGCGAGCCGCTGGCAGTGCCGCCCGAGGCGTTCGGCTCCGAGGTGCCCCCGCCGGAGCAGGCGGAGAGCGCGAGCGCGGTGACCGCGACTCCGGAGAGCGCGAGCGCTGCGCGTCGGTGGGACGTGAGCAGGGATGCCATGGAGACCTCTTCCATCGGGAGGGTCACGTGCTGTCGGATCACCCCGGAGGCCGGGGGAAGGCGCGTGTCTGTCCATGAGTAGCACAGATTCGTCCCAGCCCGTGGACGATCGGCCGAGATGTAACACAGCCGCAACCTGGGAGGACGCGCCGCGGCCGGGCTCGACCCTCGTCGTCAGTCGTCCTCTGGCCGGTCCTTGCGCCGGCGCCGGCGCTCCTGCTCGAGGCGCCACAGGAAGTCCGGGTCGTCGTCCGGGGCGACGGCGGGACCGCCCGGGCGCCGCCCGGTCCCCCCGCCGCCGGACCGGCCGCCAGGGCCGCGGCCCGTCTCGCGGCGGCGCGAGGTGCTCACGACGATCCAGACGACCGCCCCGAGGACCGGCAGCGCGACGATCAGGACGACCCAGCCCCAGGTCGGCAGTCCCTCGCGCTCGAAGGGCTCGCTGCGGCGCAGGTCGAGGAGGCCGTAGAGCAGGGCTGCGAAGGGCAGGACGTAGAGCAGGACGCGGAGCATCGTTCCAGCGTACGTAACCGCGCCTAGGCTTGCCCGGTGCCCTTCGTCATCTACTCCCTGCAACGGCTCGGCCTCTTCGCCGCAGCGCTCCTCGCGCTCTGGGCCCTGCACCTGGGCGGGTGGCTGCTCGTCGTGGTCGCAGCCTTCCTCGCCTGGGCCGTCTCCTACCTCGCGCTCGCCGGTCCGAGGGACCGCGCCGCGCTCTGGGTCTCGGACAAGGTCGAGCGCCGGCGCACCGGCCCGCGCTTCAGCCCGGCGCTCGAGGCCGACGCCATGGACGAGGACTCCGAGGCCGCGCCGGGTGCCGGCGCACAGGCCGGCGCCGGCGAGGTGGCCTCGGACCCGACCGGGTCAGAGCGCCAGGCCGAGCCCGAGCAGGACGCCGTAGCCGAGGGCGAGCATGCCGGTCCCGGCGAGCACGGGGCGCAGGAGCACTCCTCTGGCACCGGCCAGGACCGTCCCGGCGAGAAGGCCGACGGGCAGGGCGAGGAGCAGGACGAGAAGTGACCACGGCGTGGCGAGCGCGCAGCCGACGCCGAGCGCCAGGGGCAGGACCAGGAAGGCGGCGTAGAGGCGCCGGGCCCGGTGCTCGCCCAGCCGGACCGCGAGGGTGCGCTTGCCCGCCATGACGTCGGTGGGGACGTCCCGGATGTTGTTGACCATGAGAAGGGCGCAGGCGAGCAGGCCGACCCCGATCGCCCCGGCCCATGCCGGCAAGGACACCGTTCCGGACTGGGTGTAGGTCGTGCCGAGCACGGCGACCAGGCCGAAGAAGACGAAGACACCGACCTCGCCGAACCCGAGGTAGCCGTAGGGGTGCCGCCCGCCGGTGTAGGTCCACGCCGCAGCCACTGCCGCAGCACCGACCGCGAGCAGCCACCACTGGCCGGTGATCGCCACGAGCACCAGGCCGATGAGCCCACCGACGCCGAAGGCGGCGAACGCCGCAGCACGGACCTGTGCCGGCGCCGCGGCACCCGACCCGGTGAGCCGCAGCGGGCCGACCCGCTCGAGGTCGGTGCCGCGGACCCCGTCGGAGAAGTCGTTCGCGTAGTTCACACCGACCTGGAGCGCGAGGGCGACGCCGGCGGCGAGGGCCGCGCGCCCGAGCGATGCGGAGCCGAGCTGGGCGGCCGCACCGGTGCCGACCATGACGGGCGCGACGGCGGCGGGAAGTGTGCGCGGCCGAGCGCCCTCGAGCCATTCGGCTGCGGTCGCCATCTGTCCTCCTCGTACCGGGCTGGCCCGGGTCGGTCCTGCTCTGCTGCTGCGGACGCCCTCAGCGGAGGGTCGGTGCCGGCGAGGTCGGCGCGTCGCGCGCGAGTCGCGCCACGGCAGCCCGGTCCACCTTGCCTGGTCCGCGCAGCGGGAGCGAGTCCACCAGGACGAGGCCACGCGGGGCCGAGGCGGGGCCAAGGCTACGGCGTACGGCCTCGCGCAGCCGGGCGAGGTCGGGACGCGAGCCGGGGCCGGCGACGACGACGGCGACGACCCGGCTTCCCCACTCCGGGTCGGGGACACCGGTGACGCAGACCTCGCCGACCCCGTCGACGCCCGCCAGGACGGCCTCGACCGACGCAGGGGCCACGTTCACGCCGCCGGTGACGATCATGTCGTCGCGCCGCCCGAGCACCTGAAGGATCCCCTCCTCGATCCGCCCGAGGTCGGCCGTCCGGAACCAGCGGTGACCGTCGGCGCCCTGCTCGAACCCCTCGGTGACCAGCGTCCCGCCGTCGAGATACCCAGCGGCCAGCACCGGACCGGCGATCCGGATGACGCCCCCGTCGACCTCGAGCCGGACGCCGTCCAGCGGGACGCCGTCGTACACGCAGCCACCGCTGGTCTCGGTCATGCCGTAGGTCGTGACGAGGCGCAGGCCGAGGCCCCGTGCTGCCGTGAGCAGCCCGGGTGCTGTCCCGGCCCCGCCGACGAGGATCGCATCGAGCGACCGCAGGGGCGTCAGCTCCGGCGGAAGGACGCCGCCTCGCGCCGCGTCGACGATCCGGTGCAGCTGCGTCGGGACGAGCGCCGCGTACAGGCGTCCGCCGCGGGGTCCCTGCACCGTCGCGTCCGCGACGGCAGCGGCGATCTGCCCGGGTGCTGGACCCGCGAGCAGGGGGGTCGTCCCGCCGACGACCGACCTCACCAGCACCTGGAGCCCAGCGACGTGGTCGAGCGGAAGGGCGAGGACCCAGCGGCCGGTCCCGCCGAGTCGTGCATGGCTGCGCTCGGCCGAGGCGCGCAGCGCTGCACCGCCGAGCAGCACGCGCCGCGGTGCTCCGGTCGACCCTGAGGTCCGGACGGCGAGGGCGACGTCCTCGTTCAGCGTGGACGGCAGGAGCCGGGGGAGGTGCTCGGGAGCAGCGGTGGTGGGCGCGAGCGCTGGTCCCGTCCCCGCGAGCGCCGCACCGAGCTGGTGCAGGAGGGCCGGCAGGCGTGCGGCTGCCGCGTCGTCCACCAGCCACGGCGCGAGCGATCGGTCCACCACACCACCCTAGGCTCGCCGTACAGTGGCCCGAGCGCCGCTCCGCGGACGCGCGAACCGTACCGGTGCAAGGAGCTGCAGTGCGCATGTCGATCGACAGTCACGTCATGATCCGTGCCGCAGCCCTCCGCCGGTCGGGCCGAGCCCCGCGCGCCGGTGCTCTCGGCGCCGTCCTGGTGGCGAGCGCGCTCCTTGCGGCGTGCGGCTCCCCGGCCGCGCCGCAGGTCCCCCCGGTGACCGTGACCCCGACGATCGAGGCGAGCAGGACCGCGCCACCGGAGCCCGTCGTCCCGCCTGCGCCGATCACCTGGCCGCTGACCGGCGTGGTGACCGATGCCGTCGCGAACCGCCCCGCCATCGCCGTCAAGATCGAGAACACCCATCTGGCGCGCCCGCAGTCGGGACTGGAGCAGGCGGACGTCGTCTGGGAGACGATCGTCGAGTTCGACGTGTCCCGGCTGATCGCCGTCTTCCAGTCGCAGGTCCCGACCGAGGTCGTCGGTCCCGTGCGGTCCGTCCGTCCGATGGACCCGCTGATCGTCGCGCCGCTGCACGGGGCCCTGGTCTACTCGGGAGGGCAGGCCGGGATCCTCCCGCTGATCCCGAAGGCAGGGATCCAGTCGATCAGCCATGACGCGGGAGCAGCCGGCCTGGCCCGGATCTCCTCGCGTGCGGCGCCCCACAACGTCTACGGCAACGTCGCGACCTTCATGGCCAGCGCCGACGCGACCCACAACGCTCCGCCGCCCCAGCAGTTCGCGTTCGCCGCGAGCGCTGCCGAGGCGACGGCGGTCGTGTCCGGCACCCCGGCGGCGAACGTCGACTTCGCGCTCTCCTCGCAGTCGGTGCCGCGGTGGGCGTGGGACGCCCCCAGCGGTCTGTGGCTCCGCTCGGAGGGCACGAGCGCCGCGATGGCGGCCAGCGGTGCTCGCCTGACCGCGACCAATGTCGTCGCCGTCACGGCGGCGCACCCGCCCTCGGGGTTCGGGGCGCAGCAGGGAGCATCCGTTCCCACCTACTCCCTTGTCGGTGAGGGCGCGGCGACGGTCGCGACCGGTGGCCGCACCATCGCGGCGACCTGGCGCAAGGCCGCGCAGGACCAGCCCCTTCAGCTTTTCGCCGCCGACGGCTCACCCGTCCTGCTCGCCCCGGGGAACACCTGGGTCGAGCTGGTGCCGCAGGGCTCCGGCTCGGTGACGATCAGCTGACCGGGCGGGCGACCGGGCCGGGGGCGCGATGACCGGGGACGAGGCCGACGACCGCCGGGCCCTGATGGAGGATCCCGAGACGCGGTTCCGGATGGCCTTCGACGACGCGCCCATCGGCATGGTCGTCGCCAGCCTGCGACCGGGCAGCACCGGTGAGCTCGTCCTGGTCAACCAGGCCCTGGCGAGGCTGCTGCGCACCACCCCTGAGGAGCTCGTCGGCAGCTCCATCCTCGCGCTCTCCCCGCCGGACGACCTGCCGATCGACCTGGTGTTCGTCCGGGAGCTGGTCGACCACCTCCGCAGCACCTACCAGCGCGAGCGGCGCATGCGTCGGGCCGACGGCTCCGACGTCTGGGTGCGGATCTCGGTCACCTCGGTGATCGCCGACAGGGCTCCGTCGTACGCGATCGCGCACGTCGAGGACATCACCGATCGCCGGGCCGTCGAGGAGGAGCTCGCCAGGAGGGCCCTGTACGACGCTCTGACCGGCTTGCCGAACCGCGTCCTCCTCGTCGACGAGCTGACCCTCGCCGTTCGTCGGACTGCAGCGGGGGACGGCCCGATCGCCGTCCTGTACCTCGACCTCGACCATTTCAAGGACGTCAACGACACCCTCGGTCACGCCGCCGGTGACGAGGTCCTGCGCCAGGTCGCGCAGCGGCTCGGCGAGGTCGTCGGCGGCGACCAGGGGACCTTCGCCTCGAGACTGGCCGGCGACGAGTTCGTCGTCTTCGCTCGCGTCGCCGACGAGACCGCTGCGCAGGCGATCGCTGCGCGCCTGCACGCGGCGCTCACGGTGCCGATGAGGATCGGCGACCGCACTGTCGTCTCCCGGCCGAGCATCGGCATCGCCATCGCTCGCTCGGCCGCCGACGCCGCGGAGGCCCTGCTGCGGCGGGCCGACGCCGCGATGTACCACGCCAAGCACCGCACCCGTGCGCCGTGGGCCGTCCACGACGAGACCTTGGACGCTCTCGCCGCCCGCCGCATCGCGGTCGAGGAGGACCTGCGCACCGCGCTCGCCGCCGACGGCTTCCGCCTGCTCTACCAGCCGATCGTCGACCTCGCCGACGGGCGCATCGTCGCAGCGGAGGCCCTGCTCCGGCTCGAGCACCCGACGAGGGGGCTGCTCGCCCCGGACGCCTTCATCGACGTGGCGGAGGACTCCGACCTCATCCTGCCGATCGGGGCGTGGGTGATGGACGAGGCGACCCGACAGCTCGCCCGATGGCAGGCTCAGCGACCCCAGCTCCGGATGGCCGTGAACGTCTCGGCGAGGCAGGTCCGCCACCTCGTCCTGCTCGACCTCGTGCGCGAGGCCTCGGAGCGGAACGGGATCGACCCGGGAGACCTGCACCTGGAGATCACCGAGCGCGTGCTGCTCGACGCGAACGTCGACGTCCTCGCCGAGCTGCGAGCCGTCGCAGAGCTCGGCTGCGACCTCGCGCTCGACGACTTCGGGACGGGCTACTCCTCGCTCGCCTACCTCACCCGCTTCCCCGTCACGGCACTGAAGATCGACCGGACCTTCGTCGCGGGCCTCGGGACCTCCGGGGAGTCGACCGCCGTCGTCGAGGCGATCCTCGGGCTCGCCGAGGCGCTCGGGCTGGGCACGGTCGCGGAGGGGGTGGAGACGGCCGCGCAGCGCGAGCTCCTGGTCGAGCTCGGCTGCCCGTTCGCCCAGGGGTACTACTTCGGCCGCCCGATGACTGCAGCCGACCTCGAGCGCCTGCTGGGCTGAGCCGGACCCTGGCGTACGCCAGCGGGCGAGACCTCAGGCGTGGTACGGGAACGCCGACCAGTCCGGTGCGCGGTGCTCGAGGAAGGCGTCGCGGCCCTCGACGGCCTCGTCGGTCAGGTAGGCGAGCCGGGTCGCCTCGCCGGCGAAGACCTGCTGGCCGGCCAAGCCGTCGTCGGCGAGGTTGAACGCGAACTTCAGCATCCGGACGGCCTGCGGGGACTTGCCGGCGATGGTGCCGGCGTACTCGAGCGCGAGATTCTCCAGGTCCTCGTGCTCGGCGACCTCGTTCACTGCTCCCCAGCGCTCGGCGTCCGTCGCGGAGTACTCGCGGGCGAGGAAGAAGATCTCCCGCGCACGCTTCTGACCGACCTGCCGCGCGAGGAAGGCCGAGCCGTAGCCCCCGTCGAACGAGCCGACATCGGCGTCCGTCTGCTTGAAGCGGGCGTGCTCGCGGCAGGCGAGGGAGAGGTCGGCGACGACGTGCAGCGAGTGCCCGCCGCCGGCAGCCCAGCCGTCGACGACCGCGACGACGATCTTCGGCATCGTCCGGATGAGGCGCTGGACCTCCAGGATGTGCAGCCGGCCCGCCCTGGCCGGGTCGATCGCGTCGGCGCCCTGAGCGGCGACGTCGGTGGTGTAGCGGTACCCGTCGCGCGCGCGGATGCGCTGGTCGCCGCCCGAGCAGAACGCCCGCCCGCCGTCCTTGGGGCTCGGGCCGTTGCCCGCGAGCAGGACGATGCCGACGTCGGGTGTCAGGCGCGCATGGTCCAGGGCCCGGTACAGCTCGTCGACGGTGTGCGGACGGAAGGCGTTGCGGACCTCCGGTCGGTCGAAGGCGATCCGGACGACGGGCAGGTCCCGTTCGGCGCCGGGGGTCCGGTCGACCCCACGGTGGTAGGTGAGGTCGGTGAACGTGAAGCCCTCCACGTCGCGCCAGCGCTGCGGGTCGAACGTGTCGGAGACCGGGGCTGGCAGCTCGCTCATGGCCGTCAGGCTAGTGCCGCCGCACCGCCTCGCGCGGTCCGCGCACTACGGTTGCCCCGTGGGTACTTCGTCTGACCTGCGGGTCTACCGAGTCGCGCTGCGTCAGCGCTTCCGCGGCCTCACCGCGCGGGACGGCGTCCTCGTGCGTGGCGACGTCGGCTGGGGCGAGTTCGCCCCCTTCTGGGACTACGACGACGAGGCAGCCGCCGCCTGGTGGCGCTCGGCGCGCGAGGCAGCGGACCTCGGCTGGCCCGACCCGGTGCGCACGAGCGTCCCGGTGAACGTGACGATCCCGGCGGTCGACGGCGCGACGGCCGCCCGGCTCGTCGCCGAGTCCGGCGGCTGCCGCACGGCCAAGGTGAAGGTCGCCGAGCCGGGCCAGGGGATCGACGCCGAGATCGAGCGGCTCGAGGCGGTCCGCGCAGCCCTCGGCCCGTCCGGAGCCGTCCGCATCGACGCGAACGGTGCGTGGGACCTGCCGACCGCGATCGCCCGCCTGGCCGTGCTCGACCGTGCCGCCGGTGGCCTGGAGTACGTCGAGCAGCCCTGCGCGAGCGTCGAGGACCTCGCAGCCGTCCGCCGGGCCACGTCCGTGCGGGTCGCCGCCGACGAGTCCGTGCGTCGCGCTCAGGACCCTCTCGCCGTCGCGCGGGCGGGTGCGGCCGACATCCTGGTGCTCAAGGTGGCTCCGCTGGGGGGCGTCCGCGCCTGCCTCGCCCTCGCCGAGCAGTCCGGGCTGCCCGTCGTCGTCTCCTCTGCGCTGGAGACCTCCGTCGGTCTCGCTGCCGGTCTCGCCCTTGCGGCAGCGCTTCCCGAGCTGCCGTTCGCCTTCGGCCTCGCCACCGCGCAGCTGATGGCCGCCGACGTCACGAGCGCGCCGCTGCTCCCGCGCGAGGGCCGGATCGAGCTGCGCCCGGTCGTCGTCGACGAGCGGCTGCTCGAGGACTGCGCTGCCGACGACGAGCTCAGGGACCGCTGGCGACGACGGGTGGACGCCGTCCGGGGGGAGCAGCAGTGACCGGTGCGACGAGCCCACCGGCCACGAGTGCTGCGCGTGCCCTGGTGGCGGCGCTCGTCGACCTCGGGGTGCGCGAGGTCGTCCTCGCGCCCGGCAGTCGCAGCGCGCCGCTCGCCTACGCCCTCGCCGAGGCCGCCCTCGGGCCGGCCGACGGGGCTCGTGACCCGCACGCCCCCGTTCTCGACCTGCACGTGCGCATCGACGAGCGGGAGGCGGGGTTCCTCGCGCTCGGCATCGCCAGGGCTGCCCGGGTGACGGGGACCGACCGCCCGGTCGCCGTCGTCACGACCTCCGGGACCGCCGTCGCGCACCTGCTCCCCGCCGTCCTCGAGGCGCACCACAGCGGCCTGCCGCTCCTGGTGCTGACCGCCGACCGCCCGCACGAGCTGCGGGGAACGGGTGCGAACCAGACGACGCATCAGCCGGGGCTGCTCGGTCCCGTGCGGCTCGCGGTCGACGTCCCGGCCCCCGTCGGCCTGCCCCACGAGTCGCAGGACCTGCGCAACCTCGCCTCCCGGGCGATCGCTGCTGCGCTCGGGACCCGGACGCAGCAGCCGGGACCGGTGCACCTGAACCTCGCCTACCGCGATCCGCTCGTCCCCGGTCCGCACGGCTGGCCGGAGCCGTCCAGGCTCGGGCTGACCCTCGTCGACGCCCCGGTGTCCCGGCCGGCGCCGGCCGAGCTGGCGCGGGGGCCGTTGACGGTCGTCGTCGCCGGCGACGGTGCCGGGCCGGCCGCCGCAGCGCTCGCGGCAGACGGGGGCTGGCCGCTGCTGGCGGAGCCCACCTCCGGGGCGCGCCACGGTGCGACGCTCGTGCACGCCTACCGGCTGGTCCTGGCCTCCTCGGCGCTCGCGCCCCGCGTCGAGCGCGTCGTCGTGCTCGGCCGCCCGACCCTCTCGCGCCCGGTCCAGGCCCTGCTCGCGACCGCAGGCGAGGTCGTCGTGGTCGCCATCGGCGGCGCGCCGTGGCCCGACCCCGCGCGGCGAGCCGATCGCGTCATGGCGGCCGTCCCGGTGGTGGGTGGTGGACCGGCTCCTGCGGCGGAGGAGAGCTGGTTGCGGGAGTGGCTCGCCGCCGGCGCCGCCGCGTCCGGAGCCGTGCGGGGGGTCCTCGCGGAGGTCGCGAGCACCGTGGGGCTCGACCCGGTCCCCGGGCAGCTCCTCGCCGCATCGGTCTCCCGGGCGACCGGCGAGGAGGGGGTCCTGTTCGTCGGGGCGAGCAACCCGGTCCGCGACCTCGACCTCGTCGCCGACTGGCCGGGCCCGCGGGTGGTCGTCGCGAACCGTGGGCTCGCCGGGATCGACGGGTCGATCTCGACGGCGAGCGGGCTCGCTCTGGGGCTCGGGCGGCCGGTCCGCGCCTGGCTCGGGGACCTCACGGCGCTGCACGGCATCACCGGGCTGCTCGTCGGCCCGCTGGAACGGCGGCCGGACCTTCAGGTCCTCGTCTCGCAGGACGGCGGCGGGTCCATCTTCGCCACTCTCGAGCACGGCGACGAGCGGCTCGTCCACCTCGCCGAGCGCGTGTTCGCGACGCCGCACGGCACCGACCTCGCCGGGCTGTGCGCCGGCTACGGCGTCGCGTACCGCCGCGTCGGGCACGCCGAGCTCGACGCGGTGCTGGACGAGCCGATCGTCGGCACGAGCGTCGTGGAGGTCCTCGTGGACCGGACCGGTCGGCGGGCCGTGGACGAGCGCATCGGGGCAGCGGTGCGGGCGGCGCTCGGCGCCGTGGTGACCGAGCACTGACCTGGCCGGTCGCGCCCCGCCGCGACTCTCAGGAAACGTCCAGCCGTGGCCCAGGGAGCGATCAGGGCGGTGGTGTGTCCTTCTGGTCGAAGGAGGTCCACCATGAACACCTCACCAGAGGACCCGCAGGGCAACGACGGACAGCAGCCGGTCCGGCCCGAGCAGGCACCCGCCGCGGAGCTCGTCGCGCAGGTGCCGCTCGACGCCTCACCTGCTCCGGTCCAGCAGCCGGCCCCTCACCAGCCCTTCGCCCCGGTCCACCGCGTGACGGCGGCCGGGCCGCCTCCCGCACCGCCGGCCTGGTACGGAGCGCTGCCTGCTGCCGAGTCGGCACGGCCGGCGCATCCCGCCGTGGGGGGCTGGGCACCGGCGCCCCTCGCCGAGAAGCAGGCCAGGGACCCGCGCTCCTCGCGCTGGATGCCGCTGGTCGGGACGGCGGCGGCCGCAGCGCTCCTCGCGAGCGTCGGGACGGCCGGGTTCCTGCACGCCTTCGACACCACCGGCCAGGGCGCCCCGGTCTCCATCTCGCGCCTCGGCACGTCCGCCACCTCGGCGGGGGTCCCGGTGAGCGGGTCGACGTCCGACAACCCGGACTGGGAGGCCGTCGCGGCCGCCGTGCGCCCGTCCGTCGTGGCGATCGACGTGCAGATGCAGAACGGTGCGGCCAAGGGATCCGGCGTCATCGCCGACGCGTCGGGCCATGTCGTCACGAACAACCACGTCGTGGCGGGTGCCACCTCCGACGGCATCACCGTCACGGTCTCCGACGGCAGGATCTTCCACGCGACCGTCGTGGGCACCGACCCGACGACCGACCTGGCCGTCCTGGCGATCACCGACGCGCCGAAGGACCTCGTGCCCGCCGTCTTCGCGGAGTCCTCCGGCGTCCGGGTCGGGGCGCCCGTGATGGCGGTCGGGAACCCCCTCGGCCTGCAGAGCACGGTCACCACCGGCATCGTCTCGGCCCTCGATCGACCGGTCTCGACCTCGGACGGCGGTGACACCACCGTGACGAACGCCATCCAGATCGACGCGGCGATCAACCCCGGCAACTCCGGCGGCCCGCTGTTCGACGCCTCGGGCAAGGTGATCGGCATCACCTCGTCGATCGCCTCGCTGTCCACCGGGTCGACCGCCGGCTCGATCGGGCTCGGCTTCGCCATCCCCGCCGACCTCGTCAACCGCACGGCCGCGGAGCTGATCTCCACCGGGACGGCGCAGCACGCCCTCCTCGGCGTGACTCTCCAGGACGGCACGGCGACCGTGGAGGGCACCACCCGGCTCGGTGCGCAGATCCACACCGTGAGCGCCGGGTCGCCCGCCGCGACGGCAGGGCTCCAGGCCGGTGACGTGGTGGTCGCGATCGGTGACCACCCGGTCGACGGAGCGGAGTCGCTCACCGCGTTCGTCCGCGAGGAGGCGCCCGGCGGCACCGACACGCTGACCGTGGCGCGCAACGGCAAGGCGATGACGTTCAGCGTGACCTTCGGCACCCTGGACGTGGCCAGCACGGCGGCGGGTTCCGGTCAGTCGGGCGGCGGCCAGAGCGGCGACGGCCAGAACGGCGGCCCCACCCTGCCGTTCCCCTGGGGCCAGCAGGGCTGAGGCTGGTCACCACGAGGGCTCCGTCACCCACCCCCTGCGGTGACGGGGCCCTTCGCCCGTCCGGAGCGG
>JBBRGX010000025.1:0-26650 GCA_038223605.1 Actinomycetales bacterium | reverse complement strand
CGCACCACGGGATGCTGCCGTCCTCGACGATCGTGTCGGAGAGCTCGATCATCTCGTCCCACGTGGTGGGGACCTCGTAGCCGGCCTCCTCGAAGGCGGAGGGCGAGTACCAGACGTAGGACTTCACGTTGGCGCCGAGCGGTGCGGCGTAGAACGTGCCGTTGACCGTGCCGTAGTCCTTCCAGGACGGGCTGAAGTACTTGTCGACGTTCGCGGCCGTACCAGCGGAGGCTGCGACGATCTTGTCGGGGTACTTCTCGACGATCGTCTTCAGCAGACCAGGCTGCGGGATGTAGGCGATGTCGGGGGCGTTGCCGGCCTCGAGGCGGACGAGGAGCTGTGCTTCGAACTCCTTCGAGCCTTCGTAGACGATCTTCGCGCCGGTGCAGTCCTCGAACGGCTTGTAGGAGTCGATCTGGGGCTGGTCCTCCGGGGAGACGATGGAGGTGTAGACGGAGACGGACTTGCCGGTCAGGTCGCCGTAGTCGGCGTAGGCCTCGCAGCCCGCCTTGACCCCGGTGCCGCCGGACGTTGCCGTGTCGGTCGAGCCGGTCGTCGAGCCGCTGGAACAGGCAGCGAGCGCGAGCGCCAGGCCGACGCCACCGGCGACCGCCGCGTAGCGCCGTCGTGTGTTGCTGAGCATGGACATCCTCCACATCGTCGTGGTCCTTCGACCATCCAGCACCGACAGGAGATCGGGCTGGCGAGTACGAGACCTATCAAACGGCTTCCGGCGCCCTCGCGCCACGGCTTTCGGCGAATCCCGGGTGACAAGTTGATAACGCTTTCATCAGACCGGTCCCATCGCCTCGTCGAGGCGGGCCGGGATCGGGCGCCAGGCCGGTGCGTCGAGGGATCCCTCGCTCAGGAGCGGGGCGGCGCCGTCGAGGAACGCATGACGAGGACCGTCGGGTAGACGACGCTCGTCGGAGCCGTCCGTCCGCCGATCATGTCCAGGACGAGCCGTGCGGCAGCGGCGCCCTGCTCCTCGACAGGTTGGGAGAGCGTCGTGAGGCCGACCAGCTCGCCGAGCTCGTGACCGTCCACACCGATGATCGAGACGTCCTCCGGGACCCGCAGCCCCAGCGCGCGAAGGCCGAGGATCGCTCCCATCGCCATCTCGTCGGAGGAGGCGAAGACCCCCGTGATGTCGGGCCGCCGGGTCATCAGCCGGGTGATCGACTCGCGGCCACCCTCGATCTCGAAGCCGCCGAGCTCGATGAGGTCCTCCTCCGGCTCGACCCCGACCTCGCGCAACGCCTCGCGCCAGCCCGCAGCCCGCTCGACCGGCGGCGACCAGGGGTGGACGTCGTCCGGCGTCCCGGTGAGGTGGGCGACCGTGCGGTGCCCGAGCGCGGTGAGGTGCCGGGTCGCGCCGAGACCGATGGCTCGGTCGTCGACGCGGACGGTGGCCTGGTCGGACCCGCCCCAGCCGATGCAGACGACGGGGTAGCCGAGGTCGACCAGCGCCGCGAGCTCGTCGTCCTCCAGGGGAAGCCCGACGACGAGGATCCCGTCGACGCGCCGGCGCAGCACGTCGGGGTCGACGCGGGGCCGCAACGACTCGCGCCGGATGTCGAAGGTGTAGAGCAGCACGTCGTACCCGTGGGCGCGGAGCTCGCGCTCGGCGGCGTCGATCACGTTGGCGAAGAACCAGCGGTTGACCCAGGGGCTGATCAGTCCGATCGCCCGGGTGCGGCCGGAGGCGAGGCTCGCAGCGGAGGGGGAGGCGACGTACCCGAGGGCAGCGGCCGCCGCACGGACGCGGTCGCGGGTGCCCTCGTTGACGTTCGGCAGGTTGCGCAGGGCACGGGAGACGGTGGCTGTCGACACACCGGCTGCCCGGGCCACATCCTCGATGCCCGCTGCCATGGGACCGCATTGTGCCCTGGCCACCACGCCCGGCGCCAACGGAGACCCGCGCGGCGGCGGCGGCGACGTCGCTCCTCAGGCCGGGAGATCGCCGATCGAGCGGTCGAGCAGGGCGCGCAGGAGCACGGCAGCGCCGTCCTCCTCGATCGTCCCGGTGACCTCGTCGGCTGCGGCGAGGACGTCCTGCGGAGCGTGGCCCATCGCCACCCCACGGCCCGCCCAGCGGAGCATGTCGACGTCGTTGCTCCCGTCGCCGACGGCAACGGTGTGCTCGGGACGGACGCCCAGCCGGGTGCGCACCTGCTCGAGCGCGCTGGCCTTGGTCACACCGTGCGGGGCGATGTCCATCCAGGCCGTCCAGCCGATCGCGTAGGAGACGTCCGCGAGGCCCGTCGCCAGGACCAGCTCGTGGAACTCGGCCGACGTGTGGCCTGGGCTGCGGACGATGAGCCGGGTCACGTGGGCACCCGCGAGGTCGTCGATGCCGACGATGCTGTGCACCCCGCTCAGCTCGCCGTCCGGGAACCGCTTGTTCATCCGGAAGCCGACGCCGACCTCCTCGACGGCGAAGAGGGCGTCCGGCATCTGGGCGTGCAGGAGCCGCAGGGCGGGCGCCGGGTCGAAGGTGATCACCTCGTGGATCTCGTAGCCGAGGGGCAGCGTGGCGTCCAGGCGCACGGTCACCGAGCCGTTGGAGCAGACCAGCCAGCCCACCTCGATCCCGAGCCGCCGGGCGACCGGGATCGTCGCGTGGACCGAGCGGCCGGTCGCGATCACGATGTGGTGCCCGGCGTCGCGCACGGCGGCGACAGCATCCGCCACCTCGACGGAGAGGTCCTCGGCATAGCTGAGCAGCGTGCCGTCGACGTCGACCGCGACGAGCAGGGGCACGGTCATCGGGTGAGCGGCCTCAGCACCTCGAGGCCACCCAGGTACTGGCGCAGCCCCTGCGGGACGCGGACCGACCCATCGGGCTGCTGGTGGTTCTCCAGGATCGCGACGATCCACCGGGTGGTGGCGAGGGTGCCGTTGAGGGTGGCGACGGTGCGCATCCCCTCCTCGGTGCGCTCGCGCACGCCGAGGCGACGGGCCTGGAACGTCGTGCAGTTGGAGGACGAGGTCAGCTCGAGGTAGCGCCCCTGGCTCGGCAGCCAGGCCTCGCAGTCGAACTTGCGGGCGGCGCTGCTGCCGAGGTCCCCGGCGGCGGTGTCGATCACGCGGTACGGCAGCTCGACGAGCGCGAGCATCTCCTCCTCGAGGGCGAGCAGGCGCTCGTGCTCGGCCTCGGCGTCCTCCGGTCGCACCCAGGCGAACATCTCGACCTTGTGGAACTGGTGCACCCGGATGATGCCGCGGGTGTCCTTGCCGTAGGAGCCGGCCTCCCGCCGGTAGCAGGCCGACCACCCGGCGTAGCGCAGCGGCCCGGCCGAGAGGTCGAGGATCTCCTCGGAATGGTAGCCGGCGAGCGCGACCTCCGAGGTGCCGACCAGGTAGAGGTCGTCGGCCTCCAGCCGGTAGATCTCGTCGGCGTGGGCGCCGAGGAAGCCGGTCCCCCGCATGATCTCCGGCTTGACCAGCGTCGGGGTGATCATCGGCGTGAAACCGGCCGCCATCGCCCGGTCCATCGCCGCGTTGAGCAGCGCGAGCTCGAGGCGTGCGCCGATCCCGGTGAGGAAGTAGAAGCGGGTGCCGGACACCTTGGCCCCGCGCTCGGTGTCGATCGCGCCGAGCAGCTCACCGATCTCCAGGTGGTCGCGGACCGCGCCGCCGGCCAGCTCGACCGCGAGGTCGCGCGGGGTCCCGACGTGCCGGAGCACGACGAAGTCCCTCTCCCCGCCGGGCGGGACGCCGTCGATGATCACGTTGCCGATCCGGAGCAGGACGGCGTCGAGCTCCTCTGCAGCGGCATCGGCGTCGGCCTGGAGCGCCTTGACCTGGTCCGCCAGGCCCTTGGCGTGGGCGAGGACCGCCTGCTTCTGCTCGACGGAGGCGGCGGCGACCCTCTTGCCCATCACCTTCTGCTCGGCGCGCAGCCGCTCGAAGTCGCCGAGGGCCGCCCGGCGACGAGCGTCCAGGTCCAGCGCGGCGTCGACCAGGGAGGCGTCGGCACCGCGCGCCTCCTGGCTGGCACGGACGACGTCGGGGGTGTCCCGCAGGACGCGCAGGTCGATCACCGTCCCAGGGTATCGACCCTCCCCGAGGACGGCAGCCACTGGGCGCTCTACGGTGAGGACGTGACATGGACCGACTGGCTCGTCGTCCCCGCCCTGGTCCTCGCGATCGTCGCGGTCGTGGTCGCGGTGCAGAGCAGGACGAGGCTCGCCGCCTGGCGCTCGGCGCCGCCCGTCCCCGTGCCGGCGCCGGTGGCGCACGGGCTCCCGCAGGTGGCCTTCGTCGTGAACCCGACCAAGCCGGGAGCCGCCGCACTGCGCGACGAGGCGATCCAGGCCTGCGCCGCGCGGTACCTGCCCCTGCCCCTGTGGTTCGAGACCACGGCGGAGGACCCCGGCATCGGTCAGGCGCGCAGGGCGGTCGCCGACGGTGCGCACGTCGTCGTCGCCGCCGGTGGCGACGGAACGGTCCGCGCGGTCGCCGAGGGGCTCATCGGGACGGGCGCTGCGATGGGCCTCATCCCCCTGGGCACCGGGAACCTCCTCGCCCGCAACCTCGACCTCCCGCTGAACAACCTGCCGGCCCTGCTGCGCATCGCGCTCACCGGGACCGACCGCCCGATCGACGTCGGCTGGGTGACCCTCCTGCGCGAGGCCTCGGCAGAGCCGGCCGGCACGGCCCCGACCGCGGGGTCGCCGGGGCGGCGCGAGCACCTCTTCCTGGTGATCGGCGGGCTCGGCTTCGACGCGGCGATGGTCGCGGACACCGACGACGACCTCAAGGCGCGGGTCGGCTGGATCGCCTACTTCCTCGCCGGCGTCCGGCACCTGCACGCCAGGCGGATGCGGCTCGACGTCCGGCTCGACGACGAGCCGTGGCAGTCGGTCCGCCTGCGCAGCCTTCTGGTGGGCAACTGCGGCCGCCTGCCGGGCGGGATCACCCTGCTGCCCGATGCCCTGCTCGACGACGGCTGGCTCGACATCGGCGCGATCGACACGCGCGGCGGCCTCGTCGGCTGGAGCCAGCTCCTCGGTGAGGTGGCGATGCAACGCTTCGGCATCCGCGCCGAGCTGCCGAACCGGATCGGCCGGATCGAGCACTCCCGCGCCAAGCTGGTCCGCGTCCGCTCCGCCGAGCCCCAGCAGATCCAGCTCGACGGCGACCTGATCGGTACGGCGTTCGAGCTCGAGGCGCGGGTGGACCGCCTCGCGCTGCTCGTCAAGGTCGACTGAGCCGGCGCCGGCGCTGCGGCGTCGACGCTCAGGTCTCGCCGTCGCGCAGCGACTGCACCCAGGCCCGCGCCTCGCGGAAGTCCTCGTCGCGGGTCCCGACGCGTACGTCGCCGAACGGGGCGTCGACCCGTGGGTAGGAGCCGAGGAAGCGGACGTGCGGGCAGACGCGGTGCAGCCCGATGAGCGCCTCGGCCATCCGCTCCTCGGCCAGGTGCCCCTCGGCATCCATCGAGAAGGAGTACCGACCGAGCGAGTCGCCGATCGGGCGGGACTCGATCCGCGACAGGTTCACGCCACGGGTGGCGAACTGCTCGAGCATCTCCAGCAGGGCACCGGCCTTGTTGCTGGGCAGGTGGACGACGAGCGTCGTCTTGTCGCGGCCCGTCGGCGCGGGGATGGACCCCGGTCGGCCGACGAGGACGAAGCGCGTCACAGCACGCTCGTTGTCGCAGACGCCCGCTGCCACGATCTCCAGGCCGTAGTGCGCCACCGCCGACGGCGGGACGAGCGCCGCGTCGAACCCGAGGTCGTCCCGGGAGCCGGCGAGCAGCGCGGCCGGAGCCGTGTTCGAGGTGGCCGGGACGTGCACCACTCCGGGCAGCTCGGCGGCGAGCCACCGCCGGCACTGCGCCCAGGCGTGCGGGTGCGCCGAGATCCGCCGGACGTCGGCCAGCGTCGTCCCCGGCCGCGCCGCGAGGTCGAAGGTGACCGGGACGAGCATCTCGCGGAGCAGCACCAGCGGGCTGCCGACCGCGAGGGAGTCCAGGACGGCGCTCACGCCGCCCTCGACGGAGTTCTCGATCGCCACGACGGCGTAGTCGGCCCCGTCGCTGCGCACGGCCTCGATCGCGGCGACGACGTCGACCTGGGGCAGGTACTCGGCCTCCTCGGGCCCGACGACCTGCCGGAGCGCGGCCTCGGTGAAGGTCCCCGCGGGGCCGAGGTAGGCGTAGCGCTCGGCCATCGGTCCTCCGTCCAGCGGGTGCAGGTCGCCGACCGGCGACCGCCGCACAGCCTAGTGCTGCGACCCCTGCGCCGGGCCCGGGTCCTGGGGCGCCGACCTGAGCAGGAGCTGGCCGAGCATCGGGACGGCGACGGCGAGCAGCCCGGTGGCGATCCGGGTGCCGTAGTCGTTCGCCAGGGACCCACCGACCGCCGCGATGAGGAGTCCGACAGCGACCGGACGCACGAGGGGCCAGGCGTCGTCGAGCTGGTCGAACCAGCGCGCCCGCAAGGGGCCCCGACGCCACAGCAGGAGAGCGAACCCGACGAGGACAGCGATGGTGAGCCAGGCGACCGGTCCGCTGGTCACGGTCGAGGCCGCGTAGCCGGCCTTGCGGGCCACCGTCGCCCAGGCCGTGCCGTCGATCGCCGACTGGACGAACCGGCCGAGGTGCGTGCGGTCGGCCGCGGGCCGCAGCCAGTCGAGCACACCGATCACCGCGACCGAGACGACCCCGACGACCCCGATCAGGGCCAGCCGGCTCCAGGTCACCCTGGCCGAGGCGACCGCGAGGACCACGACCGCCACCGCGGGCAGAAGCACCAGACCGCCGCCGACGTCCGCGCCGAGCGAGGGGAGCAGGTCGACCGCGAGCGCCAGCAGGCCGACCGTCCCCGAGACGAGGACGGCGAGCCGCCGCCGTCCCCTGGCGAGCAGCGCCGAGGCGATCCCGGCGGCAGCGACCAGAGCCACGACGACGTAGATCGAGTACGTCGGGTTGCCGAAGCCGTAGTACCGCCCGCCGAGCGTCGGGGCGGGGCCGAGCGGGCTGCCACGGTGCAGCGGTGTCCCGAGGAACGCGTCGGCGGTCAGCAGGGCGAAGGTCACGGCACTGACCAGCGCCGGCGCCGCCCAGATCGGCCGCACCGGCGCCAGGGCGCCCAGGCCGGCGACGACGAGCGTCGACGCCGCCAGGGCGAGCCACATGGCCGTCACCGGCTGGTCGGCACGCCACCACGAGAACGCCGTCATCAGGAACGCACCAGCGGGCAGCGAGGCCAGGAGGAGGAACGCCACGTCGAGCCCCGCGCGCAGGCGCCGGGCGGCCGACGGTCGGCGGAGCCGGAGCCGCGGCAGGGCGAGGACGGCGAGCGCGAAGAGCACCAGAGCGACGAGGAAGGGCACCGTGGTCACCGACGGGGACCTGCCGCGCAGCGCCTGGTCCCGCACGCTCAGGTCGACCAGCTGGTCGACGACGCTCGGCGCGTCCGTCGTCCGCGAGCCGGCGGCGTTCAGCGGCGAGCCGGTGAAGTCGGCGGGGTTGCCGGCGCCGACGGCGGCGAGCATCGTCGTCGGCACGTCGAGCAGGCGGACCACGCCCACCCACCGGGTCGAGGGCGTCGAGAGGAAGTGCGCAGCGGTCTGGTCGGCCATCTGGGCGATGCCGACGCCGAGCGAGATCGCCGCACGCGCCGGGTTCCCGACGTCGACCAGGAGGACGGTGGCACCGGGCGGCACGGCGGCGAGCAGGCCGCGCAGGCTCGCGTCGAGCGCGCCGAGCGCGGCCGTCCGCACCGGCCCGTCAGAGGTCGGCATCGGCGCAGCAGGGTCCGCAACGGGATCGATGGTGTCCGTCGGGTCCTGGTAGGGCACGGCTCCGAGGTCCACGAGGGTGACCGGGCAGCCGAACGTCCCGCTGGGGTCGGCCACGGCGTCGTCGAGCGAGCGGTACCGCGCGACCCGGCCGTCCGCACCGGCGAGGGCGAGGGCTGCGCCCGGGCCGACCGCCGTCGTGCAGGCACCGGCACCGGTGAGGCTCGTGCCGAGGAGACCCAGACGGGCCGCGAGCGAGGATCCGGACTGCAGCTCCGCGAGCCGGGACCAGCCGGGGACCGAGGCGCCCGGTGGGGAGCCGTTCGCGGTCCCCGCGTCGGCGACCACCGTCCATGGCGCGCACTCCTTGACGCCGTCGACCGAGTCCCGTGCTACCGGGGGCTTGCCCGAGGACAGCGCGAGCCAGCCGGCCGATGCGCACCGTCCCTCGGGCCCGGCGATCCCGGGGGCGACGCCGGTGACGGCAGCGCCGTCCCGGACCATCCCCCAGACGGTCGGGGTGGCGGTGGGGCTGACGTCCTGCCAGCGCAGGCCGGAGGTGCCGATGACGACGAGCGCCCTTCCTGGCACGGCGACGGGCGCACCGACGCCGCTCGTGACGTCACCGGGCGCAGCGACCGGGAAGGGTGCGAGGCCGACGCCCAGCAGCAGCAGGGCGAGCAGCCCGCCCCCCGTCGCGAGCAGCACCGATGGCACCCGGCGCACGAGGGAGTCACCGATCACGGCAGCGTCGAGCGCCGGTCCGGCACCGGGACGACGCCGCTCGGCGGGGTGGGCCTCGGTGCCCGCCGAGGCCGCGAGGACCGTCGCGGAGAGGCCGAGCACGACCACACCCACGGCGACACCCGAGTCGTTCAGCAGCGTCCCCGCCGTCGCGGCGACGACGACGCCGCCGACGACCGGGCGAAGCATCGGCCACGAGCCGTAGGCCTCGCGCACGGACGCAGGCCGCCACCGGCCCGGTCCGACGAGCACGACGACCGCCCAGATGCAGGCGATCGTCGCGAGCACACCGGCCGGGTTGGCCACGGTGGCCCATGCCCCGGCGGCCTTTCCTTCGATGACGGGCAGGGCCTGGCCGTCGACGACCCGCTGGACGAAGAGCCCGAGGTGGGAGGACTGCCAGGGGCCGAGCCAGTCGATCACGCCGACCGCGGCCGTGGCGAGGACGCCCGCGCCACCGGCTGCGAGCACCCGCCGCACCGTCAGACGCATCCCGCCCACACCGAGCGCGAGCACGGCGAAGGCCGGCACCAGGGCGAGGATCCCGCCCACGTCGGCACCGAAGCCGGGCCAGCCGTCCGCGACGATCGTGAGGACGCCGACCCCCAGGGCCACGGTGACGGCGAGACGCCGGCCCCCACGCCGCGCCGCAGCAGCGGCGAGGAAGCCCGCGAGCACGAGGGCACTGGCGGCGTAGACGGAGAAGGCGAGGTTGCCGAAGCCGTAGAAGCGCGCCCCGAAGGTCGGGGTGGAGCCGAGGATCGACCCCTGCTGCAGCTGCGTCCCGGTCAGCCCGTCGACGGTCAGCAGCAGCCAGGTGAGGCCGGCGCTCGCGCCGGCGAGCCGCCAGCGTCCGGCGGGCAGCGCGCGGGACAGGAACCAGGCGGCGAGGGCGAAGACGACGGTGCCGATCGCCGCGGACCCCGCGGCACCGACGAGCGGGGCGGCGAAGACCCACCAGCGCGAGAGGGCCGCGGCGAAGGCACCCGCCGGCGCCGAGGCGACCAGCAGCAGCACGGCCGGGGCGATGCGCCGGCTCAGCAGGCCTGGCGTGCCGCCCGCACGACGTCGCGGCAGGACGAGAACGAGGGCGGCCCCGAGCGCAGCCAGCACCACCACCACGACGAAGACGGGCATCACCTGGGTGACGGTCGTCGTCATCTCGGTGAGGTACCGCCGGTTCTCCACGGTCCGGTCTGCGCTCATCCGCCGGTCGCCGGCGACAGCGAGCGGAGCGCCGTCCACCTCGGTCAGGTCAGCGCCAACGGTGCTCGCGGCCGTCGCTGCGAGGTCGGTGAGGGTGACGATGCCGGCGGTGCGGGTGGAGTCCGAGGTGAGCCAGCCGACCGGACCGCCCTGCCGCCAGTCGACGACGAACGGGAGCCCGTCCTGCGTCGTCGGGCCGTCCGAGACCCCGGCGACCACGACCCGCCAGCCGGCAGGCAGCTCGCTGAGCACCCGGCCGACGGTCGAGTCGAGCGAGCGGAGCGCGTCGCGGCGGTCGGCGCGGTCGTCCCCGAGCTCACCCGTGTCGATCATCACGACGCGGCAGGCCGCCAGGTCGGCGGCCACGAGCTGGTCAGCGTCGGCGACGTACCGCTCCACGCGGCCCTCGGAGTCCGCGAGGGCGAGCGCCGCTCCTGGACCGGCGGCGGTCGAGCAGGCGCCGACGGCAGCGATCCGGGCCGCGAGGGTCCCCGGCACGCCGGGAGCAGGCTCGGCGCCGCCTGCCGACTCGGCAAGGAGGGCAGACCATCCCTCGATCACATGCGGTGACGGTCCGGTCCGTGCCGCGTCGACGGCGTCGACCGTCGGCAGGCTCGTACAGCTGTCGGTGACCGCCTGACCGGGGGTCGGCGCCTCGGCGGGGACGGTCCCGTCCGTGCCCTCGGGGGCGGGAGTGCTCCATCGGCGCCCGGCGGAGAGCGTCGCCCAGGCATCGAGGGGGCACTTGCGGGGTCCGGCCGTCCGCACCGAGATCGAGCCGACGGAGCCCGTGGCGAGGAGCTTCCACAGGGTGGGCGTGTCCACCCGGTCGACGTCGTTCCACTGCAGCCCGCCGGCACCGATGACGACCACCCCGCGGGTGGGGGCCGCCTGGACGACCGGCGGCGGGGCGGCCGATGCGGGGGGCAGGCCCGTGCCGAGCCCGGAGATCGCTGCGAGCCCGAGGACCGTGAGCGCGAGGCCAGCACTCAGGACGCGACGGCTCGGACGGGGCCGGCGCGCAGCACGGTGGAGGGGCGCAGGCACCGGCCCAGCCTACGTGGCGGACGACGACCCGGGCCGAGCGGACTTTCGCCCGATGACGCCTCTGACACGGCGCGCGCTGACCGCAAGGAGCACGTCGCGGTACTGACCAGCGCGGTGCAGCTGCCCGGCGAGATCGGTGCCCGAAGGCCGGTGGCGCAGGGCGCAGGGCACCTCGAGGGCGACGAAGCCCTTCGCGACGAGGTCGATGCTCAACCCCGTCTCCACACCCCACCCGTGCGCGAGCGGGGTGCCTGCCTCGAAGGCCTCGCGGGTCAGGCAGCGGATGCCCGAGAGCGGCTGGGTCGGCAGCCAGCCCGTCATCGCGTGGATCGAGCGGCGGGCGAGGCCGACGACGATGCCGTGGCCCCCGGCGCCCGGCTGCGGCGGCAGCAGGGCGATGGTCATGTCGGCCACTCCGGAGAGCACCGGCGGGACGAGGGGAGCGGCGTTGACGGCCGACTCACCGAGGTCGCCGTCAAGGAAGAGCAGGAGCCGGGGGGCGGCGTCCTCGGCGTCGCGCATCGCGACGACCGCCGCTCCGGTCTCCATCGCGGAGGCCTTCCCGCGGTTGTGCGAGTGCCGCACGACGACGGCGCCGGCATCGCGGGCCACGTGCTGCGTGGCGTCCTCACTGCCGTCGTCGACGACGAGCACGAGATCGACGTGCGGGATCGCCTTCGCTGCCCGCACCGTCGCGGCGATCCGCGTGGCCTCGTCCTTGGCAGGGATGACGACGGCGACCCGTGGGGCTGGCGTCTGCGAGGGTCCCGGGCTTGGCACCTCCCCAGCCTATCGAGGCAATCGACCTGCGCCAGCCGTTGGCCACTGACTGGTCAAAGCCCGGTCATCGTCACGCCACTGACCGGCGCCGCGCTCCGCGCCGATGCCGGGGCTCAGCGCAGCGTCAGCTGGCGCGCCACGAGCCCCGCGCGCGCCCGGCGCTCCTCGGAGGTGAGGGGGGTCTCGACGGCGAAGGCAGCCTCGAGACGGGCCGAGAGCTCGGCGACCGGGGTCTCGATCTCCTCGGCCTCCGTGCCAGGGGGGAGGTCCCAGACCGGCACCAGGATCCCGCAGGAGCGGAAGGCGCCGATGAACTTCCCGAGGCGGCCGCCCTCGCCGAGGCCCGCCTCACGCCTGGCGTGCAGGCGGGCGAGACCGTCGACGAAGAGCTGCTCGTCCTGGGGGACGGCCCAGCGCAGGTACTCCCGCTCGCCCATCCGGGCCCAGTAGGCGCCCTCGACCGACCCGAGACGGCGGGTCGGCACCACGGTCTCGTTCATCCGCTCCAGCGAGGCGGCAGCATCGCCCTCGAGCTCGACCCCCTCGGCCGCCCAGAAGCCGAAGCCCTCGTGCACGGTGACCAGGAACGGGACGGTGAGGTCGAGGACGTCCTGCAGTCGCGGGCCGGGACCCGGTCGGCCGTCAGCCGCGACAGGAGTGCCCGCCGGGGCCTCCAGGGCGCGCAGCAGGGCAGCAGCGAGGTCGCGTGAGGCGTCCCCGGAACCCGCCTGCTGCTGGAGCCCGAGCATGAGGACGCCGTCGCCACGGTGCAGCGCCGCCCAGGACATCGGCAGCACGGTGGCCACGACGACCTCGCGCGAGCCGTGCTCGGCGGTGGTGCGCGCGGTCGCGGTCGCCGCCGGGACCACCTCACGCATGGCGACCCAGTCCGGCTCACCAGGGATGCCGTCGAAGGGGCGCAGGACGAAGTCGACCGATCGGCTCATGGCAGCGGATCCTACCGAGATCAGCGGCCGCGGGGCCCTGCGCACCGCCGCCCCCGTCCCGGACATGATCGGCCGGACGGGTGCACCCGAGCGGCGACGGTGCGAAGATCGCTCCATGCACGAGCGCGCCGGAACGATCGCCCTGCCCGAGGACCTCATCGACGTCGACGCCCTGATCGGGGCATACTACGACCGGTCCCCCGACCCGGAGGACCCTGACCAGCAGGTCGCGTTCGGCACCTCCGGCCACCGCGGCTCGAGCCTGGACTCCGCCTTCAACGAGGCGCACATCCTGGCGATCACCGCTGCCATCGTGGAGTACCGCCGCGGCCAGGGCACCGACGGCCCGCTCTTCCTCGGGCGTGACACGCACGCGCTGTCGCTGCCCGCGTGGCAGACGGCCATGGAGGTGCTGGCGGCCGCGGGTGTCGAGGTCCACATCGACGCACGTGACGGGTACACACCGACCCCTGCCGTCTCCCACGCGATCCTGCTGCACAACGGTGCCGGGACCTCCGAGGGCGTACGCACCACCGGCGGGCCGGGGAGCGGGCTGGCCGACGGGATCGTGGTCACCCCCTCGCACAACCCGCCGAGGGACGGCGGCTTCAAGTACAACCCGCCGCACGGCGGGCCGGCGGGCTCGGACGCCACCGGGTGGATCGCCGACCGTGCCAACGCCATCCTCCGGGCGGGAGCGGGCTCGGTACGCCGCGTCGCCCTCGCGGCGGCGCTCGCCGCGCCGACCACGCTCAAGCACGACTTCATGTCGGCCTACGTCGCCGACCTGCCGAACGTCGTCGACCTCGACCTCATCCGCGCGAGCGGCGTCCGGATCGGCGCGGACCCCCTCGGCGGGGCCTCCGTCGACTACTGGGGCGAGATCGCCGAGCGCCACGGGCTCGACCTCACCGTCGTCAACCCGAGGGTCGACCCGCGCTGGGCGTTCATGACGCTCGACTGGGACGGCAAGATCCGGATGGACTGCTCCTCCCCGTACGCGATGGCCTCCCTGGTCACCACCATGACGGGCAGCGGCGGCTCCAGCCCCTACGACCTGGCGACCGGCTACGACGCCGACGCCGACCGGCACGGCATCGTCACCCCCGACGCCGGACTGATGAACCCCAACCACTACCTCGCCACGGCGATCGCCTACCTGTACGGCGGCGGCCGGCCGGGCTGGCCGGCCGACGCCGCGGTGGGCAAGACGCTCGTCTCGTCCGCCCTGATCGACAAGGTCGCTGCGCAGCTCGGACGGCGCCTGCTCGAGGTCCCGGTGGGCTTCAAGTGGTTCGTCCCCGGTCTGCTCGACGGCTCGGTCGGATTCGGCGGCGAGGAGTCGGCCGGCGCCTCCTTCCTGCGGATGGACGGGACCGTCTGGACCACGGACAAGGACGGCCTGCTGCTCGCGCTGCTCGCAGCGGAGATCACGGCCAGGACGGGCTCCTCGCCCTCGCAGCTGCACGCGCACCTGGTCGAGCGGCACGGGGAGTCCTGGTACGCGCGGGTCGACGCCCCCGCGACGCGAGAGCAGAAGAAGGCCCTCGCCTCGCTGAGCCCCGAGCAGGTCACCGCGACGACGCTCGCCGGTGAGGAGATCACCGGCCGGCTCGTCGAGGCGCCCGGCAACGGCGCAGCCATCGGGGGGCTCAAGGTGACCACGGAGCACGCCTGGTTCGCCGCGCGCCCCTCGGGCACCGAGGACGTCTACAAGGTCTACGCCGAGTCCTTCGTCTCCGCCGAGCACCTCACGCAGGTCCAGGACGCTGCCCGGGCGCTGGTCACCGAGACGCTCGGCTGACGGCCGGCGCTCCTGCGCCCTGGACCCGGCACGCCGAGTGACGTCGTCGCTGGACCGCCGGCCCGGATGTCAGCGGGGCCTGCGACGATGGGGTCATGCTCACGCCGTATCGAGATGTCCTCGCGCGCCCCGGCGCACTGGCGTTCTCCTCGGCGGGGGTGCTCGCGAGGCTGCCGATCTCCATGGTGGGCATCGGCATGGTCCTCGCGGTCTCGGGGATCTACGGCTCCTACGGACTGGCCGGGCGGGTGTCGGCCGCGTACGTCGTCGTGCAGTCGATCTGCTCCCCGCTGCTGGCCAGACTCGTCGACCGCCACGGCCAGGCGCGCACGATGCGGCCCGCCACGATCGTCGCCGCCGTCGCGATCGCCGGGTTCGTCGTGGCGGCCGCCCTGCACGCGGCGGCGGGCTGGCTCTACGCTCTCGCCGTCGTGATCGGCGCGAGCAGCGGCTCCATCGGCGCCCTCGTGCGCGCCCGGTGGTCCTACGTCCTGGACGACGACCGCTCGCTGCACACGGCGTACTCGTTGGAGTCGGCGCTCGACGAGCTGGTCTTCATCGTGGGACCCGTCCTTGCCACCGTCCTTGCCACGACCGTCTCACCGACGGCCGGCCTCGTCGTGCCGATCGGGGCGATGCTCGTCGGCGGCCTCCTCTTCCTCGGCCTGAAGGCGACCGAGCCGCCGGTGGCTCCGCACGTCGACGGGGTCACGCACCGCAGCGTGATGCGCTCGCGGTCGATGGCCGTGGTCTCGGCCGTCTTCGTCGCGATGGGCGCGATCTTCGGAGCGACGGACGTTGCCGTCGTCGCGTTCGCCGAGGAGGAAGGGAACAAGGGCGTCGCGGGGGTGATCCTCGCCGTGTTCGCCCTGGGCTCGTTGCTCTCCGGCCTGGCATACGGCTCGCGGCACTTCGTCCGGCCGCTGTGGCAGCGCTTCGTGCTCGGGATGCTCGCGCTGGCCGCCGGCGTCTCGCTCTTCTCGCTCGCGCACAGCCTGCCGGTGCTGGCCGCCGTGATGTTCGTCGCCGGGTTCTCGATCGCCCCGACGATCATCAACGGCAACGGTCTGGTCCAGCAGCTCGTCCCGCGCGCCCAGCTCACCGAGGGCCTGACCTGGGTGGGGACCTCGCTGGGGGTCGGGGTCTCGTTCGGCTCGTCCATCTCCGGCGCACTGATCGACCTCCGTGGCTCGCACGGCGGCTTCCTCGTCGTCCAGGCCGCTGCGGCGCTCTCGGTCGTGGCGACGCTCCTCTCGCTGCGCCGGCTGCGCGCCGACTCCCGCGGGGCCGATGCGCTCCGCCGCACGCGACCGTCCTGACCCGCCGGCGGTCCGACGCCGCCGGCCCGGTCGGGGTCGGTGCCCGGTGCTTTGATGGTTCAGAGTCCGCCGCCGGCGGCACGAAGGAGGCACAGATGATCCGCACCGAGCCGTGGCCGGCCGGCACTCCCGCCTGGGTCGACCTCAACGTTCCCGACCACCAGGCGGCGCACGCCTTCTACACGGGCCTGTTCGGCTGGGAGTTCCTGCCGCCGGCCGGTCCCGAGATGGGCTACTACTCCATGGCCCACCGCGGCGGGAGGGTGATCGCCGGGATGGCCCAGAGCGAGGAGCCGGCCGCCTGGACGACCTACCTCGCGACGGACGACATCGAGGCGAGCCTCGCGAAGGCGGCCGAGGCAGGTGGCCAGGTGCTCGTCGGCCCCGAGACGATCGAGCCGTTCGGCCGGTTCGCCGCCGTCATCGACCCCGTCGGTGCCGCGTTCGGCCTGTGGCAGGCGAGGGAGCACATCGGCTCGAGCCTGGTGAACGAGCCGGGTGGCGTGATCTGGAACGAGAGCTACGGAGCGGATCTCGAGGCGGCGAAGTCCTTCTACGGGCACGTCTTCGGCTACACCTTCGGCGACATGTCTCAGCCGGGCTTCGAGTTCGCGACGATCGCCCTCGGCGGGGGCGATCCCGTCGGCGGTCTCGGCGGACCGGGCAGCAAGCCGGAGGGGACCGAACCCGGGTGGTTCGTCTACTTCGCGACGGACGACACCGAGAAGGCCGTCGCGCGGGTCCTCGCCCTCGGCGGCACGGTCCTCTCCGGCCCGCAGCCCAGCCCCTTCGGCACGGTGGCGACCGTCGCGGGCCCGGCCGGCGAGGTCTTCGTGCTCATGTCGACGACGGAGCCACCGAGCGTCATCGACGACTGAGCAGGGCGGGGCTCGTCCGGCGTCATCCGACGGCGGACGAGCCCCGCAGGCCGAGCCGGTCCAGGAGCGAGAGCGATGCCCTGGCCTGGTTGAACGTGTAGAGGTGCAGGCCCGGTGCCCCGGCCTCGAGGACCTCGGCCACCAGCTCGGCGCCGAGCTCGAGGCCGGCCGCCCGCCGTCTCGTCTCGTCGCTCTCGGCCTCGAGGCGGGCGAGCAGCGCCGGCGGGACGGGCACGCCGCTGATCTCCTCCAGGCGCCGCAGCCGCGCCGGGTCCTCGATCGGCACGATCCCCGGGACGATCGGCAGGTGGATCCCGGCGTCCCGTGCGACGCGGACGTAGCGGCGGTAGGTCTCGGCCTCGAAGAAGACCTGGGTGATCGCGTACCCGGCACCGGCGTCCTGCTTCGCACGCAGGGCGAGGAGGTCCCCGCACAGCGGGTCCCCCGGCTGCGAGCGCGCCGACAGGCAGGACGGGGTCGCCGCGACGGCGATGGCCACGGTGGGGTCGATCTCCCGCAGGAAGGCCACGAGGTCGCTGGCCCGGCCCAGGCCGTCGGTGGGTGCCGACCACGGCTCGACCCCGGCCGGCGGGTCACCGCGCAGGGCGAGGAAGTCCCGGACCCCGTCGGCGAGGAAGCCCTCGGCGATCGAGCGGAGCTCTGCTCGCGCCGAGGCGATGCAGGTCAGGTGCGCGACGGGCCGCACCGGCGTCCGCTCCAGGACGTGACGGACGACGGCACGCGAGGTGTCCCGCGACGATCCCGAGGCGCCGTAGGTCACGGAGATGAAGTCGGGGGCGGCCTCGGCGAGGCGGGCGATCGTCGACCACAGCGCTTCCTCGCCGGCGGGGCTGCGCGGCGGGAAGAGCTCGAAGGAGATGCTCGGCCCGAGCTCGGCCACCGCCGCGAGGCGTGCAGGGATCGACGGCGTTCCGCTCGCCTCGGCCATGGCTCCCCGTCGCTCCCGGCGCCGCCGGACGGGCGGCGCGGACGATCGGCTGCTCGGCCGACGCTCGCAACTGTAGGTCCAGCGGCGGGGCCGGCCCAACTCCCTACGTCTCATCAGGCGACATCGGTCGTCTCACGAGGCGATGTCTCTGCCCCTGTCGACGGCCGTGTGATCCCCCGATCTCAGGGTTCTCCCAGCCGGAGCCCGTACTCTGAGGGTGCTCGCGGCCGCGGGCACCCCGGTCCGAGACCTGGTCCGCACCGGGACCCCCGATCGTGAAGGAACGTCAGGTGCGCCGAACGGCCGCTGCCCTCATCTCCGTCTGCCTCACGGCGACCCTTCTCGCCGGCTGCTCCGGCGGCTCCGGGACCGACGCGAGCGCCTCCCCGACCGGGAGCACGCCGAGCGCCACGAGCACGAGCGATGCCGCGGACACGGCAGCTCTCGACGCGGTGACGGTCGCCGGCGACCTCGGCACCACCCCGACCCTCACGTTCGCTCAGCCCTTCGCTGTCGCAGCACCCGTCGCCAAGCTCGAGACCGAGGGCACCGGGGCCGAGATCACGGCGACCGATCTCCTCGAGATCAACTACGTCGCGGTGAGCGGCGACGACGGAACGGTGCTCGGGTCGACCTGGGACACCAAGAGCCCCGGCTACATCGGCATGTCCGACACCCAGCTCGTGCCGGCCCTGATCAACGCCTTCGTCGGGCACAAGCTCGGCAGCCGCGTCCTCTTCGCCGTCCCCGGCTCCGCCGCGACGGCTTCGGCCGAGGCAGCCCCCGCGACGGTCATGGCGATCGAGGCCCAGAAGGTGGTCCCCAGCCGCGCCGTCGGCACGGCCGTCACCCCGCCCGCCGGCCTGCCGACGGTCACCCTCGCGGCCAACGGCGAGCCCTCGATCACCGTGCCTGCCGGCACGGCTCAGCCGACGACGCTCGTCACCCAGCCCCTCATCACCGGCGCCGGCCCCGTGGTCGCCGCCGGCCAGACGGTGACCTTCCAGTACACCGGCTGGCTCTTCGACGGCACCACGTTCGACTCCTCGTGGACCAAGGGCGCGCCGTTCACCACCCAGATCGGCTCCGGCCAGGTCATCAAGGGCTGGGACCAGGGCCTCGTCGGGCAGACGGTCGGCAGCCAGGTGCTGCTGGTCATCCCCGCCGACCTCGGCTACGGGGCGACGGGCTCCGGCGAGACGATCCCGCCCAACTCGACGCTGATCTTCGTCGTCGACATCCTCGCGGCGGGCTGAGCCCACCAGCACGACCGTGGAGTGGGGCGGGGGCCGCTCGGCACCCGCCCCTCTCCTCGTCTCAGGACCTCAGAGAACGGCCTCGACCTTCACCACGGCACCGGCCGGGGCGTAGGGGACCTCGTTGCCCTCGATCGCCACACCGTCGACGGTGAGCGCCGCTCGCGAGCCCTCGGCTCCGGAGTTGCGCACCGTGATCTCGTACGTCGCCCCGCGCGCCACGCGGCGCACCGTGAACTCGGGGACCTCCGGCCCGATCTGGGGGTCGACGATCAGGCCCTCCCAGCCGGGACGGACGCCGAGCAGGTGCTGGCTGACCGTGACGAAGTTCCAGGCCGCCGTGCCCGTGAGCCACGAGTTCTTGGCCTCGCCATGCCGCACGGCCTCCTTGCCGGCGATCATCTGCGCGTAGACGTACGGCTCCTGCTTGTGGATCTCGGAGATGTCCTCGCGGTAGGCCGGGGTGATCCGCTTGTAGTAGTCGAAGGCCCGCGCACCATGACCGAGCACCGTCTCACCGATGATCACCCATGGGTTGTTGTGGCAGAAGATGCCACCGTTCTCCTTGTAGCCCGGCGGGTAGGTCGAGACCTCGCCCAGCTCGATCTTGTAGGTCGTGTACGCCGGGTACTGGAGCACCATGCCGTGCTCGGTGGCCAGCATCTCGTTCACCGACTCGAGCGCGGTCTCCGCGACGGAGAGCCCGCCGTCGGCCGGCCTCTCGGTGCCGATCCCCGCCATCACGGCGAAGCCCTGCGGCTCGATCCAGATCTTGCCCTCGGGCTGCTCGTCGGTGCCGATCTTGTTTCCGAAGAAGTCGTAGGCACGCAGGAACCAGCGTCCGTCCCAGCCGTGCTCGAGGACGGCTGCCCGCATCGCAGCGACCTCGGCGCGCGCGTCGGATGCGACCTCGGTCAACCCGCGGCGCTCGGCGATCTCGGCGTACTGCTCGCCGTACAGGACGAACTGGGCAGCGATGAACAGGGACTCCGCCACCCCGCCCGAGGCGTTCTCGGTGGTCTGGAAGGACTCGCCGGGCTCGGAGGAGAAGCAGTTGAGGTTGAGGCAGTCGTTCCAGTCCGCGCGCCCGATGAGCGGCAGCCCGTGCGGTCCGCGGTTCTCGACCGTGAACCGGAAGGAGCGCGTCAGGTGCTCGAACAGCGGCTGGGCCAGGGCCTCGTCGTTGTCGAAGGGGACCTGCTCGTCGAGGATCGACCAGTCGCCGGTCTCCTTCAGGTACGCGGCGACGCCGGCGACCAGCCACAGCGGGTCGTCGTTGAAGCCGGAGCCGACGTCGTTGTTCCCGCGCTTGGTCAGCGGCTGGTACTGGTGGTAGGCCGAGCCGTCGGGGAACTGGGTCGCGGCGATGTCGAGGATCCGCTCGCGTCCGCGCTCGGGCACCAGGTGCACGAAGCCGAGCAGGTCCTGGTTGGAGTCGCGGAAGCCCATCCCGCGGCCGATCCCCGTCTCGAAGTACGAGGCCGAGCGCGACATGTTGAAGGTGACCATGCACTGGTACTGGTTCCAGATGTTGACCATCCGGTCCAGCTTCGGGTCCGTCGAGGTGACCGAGTAGGTCGAGAGCAGCCGCGTCCAGTGGTCGCGGAGCTCGTCGAAGGCGGCGTTCGTCTGGTCGGTCGTCGCGAAGCGCGAGAGCAGGGCGTGCGCGCGCGCCTTGTTGACGACCTGGTGCGCCTCGTCGGCCCACTTCTCCTCGACGGGGTTCTCCAGGTAGCCCAGGACGAAGGTGTAGGTGACGGACTCCCCAGGAGCAAGCGTCGGGCGCAGGCTGAGCGAGCCGATCGGGTACCAGCCGGAGGCGACCGAGCCGGCCGAGACGCCGGAGCGCGGGACGGCGGACTCGCCGAGGCTGTTGTACGCCCCGACGAAGGTGTCGCGGTCCGTGTCGAAGCCGACGGCCGTCGCGTTCACGGCGTGCACGGCGTAGTGGTCGCGGCGCTCGCGGTACTCGGTGCGGTGGTAGACCGCCGAGCCGTGCGGGCCGTCGACCTCGACCTCGACCTCGCCGATGGAGAGGTTGCGCTGGTAGTTGGTCTGGTCGTCCTGGGCGTTCCACAGGGCGAACTCGACGAACGAGAAGAGCGTCGGGGTCTTGGTGACCTCGGCGGTGTTGGTCACGGTCACTCGGGCGATCTCGGCGTTCTCGTCGACCGGGACGAAGTGCAGCGACTCGACGCGCAGCCCACCGCGCTCACCGGTGATCTGCGTGTAGCCCATCCCGTGACGGGTCTCGAAGTGGTCGAGGTCGGCCTTGACCGGCAGCCAGGTCGGGGTCCAGGTGTCCCCGCCGTCGTTGACGAAGAAGTACCGACCGCCGACGTCGGAGGGGATGTTGTTGTAGCGGTACCGAGTGATCCGGCGCATGCGCGCGTCGCGGTAGAACGAGTAGCCGCCGCCCTGGTGCGAGATGAGCGAGAAGAAGCTCTGCGACCCGAGGTAGTTGATCCACGGGGCCGGGGTGTGGGGTGTGGTGATGACGTACTCGCGGGTCTCGTCGTCGAAGTGCCCGTAGCGCATGGTTGCCTCTCTGCCTTTCCGATGAGACCGGTCCCATCGCCTGGTCCAACGGTACCTCGTCGATGACCCTCGTACCAAGGGTCCCAGGCCCCGGACGATGGTCACAGTTTCGTCCCCCCCGAACCTGACTAGCCTGCTTCCAAGGGCCACTCCAACGAAGGAGATCCGACATGGACCAGGCAGCGACGCCGATGATCCGCAACGTGGCCCTGGTGGGCCACAGCGGTGTCGGCAAGACCACCCTCGCCGAAGCACTGCTGCACCGTGCCGGCGTGATCCCCCGACTGGGGCGCGTCGAGGACGGCACGACGGTCTGCGACACCGAACCGGAGGAGATCAGACGGGGGATCTCCCTGTCCCCAGCCCTCGCCCCCTTCGAGTGGAAGGCCTCGGACGGTGCCGGGTACACCGTGAACCTCATCGACGCCCCGGGGTACGCGGACTTCGCCGGCGGCGTGGACGCTGCACTCGCCGTCGCCGACCTCGCGATCGTCGTGGTCAGCGCGGTCGACGGGGTCGAGGTGGGTACCGAGCTCGTCTGGCAGCAGTGCGCCGACGCCGGCATCCCTCGGCTCGTCTTCCTCACCAAGGAGGACAAGCCGCGCGCCGACTTCCAGCGCGTGCTCGCCCAGCTCCGCGCGGTCTTCGGGGCGGGGATCGTCCCGCTCGAGCTGCCGCTCGGCGAGGAGACGGAGTTCCACGGTGTCGCCGACGTGCTCTCCGACACCGCGCTGGACTATGCGGCGGACGGCACGCGCGCGACGACGGCCCTCCCGGCCGAGGTCGCCGAGCAGGAGCACCAGCTGCATGAGGAGATCGCCGAGGAGATCGTCTCGGGCGACGACGAGCAGCTCGAGAGATACCTGTCCGGCGAGGTCCCCGGCGCAGCAGAGCTCGAGCACGCGCTGGTCCACGAGGTCCGCGACTGCCTCGCGTTCCCGGTCCTGGTCGGCTCCGCAACGACCGGCGTCGGCGTCGACCGGCTCGCCGACTTCCTCTGCGAGCTCGGCCCCTCCCCGGCGGACCGCCCGTCGACGGTGCGTGCGCCGGACGGTGCGACGGTGCTGGAGATCGCCGCCGACCCGCAGGCCGAGGTGCTCGTGCACGTCTTCCGCACGGTGGCCGACCCCTTCGTCGGGCAGGTCTCCGTCTTCAAGGTGCTGGCCGGGACCGTGACCACCGACATGCACCTGGTGAACTCCGTCACGGGGGCAGAGGAGCGGATGCACGGGCTCTTCCGGTTGCGCGGGAAGGATCACCTCCCGGTCGACCGGGTCGTCGCGGGGGACATCGCCGCCGCCGCCAAGCTCTCCGGCTCACCGACCGGCTCGACGCTCTCGGTACGGGGAACCGCCGTGACCCCGATCGGCCAGCCGACCCGGACGACCCCCTACGCCCTCGCCCTCAACCCGCTCACCCAGGCCGATGACGACAAGCTCTCCTCGGCCCTGCAGCGGCTCGTCGCCGAGGACCCGACGCTCGTCATCGACCGCGACGCGCAGAGCGGCCAGACGGTGCTGCGCGGGACGGGGGACACCCACCTGGTGGTCGCGATGGAGCGGCTGAGCCGCAAGTTCGGTGTGAACGTCACCACCGAGGACGTGCGGATCGCCTACCGGGAGACGATCGCCGCGCCGACGGAGGCCGAGGGCAAGCTCAAGAAGCAGTCCGGCGGGCACGGCCAGTTCGCCGTGGCCCAGCTGCGCGTGCGGCCCCGCGCCCGCGGCGAGGGCAGCCGGTTCGTCGACAAGATCGTCGGCGGATCGATCCCGCGGAACTTCATCCCCGCCGTCGAGAAGGGTGTCCACGAGGCGATGGCGGCCGGTGGCCTGCACGGGTTCCCGGTGGTCGACGTCGAGGTCGAGGCCTACGAGGGCAAGTTCCACCCGGTGGACTCCTCGGAGATGGCGTTCCGCACGGCTGCGGCGCACGGACTGCGCGAGGCGCTCACCAAGGCCGGCACCGTCGTCCTCGAGCCGGTCTCGATGGTGACGGTGCTCGTCCCGGCCGTGCTCCAGGGCGACGTCATGGGTGACCTCTCCGCGCGACGCGGGAGGATCGCCGGAACCCAGGGCCTGCCGGACGGACGCTACGAGGTCCAAGCCCTCGTGCCCGATGCGGAGATCGCGCGCTACGTGCTGGACCTGCGGTCGCTCACCGGCGGGCGCGGCTCGTTCACCGCGACCTTCGACCACTACGACGTCCTGCCGGCGCACCTCGTGGACAAGCTGCCGAAGGCCCACTAGCGGAGCGGTGGCGATCGGGTGGGGCCCGAGCGGCCGTCCGCCCGATCGCCGGCTCAGGTGACGGGATGGCACCTGTCCGCTCGTCGACCCGATCAGCGCCGATAGGCCGTGACCTGCGCCTCGACCTGCCGCTCCCATGACAGGGGGCTGAGCCCGAAGGTCCGCTGCGCTGCGGAGGAGTCGAGCACGAAGTCGCGCTCGAGCTGGTAGGCGACCTCGGGGAGCTCCCGCATCAGGGGGATGACCAGCCCGAGAGCGGCGAGCATCCTCGTCGAGTGCTCGCGCACCGTGACCGGGCCCGTGCCCGCCGCCGCTGCGAGGTCAGCGATCGCCTCGCGCTGCGAGCGCGGCTCGACGCTCGGCACATGCCAGGCCCGGCCCCAGGCGCGTTCGTCGGTCGCGACGGTGGCGAGGAGGGCCGCGACGTCCTGCGTGCTGGTCCAGGTGTGCGCGGTGTCGGCGCTCGGGATGACGCGGACGGCCTTGCCTGCCAGCAGGGGCCGCATCACGCGATCTCCGAGCTGGCTCTGGTTCCCTGGGCAGAGGTAGTCCGAGCCGCGGACCTCCGTGACGCGCACCCGGCCCGAGCCGTGGGCCTCGAGCGCCTGGCGCCACATCTGCGCACGCACGCGGCCCTTGACCCCCGTCGCGAGCAGCGGGAGGTCCTCCGTCATCGGCCCGGCGACGGGTCCGTAGCCGTACAGGTTGCTCACCGTGGCCAGGACCGCCCCGCTGGACTCGGCCGCGGCGAGCAGCGCAGCGGCGATCGGGGGCCATGCGGTCGCCCACCGGTGGTAGGCGGGGTTCGCGCAGTTGTAGAGGGCGACGGCTCCGCGGCCGGCGCCGGTGACCACCGCGGCCGAGGAGGCGTCGCCCGCGACCCGCTGCACCCCGCTGTGCTCGGGTCCGCTGCCGGACCGGGAGAGCAGGACGACCTCCTCGCCGCGGCCGGCAAGGAGCAGGGCGAGTGCGGAGCCGACGGTTCCGGCTCCGATGACGACATGACGGGACATGAGGACTCCTGATCGGACGACATCCGCGACCCGGAGGTGACTCGGAAGAGCCACAACGAGACCAATGATCCCGGAGGAGAGCGGTGCTCTCGCGCCAAGGATGGCGACAAGGCCCAGCCGATGTCAAGAGCACTGCTCTCCGTTGTTGCTCCTGCTCTCGGCAACCGCAAGGATGGCTGCATGACCCACCATCCGACCCCCAGCGCGGGGGCCAGGGCCCGCGTGCGCGAGGAGCTGACGCTGCTCCTCGCGGACGCCGCACGTCGGCAGCTCGCCGAGGTGGGCGGCGCTGCCCTCTCGGTCCGGGCGGTCGCCCGCGAGGTCGGCATGTCGTCCTCCGCCGTGTTCCGCTACTTCCCCAGCCGCGACGCCCTCCTCACCCGGCTCATCGTCGACAGCTACGACGCCCTGGGCCGGGCGGCAGAACGCGCGGAGACAGCCGTGCACGAGGACACGGTCGCCGAACGCTGGCGCGCGATCTGCCACGGGGTGCGCGACTGGGCGCTGGCGCACCCGCACGAGTACGCCTTGATCTTCGGCACCCCGATACCCGGCTACGCCGCGCCGTCCGACACGATCGGCCCGGCGGGACGCGTCCCGGCGCTGCTCATGGCGCTGCTCGGCGGGCCGGACCCGCACGGTGCGGGGGCTGGGACCGCGGAGTCGGCCGCCGGCACCACGGGGGCCGCCGGGGCGATGGACCCCGTCCTGCGCGCGAGCTTCGCCCCGATCATGGGTTCGCTCCCGGACGGGGTGCCGCCGGACCTCGCGCTGCGCGGACTGATGGCGTGGACCTACCTCTTCGGCGCGGTGTCCTTCGAGATCTTCGGGCACCGCCTCGCGGTGGTCAGCGACCCGGGCACCTTCTTCGACCACGAGGTCGTGCGGCTCGCGGAGCTCCTCGAGCTCGCCTGAGGGCACGGGCCCGCTGCCCCCACCGTCGGCCGCGCCCGGACACGACGAGGCCCGGTCCTTGCGGACCGGGCCTCGTCGTCCGAGCTCAGCCGATCACTCCACGCGGGCGGCCAGCACCCCCGCGCGACGCCTCAGGACCAGGCCGCCACCCAGCAGGAGGAGGGCCAGCAGCGCGATCCCCCCGGCGGCGGCACCCGTCGCGGCGAGCGAGGTCGGCCGCAGGACGAGGTCGACATCCGTGCGGACCTGCCCGGTCGTCAGGCTCACGGAGGTGACCAGCGGGTCGCCGCCGTCGAGATCGGCGAAGGCGGCGGTCTTCTTCGGGAAGGTCGTCCTGTCGAAGGTCACCAGGTACTGACCGGCGGGCAGGCCGTCGGCGACGTAGTAGCCGTTGTCGTTCGACAGGACCTCGATGGAGACGTCGTTCCCGCCGCCGAGCACACCGTCGGCTCCGAGCCAGGTCACGACCACGCGGACGTGGGGAGCCACCGGCTCCGTCGGCGCACGCATCCCGTCGCGGTTGGTGTCGACCCAGATGAGGTCACCGATGGAGCCGGTTCCCCGCACGGCCGTGTCGATGCCGGTGCGGACCTCGCCGGGCAGGAGCGTTCCGCTGTACGCCCCGGTCGGGCCGGTGGCACCGTTCGTCCGGTCCCAGACCACCTCGGTACCCGCGGGGATCGTCGTCCTGTCGACCACAGCCGTGAAGGGGCCGGGCGGCATGTGCTCGACGGCCCAGGTCCCGCCGGGGCCGGTGACCGTGAGGATCACGACGTCGTCCGGTGTGCCCAGCACACCGTCCGGGCCGCCCCATGTCACGGTGATCGCGATCCCGGGAAGGCCGGCTTCGACGGGCGTGTCGAGCGTGCCGTCCACGACGCGCTCCAGCCAGACCGTTCCGCCGATCGCCCCGGTGCCGGTGTAGCCGAAGTCCGCCGAGAGGTGGGCCTCGGGGCCGCTCGCGCCGAGACCCGCGACCGAGGACGAGCCGTCGGCAGCCCCCGTCTCGTCGACGCTCGCCCGGTAGCCGGCCGGGACGCCGGTACCCACCTGGACGGCATAGGCACCCGAGGGCAGCCCGTCGACCAGGTAGTGCCCGGTGGCGTCCGTGACCGTGGCGAGGACCATGTCGTCCCCGCCGCCGATGACCCCGTCGGGGCCGAGCCACGTCACCTGGACCGCGACGCCGACCAGACCGGGCTCACCGGCGTCCTGGACGCCGTTCGCGTTCACGTCGACCCAGACCCGGTCGCCGA
>JBBRGX010000024.1:0-27348 GCA_038223605.1 Actinomycetales bacterium | reverse complement strand
CGTCAGCCGGCTGCTCGACGAGCTGCTGGAGGTCGCGGCGAGCGGTGCGACGCTCGACGCCGACGTCGTGCGCCGCTCCGTCGCGATGCTCACCGCCACGAGCGGGACCCGCCCGGCCGAGGTGCTCACGCACAACATCCTGTCGAGCCGTGGGCGCACGATCCGGCCGAAGACGGCGGGGCAGAAGTCCTACGTCGACGCGATCGACCGCCACACGATCACCTTCGGCATCGGTCCGGCGGGGACGGGCAAGACGTACCTGGCGATGGCCAAGGCCGTCCAGTCGCTCCAGGCCAAGCAGGTGAACCGGATCGTCCTCACCCGCCCTGCCGTCGAGGCAGGGGAACGTCTCGGGTTCCTGCCAGGGACGCTGAGCGAGAAGATCGACCCCTACCTGCGCCCCCTCTACGACGCCTTGCACGACATGGTCGACCCCGACTCGATCCCGCGCCTCATCGACTCCGGCACCATCGAGGTCGCGCCCCTGGCCTATATGCGTGGCCGGACGCTGAACGACGCCTTCATCATCCTCGACGAGGCGCAGAACACCTCGGCCGACCAGATGAAGATGTTCCTCACGCGGCTCGGCTTCGGCTCGCGCATGGTCGTGACCGGCGACGTGACGCAGGTCGACCTGCCGGGCGGGACGATCTCGGGGCTGCGGGTCGTGGAGGGCATCCTCGGCGAGGTCGACGACGTGTCCTTCTGCCGGCTCGGCTCGTCCGACGTCGTCCGGCACCGGCTGGTCGGGGAGATCATCGACGCGTACGCGATCTGGGACGCACGGGGCACGGCATGAGCATCGAGGTCAACAACGAGAGCGGCTTCGTCGTGGACGAGGCGGAGTTCGCCGCCCTCGGCCGCCACGTCCTCGACGCGATGCGGGTCCACCCGCAGACGGACCTGTCCATCCTCCTGGTCGACGAGGAGGTCATGACCGACCTGCACGTGCGCTGGATGGACGAGCCCGGCCCCACCGACGTGCTGTCGTTCCCGATGGACGAGCTGCGGCCCGGCGCCGAGGGCGAGCCCACTCCGGCCGGGCTCCTCGGCGACGTCGTCCTGTGCCCGACGGTCGCGGCCCGCCAGGCCAAGGACGCCGGCCACTCGACGACCGAGGAGCTGCTGCTCCTGACCACCCACGGGATCCTGCACCTGCTCGGTTTCGACCACGTCGAGCCCGAGGAGGAGAAGGAGATGTTCGGCCTGCAGCGCCAGCTCCTGCTCACCTTCCTCGCGGGGCGATGAGCGCACCCGTCGCCCTGCTCGCCGTCGGGACGGTCCTCGCCGTCCTGATCGCCACCCTGCTCAGCGCGGGGGAGACGGGCCTGCTCCGGCTCGGCAGGGGCGCCCTCGCCGACCTGGCGGGGCCGACGCCGTCCGGGAGGCGGGTCGCACGGCTCGCCGAGGACGCGCAGGGTGCCGCCGCCGCCGCAGCAGCCGTGCGGATCGGCTTCGAGTCCTTCGCCGTGGTCGGCCTGACCCTCGTCGTCGTCGGCCTCGGCGCCTCCTGGTGGCAGGCGCTCCTGGCGACGGGTGTGCTCGGGACGGTGCTCGCGCTCGTCGTCGTGCGGCACCTGCCCCGGAGCATCGGCCGTGGGCACCCGGCGGTGACGGTCGTCCTGACGTCCGGCATCCTGCTGCTCGCGCGCGGGCTGGCGGGCCCGGTGCGCGTCGCGGGCCGCACCTCCGCTGACCAGCACGACCTCTCCGACGACGAGATCAGGGAGATGGTCGACCGCGTGAGCGAGTCGGAGTCGATCGAGGACGACGAGCGCGAGATGTTCCGCTCCGTCCTCGAGCTCGGCGACACGCTCACCAGGGCCGTGATGGTCCCGCGCACCGAGATGATCACGATCCCGAGCGGCACGACGGTGCAGAAGGCGCTGTCGCTCTTCCTCCGGTCGGGCTACTCACGGGTCCCCGTCGTCGGGGAATCGGTCGACGACGTGCTCGGGGTGCTCTACCTCAAGGACCTCGTGCTGCACCGGCACCGCGCTCCGGACTCCGGTCCCGAGCCGATCGACGACCTGGCCAGGCGACCGATCTTCGTCCCGGAGTCCAAGCCCGTCGACGACCTCCTGCGCGAGATGCAGGCGGGAGCCTCCCACGTGGCGATGGTGGTCGACGAGTACGGCGGCATCGCCGGACTGGTCACCATCGAGGACGCCCTGGAGGAGATCGTCGGAGAGCTCACCGATGAGCACGACCGTTCCGGTCCGGAGGTCGAGGACCTCGGCAACGGGGTCTACCGGGTACCCTCACGGCTACCCGTCGACGAGCTCGGCGAGCTCTTCGCTCTCGAGCTCGAGGACGAGGACGTCGACTCGGCCGGCGGGCTGCTCGCCAAGGCGCTGGGCAAGGTGCCCCTCATCGGATCGAAGGCCGTGGTCGGTGGGCTCGAGCTGGTCGCCGACCGGGTCGAGGGCCGACGCAAGCAGGTCTCCGTGCTGCGGGTGCGGCTCGCGCCGACGGATGACGCACGCGAGGGCCGGGCCGCCTCACCGAACGCCACGCACACGAACGGCCGGTCCACCGGCCACCAGGGAGCCACACGATGACCACGCCTTTCCGTTCCGGGTTCGTGTGCATCGTCGGGCGCCCGAACGCCGGGAAGTCGACGCTGACCAACGCGCTCGTCGGCCAGAAGGTCGCGATCACCTCCGGGCGGCCCCAGACGACCAGGCACGTGATCCGCGGAATCGTGCACCGGCCCGACGCGCAGATGGTCCTCGTCGACACCCCGGGGCTGCACCGGCCGCGCACGCTGCTCGGCGAGCGGCTCAACGCCCTCGTCCGTGACACGCTCGGCGAGGTCGACCTCGTCGTCTTCTGCCTCCCGGCCGACCAGCGCGTCGGGCCGGGGGACCGGTTCATCTCGGCCCAGCTCGCCGAGCTGTCGAGCGGGCCGAACGGCACGCCGGTCGTCGCGGTCGCCACCAAGTCCGACCTGGTGACCAGGGCGCGTCTCGCCGAGCACCTCATGACGATCTCCGAGCTCGGCGAGTGGGCGGACATCATCCCGGTGAGCGCGGTCGACGGCTTCCAGGTCGCCGAGCTGATCGACCTCCTCGTCGGCCACCTCGAGGAGGGGCCGGCGCTCTACCCGGACGGCGAGCTGACCGATGAGCCCGAGGTCGTCATGGTCGCCGAGCTGGTCAGGGAGGCCGCGCTCGAGGGAGTCAGGGACGAGCTTCCGCACTCGCTCGCGGTCGTCGTCGACGAGATCGTGCCGCGCGAGGGCCACGTCGGCCCGGACGGAGCGCCCACGCTCCTCGACGTCCGGGTCAACCTCTTCGTCGAGCGCGACAGCCAGAAGGCGATCATCATCGGCAAGGGCGGCACCCGGCTGCGCGACGTCGGGGCGACGGCCCGTCGCGGGATCGAGGCGCTGCTGGGCACCCGGATCTACCTCGACCTGCACGTGAAGGTCGCGAAGGACTGGCAGCGCGACCCGAGGCAGCTCTCCAAGCTCGGCTTCTGACCTCGACGGACCGGGCCGCGCGCCAGACGGCCCGGGGACCGGCAGGACGTCGCCACTAGACTGACCAGGTGCGTTATCGGATCGCTCTGACCAGTGCGATCGCGGTCGTGGCGCTCGGTGCCCTCGGCGCCCTCACCGGCCCGGGATGGGATCCCGTGCCGATGACGCGCATCGTCGAGGTCACCAGTGGCGACACGAGCGTCGCGCCGGGAGCCGGCTCCAGCCCGATCGGCACCTTCGAGGTGCTCACCTCGGTCGTCACCGTCCAGCTCACGGGCGCGACGGTCCAGGCGCAGATCTCCGTACCGGTCGGCGCCACGGGCCTGCGCCCGGGCGTCGTCTTCGTGCACGGTGCCGGCACGGGTCGCTACCAGGAGGCCTTCGTCACCCAGGCCCACGACCTCGCCTCCGCCGGCATCGTGACGATGGTCCCCGACAAGCGCCTGGACACGTACTCGATGCGCGACCGCGACTACGTCGCCATGGCGAACGACTACCTCAGGTCGCTCGAGCTGCTGCGTGGTGTGCCAGGGGTCGACCCCGAGCGGGTCGGCGCCTACGGCGAGAGCGAGGGCTGCTGGATCGTCCCGGTGATGGCAGCGGACAATGCGCACGTCGCGTTCGCGATGCTGGTCGCTGCGCCGGTGGTCACCCCTCGGCAGCAGGGAGCCTTCGCCTCCGACTCCTACCTGCGGACCACGGGGGTCCCGGTCGAGATCCTCCGGGCGATCCCTCGCGTCGTCGGCATGCGCCCCCCTGGCGGCGGGTTCGCCTACGTCGACTTCGAGGTGCAGCCCTTCCAGCAACGGATGCGGCAACCGGTCTTCGTCGCCTACGGGACGGGCGACGCCGCGATGCCGACCATCCAGGGCGCGCTGGACATCATCGACGACCTGACGACGGCAGGGAACGACCAGTGGACCGTCCGCTACTACCGGGGCGCCGATCATGGCATCCGGGTCCACAAGGTCCTGGCTCCCGACTTCCCGCGCGACCTCGCCTCGTGGATCGGCTCGCTGCCGGTCTCGGGCGACGCCGAGCCGAAGATCGCCGGAGCCGTGCCCTACCAACGCTTCATGGCCGGCCCCGTCGACCGGCCGCGGTGGTTCGCCGAGGGCGACCTCCTGGTGGCCCTCCTCGTCACGATCGGCCTGGCGCTGCTGGTCGGCCCGGTGGTCTGGGGGGCACGCCGCGTCATGGGGCGCCGTGACCCGGTGCTCGCCGCCGGTGCCCCCGCGCCCCTTGCCGTGATGACCGCGAGCGCGCTCGCCTCCTTCGTCGGCTTCGTCGTCTACCTCCTCGTGGTCGCCCACATGGCCCAGAGCTACCGGACGAACGCGGTGATCGTCCAGGGGGGCTGGCTCACCGTGCGGATGCTCGGCGTGGTCAGCGTCGTCGCCGGGGTCGTGCTGGTCTACCGGGTGCTCGACGGGCGGCGTCGGCGGGGGATCCGGGCGTCGCGCAACCGGGCAGGGGCCTGGCTGCTCCTCGGGAACGTGAGCGGGAGCCTGCTCCTGCTGAGCCTGCTCGCCTACTGGAACGTCTTCCCCCCGCTGCACCTGTGACCACCCTTGGGGTGAATCGGCCGATCTTCGTCCCTCGGGGGAGCCGTCACGCACTACCGTGTCGTCGACGGCTGAAGCAGACGGCCGGCCCAGACCTCCGAGGGACAGCGCCATGACCGAGCCGACCATGTTCACCGCCCAGCAGGCGGCGGACCCGGGGACACCGCCCCAGATGCTCGCCGACATCGCGGCACTGCGTGCCGATCTGCGGCCCTTCGTCGCGGGGAACCCGTCGGCGTACCCGGGGCTGCTCGAGTGGCTCGGTTCGCTCGGCGAGCCCGCCGTCGACGCCGCCCTCGCGGCGCGCGCCGGCGCCGAGCAGGGGGCACCGCCCGCAGCGACCGGCTGGGCTCCCGCTGCGCCGTCGACAGTGCCCCACCAGACCTCCAACCCCTGGCAGGGTCAGTCCGCGCAGACGTGGCAGGGGCAGCCCGGTCAGCCGGCGCAGCCGTGGCAGGGTCAGCCGGGGCAGCCCGGTCAGCCGGCGCAGCCCTGGCAGGGTCAGCCGGGTCAGCCCGGTCAGCCGGCGCAGCCCTGGCAGGGCCAGCAGGGTCAGCCCGGCCAGCCGGCGCAGCCCTGGCATGGTCAGCCCGGTCAGCCCTACGGCTACCAGCCGGTCGGCGCTGCCCCGTCGAAGGGTGGGAAGACGGCCCTGATCGTCGTCGGTGTCGTCCTCGCGGTCCTGCTCGTGATCGGCGTCGGCGGTTTCTTCGCCGTCAGGGCGCTCTTCGCGAACGCGGTCGACTCGTTCGGCTCGATGGCTCCGACGATGCTCAGCTCGGGTCAGAACTACGGCGACGACCAGGCGCTCGACCTGCTCTGGGACTCGTGCTCGGCGGGGGACTGGGTCTCCTGCGACGACCTCTACTACCAGTCCGGGGCCGGGACGGAGTACGAGAGCTTCGCCACCAGCTGCGGCGGAACCGAGACGGACGCCGGCGGTACCTGCGCCTCGATCCATGGCATGGCACCCACCGCGCCGGCTGACGGCGCGAACGCCTACGGCGACGACCCGGCGCTCGACGCGCTGTACGACAGCTGCAAGGGCGGCGACATGGTCGCCTGCGACAGTCTCTACGACCAGTCGCCGATCGGTTCGGAGTACGAGACCTTCGGTGACAGCTGCGGCGGGACCCGCGACGCGGGCCTGGGCATCTACTGCACGGAGAACTAGACGACGCTCGCGGGGCGCGAGGTAAGGTGTCGCTCGTGCGCCACCTCCTTCACGGGCAGCCTGGTCTGCTCCTTGGTCGCCGCGGCGAGGCCTTCTAGGCCGGATCCTCGCCGCGGTGGTTCGGCGTCCCTGGCCGCGACCTGAACCCGAGCGCACCCCGAGGATCCTCATGACCATCACCCCCGACGCCCCCGCTGCCGCGAACGCGCAGCAGCCCTCTGCGATGCCGGTGCACCGCTACCGGCCGTACCACGAGCAGTTCGTGGTCGACCTGCCCGACCGCACGTGGCCGACCAAGCACGCGCAGGTGGCCCCCCGCTGGTGCGCAGTCGACCTGCGCGACGGCAACCAGGCCCTCATCGAGCCGATGAACCCGGCGCGCAAGCTGCGCATGTTCGAGCTGCTCGTCGCCATGGGCTACAAGGAGATCGAGGTCGGGTTCCCGTCCGCCTCCCAGACGGACTTCGACTTCGTCCGGATGCTCATCGAGACGGACCGGATCCCGCACGATGTCGTCATCCAGGTCCTCACCCAGGCGCGCGAGCACCTGATCGAGCGCACCTACGAGGCGATCGCCGGGGCCAAGAACGCGATCGTCCACCTCTACAACTCGACCAGCACCCTGCAGCGCGAGGTCGTGTTCCGGACCGACGAGGACGGCGTGCTCGACCTGGCCGTCTCCGGGGCGCACCTGTGCAAGAAGTACGAGGAGCTGATCCCGGGAACCGAGGTCTTCTACGAGTACTCCCCGGAGTCCTACACGGGCACCGCGCTGGAGTTCGCCGTCCGCGTCTGCAACGCGGTGCTCGACGTCTTCGAGCCGACGGCGGCCAGGCCCGTCATCATCAACCTGCCCGCGACGGTCGAGATGGCCACCCCGAACCTGTATGCCGACTCGATCGAGTGGATGAGCCGGCACCTGCACCACCGCGAGCACGTGGTGCTGTCCCTGCACCCGCACAACGACCGCGGGACGGCCGTCGCCGCAGCGGAGCTCGGGTACCTGGCCGGCGCTGACCGCATCGAGGGCTGTCTGTTCGGCAACGGCGAGCGGACGGGCAACGTCTGCCTGGTGACGCTCGGGATGAACCTGGCGAGCCAGGGCATCGACCCGCAGATCGACTTCTCGGACATCGACCACGTGCGGCGAACCGTCGAGCACTGCACGCAGCTCCCGGTGCACGAGCGCCACCCCTACGGCGGCGACCTGGTGTACACGGCGTTCTCCGGCTCGCACCAGGACGCCATCAAGAAGGGCTTCGAGTCGATGGCAGCCCGGGCCGCAGCCCAGGGCGTCGAGGTCGACGAGCTCGAGTGGGCTGTGCCGTACCTGCCGATCGACCCGAAGGACGTCGGCCGCTCCTACGAGGCCGTCATCCGGGTCAACTCCCAGTCCGGCAAGGGCGGGATGGCCTACCTGATGAAGAACGAGCGGAACCTGGACCTGCCGCGGCGGCTGCAGATCGAGTTCTCGCGCGTCGTCCAGGTCTACACCGACGCCTCAGGCGCCGAGGTCACGGCCGACGACCTCTGGCGCGTCTTCACCGACGAGTACCTCCCGGCCGACCAGGCCTCCGGGCTCGAGCCCTGGGGCCGGTTCGCGCTGCGCGGCTCGCGCACGATCTCCGTGGAGGACGGCCCTGACCGGCTCTCGGTCGACCTGGTGGACCACGGGACGGACCGGACCCTCGAGGGGTTCGGCAACGGCCCGATCGACGCGTTCGTCCAGGCGCTCGGCACCCTCGGGACCACCGTCGAGGTGCTCGACTACGCCGAGCACGCCCTGTCGACCGGTGGTGACGCCACGGCGGCCGCCTATGTCGAGTGCGCCGTCGGCGATCAGGTGCTCTGGGGCGTCGGCATCGACCCGTCCATCACGACGGCCTCCTTCAAGGCGATCATCTCCGCGATCAACCGCTCGCTGCGCTGAGCCGGGACCTGCGGCCGCGCTGCCGGCCCACCGCCGGTGCGGCCGCAGGTCAGGGCCAGGTCCAGGACCGCCAGCACGTGACGCGCCGACCTCGCTACCCCCTCGTGGGGTACTGGCGGCGGCTGCGAGCCCGGGCGCGGATCTCGCGGCTGTGCTCGGCCTGCAGCCGGGCATCGCTCCGGCGCGCCTCGAAGGCGGCCTCCCGCCCGAACGCCCGGTAGGCGTCGAGCCGCCGAGCAGCCAGCTCGCCGGCCTCGACCGCCGCGAGCACGGCGCACCCCGGCTCGACGCCGTGGTTGCAGTCGGCGAACCTGCAGCCGGCGGCGAGCGCCTCGACCTCGGGGAAGAGGGCGTCGAGGTCCTCCGTGCCGCGCAGCCCGACGGAGCGCAGACCGGGGGTGTCCAGCACGGCCCCGCCGTGCGGTGCCAGGTGGAGCTCGCGGGTGACCGTGGTGTGGCGGCCCTTGCCCTCGGCGCCCAGCGTCCTCGTCTCCATCACGTCCGCCCCGAGCAGCGCGTTGAGCAAGGTGGACTTGCCGACCCCCGACGCCCCCAGCAGGGCGACGGTCGCCCCCTGAGCGAGCCACTCACGCACCGGACCGAGGCCGGAGTCCTGGGGAGGTGCCACCGCGAGGACCTCGCAGCCCGCGGCGCTGGGCAGGACCGCGCGGACAGCCGCTGCCGGGTCCGGGTGCAGGTCGGCCTTCGTCAGCAGGACGACGGGCCGGGCACCGGAGGTCCAGGCGAGGGCCAGGAGGCGCTCGATCCGGCCCAGGTCGAGGTCCGGCACCATCCCCTGGACGACGGCGACGACGTCGGCGTTGGCAGCCAGGACCTGGGCGCGAGACGTCCCGGACACCTCCAGGCGCCGCACGGCGCTGCGCCGGGGCAGGACCCCGGTCAGCGACCACGACGCGCCCGAGACGTCGGCACAGGGCTCCAGCAGCACCCAGTCGCCGGTGGCGGGAGCGGCGTCCGGATCTGCGTCGCCAGCTCGCCCGGCTGCGCTGGACCACCGTGCGGTGACGGTGTGGACGGTGCCGTGGTCGTCGGCGGGGTCGTGCGGTTCCTCGATCGTTGGCAGGAGGACCTCGCAGGCCCCCCGGTCGACGCGGCAGACCCTGCCGAGGGTGGGGACGGGGTGGGCGGGCCGGTCCACCGGAACGGGGACCGCGTCGAGCACCTCCTGCCATGCGTCGTCCCAGCCGAGGCGCCGGGCGCGGTCGGGGACGGGGTGGTGAGCGCGAGGCAGGATCGCGTGGTGGAGCGAGGAGTCAGGGGTCGGGGCGGAGGACAACGGTGGGCCTTTCGACTGCCCGGGCGGTCAGCGCCGCCGGCGGGGGGAGGAGGGGGTGCAGGCGTGCGTGGTGGCAGCCATGGCCGTCCTCCTCGTCCTCCGGTCCGTGACGGGCGTCGTCCCGGCGACGGTAGCGCCGGCCCGGGTGGCTGGTCACGGGAATTTGCCGCCGGGCGTGGCTCATGGGTGCAGTGTCGGTGCGCGGGGGACAATGGTCGGGTGAGCCTCTACCGCGACGAGGCGATCGTGCTGCGCGCTCAGAAGCTGGGTGAGGCGGACCGCATCGTCACCCTCCTGACCCGTGAGCACGGGAAGGTGCGCGCCGTCGGCAAGGGGGTGCGCCGCACCTCGTCCCGGTTCGGCTCCCGGCTCGAGCCGTTCATGGTGATCGACGTCCAGCTCTACTCGGGCCGCAGCCTCGACACCGTGACCCAGGTCGAGACGATCGGCCCCTACGCGCGGCAGATCAGCGCCGACTACTCCTCGTACACCGTCGGCACGGCGATGCTCGAGACTGCCGACCGGCTCGTCGAGGCCGAGCACGAGCCATCGCTCCAGCAGTACGTCCTGCTCGTCGCCGCGGTGCGCGCCCTCGCCGAGGGTGCACACTCGCCGGGGCTCGTCCTGGACTCCTACCTGCTGCGGGCGCTGGCGGTCGCCGGCTGGGCACCCTCGTTCACCGACTGCGCGCGATGCGGCAGCCCGGGCCCGCACCGCTCCTTCGCCGCAGGAGCCGGTGGAGCCGTGTGCCCGTCCTGCCGCCCGCCCGGGGCGGCGTCGCCGGCGCCGGAGACCTTCGCGCTGCTCGCGGCGCTCCTGACCGGGACGTGGGAGGTGGCCGACGCGAGCGAGCCACGGCACCGGCGGGAGGCGAACGGGCTCGTGGCGACGTTCCTGCAGTTCCACCTCGAGCGCAGCCTGCGCTCCATGCGGATGGTCGAGCGCGCATGAGCGCCCAGCGCCGGGTCCGGCGCGCGAGCGAGCACGTCGTCGTCCCGCCGCCCTCGCACCCCTCCGGCGCCCGGCCGCCGGCGATCCCCCTGGAGTTCGTGCCCAAGCATGTCGCGATCGTGATGGACGGCAACGGGCGCTGGGCGAACGAGCGCGGGCTGCCGCGGACGGCCGGCCACGCCGCGGGTGAGGCCGCCTTGCTCGACGTCGTCGCCGGGGCGATCGAGATCGGCGTGACCCACGTCTCGGCCTACGCCTTCTCCACCGAGAACTGGAAGCGCTCGCCGGAGGAGGTCCGCTTCCTCATGGGCTTCAACCGCGACGTGCTGCGCCGGCAGCGGGACACGATGCACGAGTGGGGAGTGCGGGTCCGCTGGGCCGGTCGTACCCCGCGGCTCTGGCGCTCGGTCATCCACGAGCTCGAGACCGCTGAGGAGCTCACGCGGGACAACACGGTCTGCACGCTGACGATGTGCGTCAACTACGGCGGCCGCGCCGAGGTGGCCGACGCGGCACGGGCGATCGCCCTGGAGGTCGCGGCGGGACGGCTCGACCCCTCCCGGGTGGACGAGCGCACGGTCGCCCGGTACCTGGACGAGCCCGAGCTGCCCGACGTCGACCTCTTCCTGCGGACCTCTGGCGAGCAACGGACCTCGAACTTCATGATCTGGCAGGCGGCCTACGCCGAGCTGGTCTTCCTCGACGAGTACTGGCCAGAGGTGGACCGCCGTCACCTGTGGCAGGCGGTCGAGGCCTACGCGCGGCGTGATCGGCGGTACGGCGGAGCGGTGGACGCCGCGCACTGAGCTCAGTCGCGGCCGGTCGGCTCGCCCTGGTGGCGGTGCGCGGAGCGCTCGGCGAGGGCGTCGATCGTGTCGACGACGTGGCGTCGGCGCCGCACCCGGAGCACGACTCCGGCCACGACCAGGGCGAGGGCGAGGACGAAGGCGGCGAGCGCCCACGGGGACCTCGCTGCCAGCGTGGCGCCGGCCGTGAAGGCCGCGAGGCCGCCGACGGCGTAGATCAGGGCCCAGACCGCACAGCCCGGGAGCATGGCGACGGTGTAACGCGGCCAGCGGATCCGCAGGAGCCCGGCTCCGGCGTTGACGGCGGTCTGGAAGCCGACGGTGAGGAAGGAGAACGGGATCACCGGGAGCCCCCACCGGTCGATCACCCCGGTCGCGCGCCGCACCTGCGGTCCCTCGACGTAGCGCGCCCACCTCGAGCGCAGCGCGCCCGCCGCCACGGCGCGCCCGATCCAGTACGTCGACTGCGCGCGGACGAAGACCACCACGAGAAGGAAGGTGTAGACGAGCGCGAAGGGCCCGTCCACGATCCATGACGGCACTAGCGCCCCACCGGCCGGCAGTCGGAGCAGATCCCGGTGAGCTCGACGGTGTGCTGGATCGCCGTGAACTCCTGGGCGGCGCCGACCTGGTCGGCCCACGCCTCGACGCCAGGTCCCTCGATCTCGACCGTCCGCCCGCAGCTGCGGCACACGAGGTGGTGGTGGTGCCCGTCCTGGGCGCACCTGCGGTAGACCGCTTCACCGTCGGGCGTGCGCAGGACGTCGACGTCGCCGTCCTCGGCCAGGGCCTGCAGCGTGCGGTAGACCGTCGCGAGGCCGACGCTGTTGCCGTGCTCGCGCAGGAGCTCGTGCAGCTGCTGGGCGCTGCGGAAGTCCTCCAGCCCGGCGAGCGCCTCGGAGACAGCCGAGCGCTGCTTCGTCATCCGCTGCATCACAGGGCTCCGGGTCGCAGCGGGCCACCGGGGGTCGCCGCGATCTCGGCCCCCGTGAGCTCGACGTCGTCGCCGACCTCGGGGTGCGGGTCGGGCCGGCCGCGACGGCGGACCGCGCGGGCGGCGAGCAGCGACCGCAGGATGGCGACGACGGCGTAGATCGCGATGGCGAGCATCACGATCGTCGCGCCCGGGGTGGCGTCCGCCCAGTAGGTGATCGAGAGGCCGGTGACGCACACCGTCACGCCGATGCCCATCGCGACGGCCATCGTCCGCCGGAACGAGCCGGTGATGAGCTGGGCGACGGCGACCGGGACGATCATCAGCGCGCTGACCAGGAGGAGGCCGACCACGCGCATCGAGACGGTCACGGTCAGGGCGGCGATCACCGCGATCGCGATGTTGAGGGCGCGGACCGGCAGGCCGCTCGCCCTGGCGAACTCCTCGTCGTGGCTGACCGAGAACAGGGCCATCCGCAGGCCGACCCCGACGATGAGCACGACGCCGGCGAGCACGAGCGTGAGCAGGAGGTCGCCCTGGCTGACGGTGGAGATCGAGCCGAAGAGGTACCCCATCAGGCTCGCGCTCGTGCCACCGGCCTGGGAGATGATCAGCACGCCGCCCGCGATCCCGCCGTAGAACAGCAGCGCGAGCGCGACGTCGCCGGAGGTCTTGCCGCGCTCGCGGACGAGCTCGATGGCGAGCGAGCCGAGGACGGCCGCGACCACTGCCCCCGGCACGGCGAGGACGTCGTTCGGGGTCAGGCCCATGAGGCTGCCGACGAGCCAGCCGAGAGCGACGCCGGTGAGCGCCACGTGCCCGATGCCGTCGCCCAGCAGCGAGAGCTTGCGTTGCACGAGGTAGGTGCCGATGACGGGCGCCGAGAGGCCGACCAGCAGCGCAGCGACCAGGGCGCGCTGCATCAGCGGGTCGCTCAGCATGGAGCCGAGCTCGTCCCAGATCATGACTCCCACCCGATCGTGGCGGGGAGCACCGTCGCCGAGGCCTGCTGGCCGGCGTCGCCGTCGTGCGGGTGCAGGTGCTCGTGCTCGGCTCCGGCGTGCTCCGGCTGCGGTCGTGGGGGCTCCCCGTCGTGGGCGACGGCTCCGTGCCGCAGCACGACGGCCCGCTGGATCAGCGGGCTGAGGGCACCCAGCTCGTGGAGCACGACGAGCACGGTGACTCCCTGGGCCGTGAGGTCGGACAGCACGTCGGCGAACACGCGCTGGCTGGGCAGGTCCACCCCGGCCACCGGTTCGTCCAGGACCAGGAGGTCGGGGGTCCGGACCAGGGCCCTGGCGATGAGCACGCGCTGCTGCTGGCCGCCGGAGAGCTCGCGGACGGGACGGTCGGCGGACTGCTCGAGCCCGACGGTCGCGAGCGCGCGCAGGGCTCGGGGCCGTGCGTCGCGCGGTTTCAGCAGACGCCGAGCGTAGAGCGTGCCGGACATGACGACCTCGGCTGCGGTCGCGGGGACCCCCGAGGCGGCACTGACGCGCTGCGGGACGTAGCCGATCCGCTGCCACGGCACGTCACGTCCGAGCTCGTGGCCGAAGAGTGCGATCCGACCGGCCTCGATCGGCAGCGCGCCGACGAGCGAGCGGACGAGGGTCGACTTGCCGGAGCCGTTCGCACCCAGGAGGGCGACCACCTCTCCTGCCTCGACCGTGAGGTCGATGTGGTGCAGGATCACCGACCCGCCGAGGCGGACCCGGACGCCGGAGGCAGCGATGACCGGGGTCATGAGCACCCGAGGGCGCTGCGCAGGGCGGCGAGGTTCTGCTCCATGGCGCCACGGTAGTCGGTACCGCTGGAGGACTCGCTCTCGATCGGGTCGAGCACCGCGGTGGCGATCCGGAGGTCGGCGGCGAGCGTCTCGGCGACCTTCGGGCTGACCAGGGTCTCGGTGAAGATCGTCGTGACGCCGTACTGCTGGACGACACCGCGGATCTCGCGCAGCCGGGCGGGGGAGGGCTCGGCCTCGGGGTCGAGCCCGGAGAGGCTGACCTGGGTGAGGTGGTACTTCTGCGCGAGGTAGCCGAAGGCCGCGTGCGAGGTGACGATCGACGTCCGCTCGCACTGGGCCAGCCCGTTCGAGAGCTCCGTGTCCAGCTCGGCGAGCGAGGCCTCGAGCGTCGTCGCGCCCGCGGCGTACGCATCGGCATGGGCGGGATCTGCCGTCGAGAGGGCGCTCGCGACCTCGGGTGCCAGCGCGGCCAGCAGCGTCGGGTCGAGCCAGAAGTGCGGGTCCCGCGCCTGGATCCCCGTGTCCGTCGTCTCGGCAGCGTCCTGGCTCGCGATGTGCTCGGCGATCGTCGGCACGGACGCGGCGTCGACGAGGTGCGTGGGCTTGCGCGAGGCGATCGCCTGGTCGACGGCTGCCTGGAACCCGGAGAGGTACACGACCAGGTCGGCGTCGCCGACCTCGCGGACCTGGCGCGGGGAGAGCTCGATGTCGTGGGGCTCGGCTCCGGGCGGGGTCAGGGAGGTGACCGTCACCAGGTCCCCGCCGATCTGCTGGACGAGGTACTGCAGGGGGTAGAACGAGGCGAGCACCTGCACTCCGCTCGGCGCCACCGCCGGCGCACAACCGGCGAGGAGCAGTCCGGCACCCGCGAGGGCGACCGGCAGGGCGATGGCACGGCGGCGACGGGTCGACATGAGCATCATTCTCATTTCAGATGAGAATGATTGTCAAACTGAGGACCGGTAGCCTGGGACCCGCCGGTCCAGCCGGCAGCACCCGTCCGCGCGAGCCACGTGCGGACCCATGTCGACCTTGGAGCCCCAGGTGGCCGCAGCGCCCTCCCGTCTCGAGTCCGTCATCAACCTCGCCAAGCGGCGTGGCTTCGTCTTCCCCGCGGGGGAGATCTACGGCGGGACGCGGTCCGCGTGGGACTACGGGCCCCTCGGTGTCGAGCTCAAGGAGAACATCAAGCGGCAGTGGTGGCGGTCGATGGTCACCAGCCGCGAGGACATCGTCGGCCTGGACTCCGCGGTGATCCTGCCGCGCCAGGTCTGGGTCGCCTCCGGCCACGTCGGGGTGTTCACCGACCCGCTGACCGAGTGCCTCTCCTGCCACAAGCGGTTCCGCGAGGACCAGATGCTCGAGGAGTTCGAGGAGAAGAAGGGCCGCGCCCCCGAGGGTGGCCTCGCCGAGGTCCCCTGCCCCAGCTGCGGCACCCGCGGGAGGTGGACCGAGCCCCGCGACTTCAACATGATGCTCAAGACCTACCTCGGCCCGGTCGAGGACGAGTCCGGCCTGCACTACCTGCGCCCCGAGACCGCCCAGGGCATCTTCGTGAACTTCGCCAATGTCGTCACCACGAGCCGCAAGAAGCCGCCGTTCGGCATCGGGCAGATCGGCAAGTCGTTCCGCAACGAGATCACGCCGGGGAACTTCATCTTCCGCACGCGCGAGTTCGAGCAGATGGAGATGGAGTTCTTCGTCGAGCCCGGCACCGACGAGGAGTGGCACCAGTACTGGATCGACCTGCGCACCGCCTGGTACGTGGGCCTCGGCCTCTCGCCGGACAACCTGCGGATGTACGAGCACCCCACCGAGAAGCTCTCGCACTACTCCAAGCGCACCGTCGACATCGAGTACCGCTTCGGGTTCCAGGGCAGCGAGTGGGGCGAGCTCGAGGGCATCGCCAACCGCACCGACTTCGACCTGCGGACGCACTCGGAGCACTCGGGGCAGGATCTGTCGTACTTCGACCAGGCCAGGAACGAGCGCTACCTTCCCTACGTCATCGAGCCCGCCGCCGGACTGACCCGTTCGCTGATGGCCTTCCTGGTCGAGGCCTACTCCGAGGACGAGGCCCCGAACGCCAAGGGCGGGGTGGACACGCGCACGGTGCTGCGGCTCGACCCGCGTCTGGCGCCCGTGAAGGCTGCGGTCCTCCCGCTGTCCCGCCACGAGGACCTCTCGCCGGTCGCTCGCACGCACGCGACGGAGCGGCGGTCCCCGGGGGACGTCGACTTCGACGACGCCGGAGCGATCGGGCGCCGCTACCGCCGTCAGGACGAGATCGGCACCCCGTTCTGCATCACCGTCGACTTCGACTCGCTCGAGGACCAGGCCGTGACGATCCGTGCTCGCGACACCATGGCCCAGGAGCGTGTCTCGCTCGACAAGGTCACGGGCTACCTGGCCGAGCGCCTCGTCGGCTGCTGACGGCACAGCAGCGAGGGTCGAGGTCGGGCCCCGGTCGCGAGGTCGGACGTCCGTCCGATCTCGCGTCGGAGGTCATGTCTCGTGGGAGGGGACCGAGCGGGCCATGGCCGGTGTCGACGCGGGTGCGCAGGTGAGCCACCGGGGCGGTGCGCTGGCTCGAGCTGACAGGGGGACCGGATGATCCGGCTGACGAGGACGGTCGTCGCGGCGGTGGCCGCGCTCGCGCTCGGTCCGCTGTCCGCGTGCTCGGCCCCCGACCCCGGCCCGCAGCCGGCCGGCGCGCGTGACGTCGGCGTGCAGATGTTCCAGTGGACCTGGAACGCGCTCGGCCGCGAGTGCACCGACGTCCTGGGTCCGGCGGGCTACGGCTGGGTGCTGACCTCCCCGCCCCAGGAGCATGTGCTCGGTCAGCAGTGGTGGACGGCCTATCAACCGGTCAGCTACCGCATCGAGTCCCGACTGGGGACCCGCGAGGAGTTCGCTGCGATGGTCACGGCCTGCCACGGCGCCGGGGTCCAGGTCGTGGCCGATGCGGTGCTCAACCACATGACCGGCCAGGAGGTACCCGGGGTCGGCTGGGCCGGGTCGAGCTACTCGCACTACGAGTACCCGGGGATCTGGTCGGACGAGAACGGTGACTTCCACCACTGCGGCGTGCCGCCGGCCGATGACATCTCCAGCTACACGGACGCGTACCAGGTCCGCAGCTGCGAGCTGGTCGACCTCGCGGACCTCGCGACGGGGCACGCCGAGGTCCGGGCGACGCTCACCGCCTACCTGCGGGACCTCCTCTCGCTCGGCGTCGACGGCTTCCGGCTCGACGCGGCCAAGCACGTCCCCCCGCAGGACCTCGAGGCCATCGTCGGCGGTCTTCCGGCGGGCACCCGGATCGTCTCGGAGGTGATCCGGGGCGCGGGAGAGCCGGTCACCCCCGAGCAGTACCTCGGGGTCGGCGACGTGTTCGAGTTCTCCTGGGGCAAGGAGGTCGCCGGGATGATCCGCGGGGGCTCGCTCCGGCTCGCCGCGGAGCTGGGCAGCGGCTCCGGCTACCTCCCGTCGGACCGGGCGTGGATCTTCGTGGAGAACCACGACACCGAGAGGGGGAGCAGCACCCTCGGCTACCCCGACGGTGGCGAGCTCCTGCTCGCCGACGTGCTCGCACTGGCCACGGACTACGGCCGGCCGGTGCTTTACTCCGGGTACGCGTTCTCCGACCGGGACGCCGGTCCGCCCCAGGACGCCGCCGGCCACGTGCTCGATGCGAGCTGCTCGGGTGACGCGGCTCCGCGCGAGTCGTATGCGGACGGGACCTGGGTCTGCCAGCACGCGTGGACGGCCGTCGTGGGCATGGTCGGCTGGCGCGACGCCGTCGGATCCGACCCCGTGAGGGCCCGGTGGGACGACGGCGAGGTGCTCGCGCTGAGCAGAGGCGTGCGGGGGACGGTCGTCCTGAACGCCGGGGCGGTGGCCGCGACGGTCGAGGTCCCGACGACTCTGGCGGACGGGCGGTACTGCGACGTCATCGCCGGGCCGGTCGTGTCCGGCGCGTGCAGCGGGGACCCCGTCGAGGTCAGCGACGGGCACGCGACGGTGACGGTGCCGCCCCTCTCCGCCGTCGCCCTGCACGTGGGGGCGCGAGCAGGCGGCTGAGCGGGCGCGAGGCTCAGTCCTGGTGCGGTGCCCGTCCGGTCGAGGCCCGCACGATGAGCTCCGGCCGGAAGAGGAGCTCGCTGCGTGTGGCCCGCACCCCGCGGATCTCGGTGACCAGCGCCTGCGCCGCCGCCGTCCCCATGTCGGCGACGGGCTGCCGCACGGTGGTCAGCGGCGGGTCGGTGTAGGCGATCAGCGGGGAGTCGTCGAAGCCGACGACGGAGACGTCCTGCGGGACCCGCTTGCCGAGGTCGCGGGCGGCCGTGACCGCACCCAGCGCCATGAGGTCGGACCCGCAGACGAGGGCCGTGTGCCCGGCGGCGATGAGCTCGCGTGCCGCCGCCCGGCCGCCCTCCACCGTGAAGAGGGTCGTGACGACATGCGCTGCGCCGTCCTCGACGTCGAGGTGACGGCGGTAGGCCTCGATGAAGCCGGCGAGCTTGCGTCGCGTCGGGACGAAGCGCTCGGGGCCGATCGCGAGCCCGATCCGCTGGTGCCCGAGCGAGACGAGGTGCCGGAAGGCCAGATCCATCGACGCGACGTCGTCGTTCGACACGGACGGCGCGTCGATCTCGGGCTCGTGCCCGTTGACCAGGACGATCGGCAGCCCGCGGCTGCGCAGGCGGTGGTAGCGCTCGCGGCCGGCCGTCGTGTCCGCGTGCAGGCCGGAGACGAAGACGATGCCGTCGACGGCGTGGTCGAGCAGCACCTCGACGTACTGGTCCTCCGTGGTGCCGCCAGCGGTCTGGGTGCACAGCAGGGGCGTGAAGCCGCGATCGGCCAGGGCGGTCTCGATCGCCTGGGCGAGCGCGGGGAAGACCGGGTTGGAGAGCTCGGGGACGATCAGGCCGACGAGTCCGGCTGAGCGGGTGCGCAGCCGTTCGGGCCGTTCGTAGCCGAGCAGGTCGAGGGACTCCAGGACGGCCTGTCGCGCCTGGAGCGAGACGCCCGGCTTGCCGTTGAGGACGCGCGAGACGGTCGCCGTGCTGACCTTGGCCTGCTGGGCGATGTCCTCGAGGCGGATGCGCACAGGGGGCAGCGTAGGGGACACCTGACCTCCTCGTGGCGGACGAACGGCCGATGGGCGCGGTCCCATTGAAACCGTGTCCTGAAAGTTACCGTAACGAGTTGCAGGATGGAGGGCAATCCCCTTACGGTCGATGAACCAGGCCATCGCCGGCGGGATCACCTCCGGCGGTCGGCCGTTCCCACCGATCGCTTGGAGAATCACGATGCGACGGAGCATCCCTGTCGCGGCAACCCTGGGCCTGGCCCTTGCGCTCGCCGCGTGCTCGAGCTCGACCGGCACCACCGAGACACCCTCGGCCGATGCCACCACCGCCACTACCGCCCCGGCTCTCACCGGCACCCTCACGATGTGGGTCGACGAGACGCGGATCGACATCCTCAAGCCCATCGTCGAGCAGTTCAAGGCCGACACCGGCGTGCAGGTCGACCTCGTCCAGAAGGTCTCCGGCGACATCCGCACCGACTTCGTCGCGCAGGTCCCGACGGGCGAGGGCCCGGACGTCATCATCGGCGCGCACGACTGGACCGGTGAGTTCGTCACCAACGGCGTCGTCGCCCCGATCGAGCTCGGCGACAAGGCGGCCGGCTTCTCCCCGTCGGCGCTCAGCGCCTTCGCCTACGACGGCAAGCAGTACGGCGTCCCCTACGCGATCGAGAACATCGCCCTGGTGCGCAACAACGCGCTGCTCAAGGACACTCCGGCCGCGACCTTCGACGACCTGGTCACCCAGGCCAAGACGGCGGGCACCGAGTTCTCCGTGCTGATCCAGCAGGGCGACCAGGGTGACGCCTACCACCTGTACCCGCTGCAGACCTCGTTCGGCGCCCCGGTGTTCAAGCAGAACACCGACGGCTCGTACACGAGCGAGCTCGGGCTCGGTGGCGACGCCGGTACCTCCTTCGCCGCCTACCTGGCCAAGCTCGGTACCGAGAAGGTCCTCGACCCCGCGATCGACGGCGACAAGGCCAAGCAGGCCTTCCTCGACGGCAAGGCCCCCTACATGATCACCGGCCCGTGGAACACGACGGCGTTCAAGGACGCCGGCATGGACATCTCGGTGCTGCCGATCCCGAGCGCCGGCGGCCAGCCGGCCCAGCCGTTCGTCGGGGTCCAGGGTGCGTTCATCTCGGCCAAGTCGAAGAACGCCGTCCTCGCGAACGAGTTCGTGGTCAACTACCTGAGCACCGAGCCCGTCCAGACCGCCCTCTACAAGGCCGGCGGCCGTGCTCCGGCGCTGACCGCCTCGGCGGACAAGGTCGACGACGCGATCCTCAAGGGCTTCAACGAGGCCGGCGCCACCGGCGCTCCGATGCCGTCCATCCCCGAGATGGGTTCGGTCTGGAGCTTCTGGGGCACCACCGAGGTGCAGATCATCGGCGGCCAGGCCGCTGACCCGGCAGCCGCATGGAACACGATGGTCACCAACATCCAGGGTGCCATCAAGGGTTGAGACCAGTCGCCCTCGGGCCCCCACGGGGCCCGAGGGCACTGCTCCGCCCGCTCGTCGTCGTTCGCGCCTACGCTCGACCTGAACCCCTCTTGCCGCGCGCTGGCGCGCACCACCGGAGGCATCGATGCCCGACCAGACCGCCACCGGTACCCCGGCGATCCACCACAGCCTGACCGGCACGGGCGGCGGTGACGGCTCCGGACCCGGACCGGGGACGACGAAGCCCGGCGACTACCGACCGTCCCACGCACGGACCGTCGGCACGGGGTTCCTCGCCAAGCTCGTTCTCGTCGGCCTGATCGACGCAGGTGCCCTGTACGGCATCCTCTCGGCAGCTGCCGTCCAGCAGTGGGGGATCGCCGCGTTCAGCGCGTTCGTCCTCGTCGTGGTCACGTGGACCTACTTCTCCAGGCGGATGCTCCCGGCGAAGTACCTCGTGCCGGGCCTGATCTTCCTGCTCGTCTACCAGATCTTCGCGATGGGCTACACGGGCTACGTCGCGTTCACCAACTACGGCGACGGCCACAACTCCACCAAGGAGGACGCCGTCGCTGCGGTCCTCGCCCAGAACGAGGTGCGGGTCGAGGGCACCGCGAGCTTCCCGCTCACGGTCGTCGAGGCCGGCGGTACCCTCGGTTTCGCGATCGTGCGCGACGGCAAGGCGGAGGTCGGCACGGCGCAGACCCCCTTCACCCCCGTGCCCGATGCGACCGTGACCGACGGCAAGGTTGCGGCCGTGCCGGGCTACCGGGTCCTGCGCCTCGCCGACATCGTCCCCCTGCAGCAGCAGATCACCGCCCTGCGCGTGCCGCTCTCCGCGGACCCCACCCAGGGCTCGATCCGCACGCAGGACGCGTCGACCGGCTACGCGTACACGCCGTCTCTCGTCTACGACGCCGCGGCCGACACGATGACGGACCCGACCTCCGGGACGGTCTACTCCCCGAACGCGAGCGGCAACTTCGAGGCCGCCGACGGCACCACGCTCACCCCGGGCTGGCGCGTCGGCGTCGGCCTGAAGAACTTCACCCAGTTCTTCTCCGACTCGCGGATCTCCGGGCCGTTCTTCGAGATCCTGCTGTGGACCTTCGTCTTCGCGTTCCTCTCGGTGGCGACGACCTTCGCGCTCGGTCTCTTCCTCGCGATCACGTTCAACGACCCGCGGATGCGCGGCCGCAAGGTCTACCGGTCGCTGCTGATCCTGCCGTACGCGTTCCCGGCGTTCCTCTCCGCGCTGGTCTGGCGCGGGATGCTCAACCCGCGCTTCGGGTTCATCAACGAGGTGCTGCTGCGCGGAGCGGAGATCCCGTGGCTGACCGATCCCTGGATGGCCAAGATCTCGATCCTCATGGTCAACCTCTGGCTCGGGTTCCCGTACATGTTCCTGGTGACCACCGGCGCGCTGCAGGCGATCCCGGCCGACGTGCTCGAGTCGGCGACGATGGACGGTGCCGGCAAGTGGCGGCTGTTCCGGTCGATGACCTTGCCGCTGCTGATGATCTCCGTCGCGCCGCTGCTGATCTCGTCCTTCGCGTTCAACTTCAACAACTTCTCGTTGATCTACATGCTCACCGGCGGCGGGCCGAACTTCGTCGGGGCGCCGATCGTCGTCGGCCACTCCGACATCCTCATCTCGATGGTCTACTCGGTGGCCTTCGAGAGCGGGCTGAAGGACTACGGCCTGGCGAGCGCTCTGTCGATCATGATCTTCCTGGTGGTCGGTCTGATCTCCTACCTCGGCTTCCGCCGCACCCGCACCCTCGAGGAGATCTGAGATGGCCGCGAACACCCTCGAGCAGCACGTGAAGGTGACGGGCGTGCGGTGGTGGCGGGAGATCGGCTGGCGGCACGCCGTCGGCGTCGTGATGATCCTCGTCTGCGTGCTCCCGCTGCTGTACGCGTTCTCCGCATCGCTCAACCCCGGCGGCACCCTGACGGGGTCGAACCAGCTGTTCCGCACGATCTCGATCGCGAACTACCGCGAGCTGTTCACGACGAGCTACGGCTCCTGGTACGTCAACTCGCTGCTCGTCTGCTCGATCACCGCGATCGGCACCGTGCTCATGGGCGCCTCGGCTGCCTACGCGTTCTCGCGGTTCCGCTTCCGTGGGCGCCGCGGCTCGCTCACCGCCCTGCTGCTGATCCAGATGTTCCCGCAGATGCTGGCCTTCGTCGCGATCTTCCTGGTGCTGCTCAGCATCTCGAAGGTGTTCCCGGCGATCGGGCTCAACACCCAGCTCGGGCTCATCGCGGTCTACCTCGGCGGGGCGCTCGGGGTGAACACCTTCCTGATGTACGGCTTCTTCAACACCGTCCCGCGGGAGCTCGACGAGGCCGCGAAGATCGACGGCGCCTCGCACGCACAGATCTTCTTCACGATCATCCTTCGCCTCGTCGCACCGATCCTCGCCGTCGTCGGGCTGCTCTCCTTCGTCAGCTCCTACGGCGAGTTCATCATCGCGAAGGTCGTGCTGCAGAAGGTCGACAAGTTCACGCTCGCCGTCGGCCTCTACCAGTGGGCCGCGGATGAGCGGACGGCGCCGTGGGGCTTGTTCGCCGCCGGGGCGATCCTCGCGGCGATCCCGGTCGTGCTGCTCTTCCAGTTCCTGCAGAAGTACATCGTCGGCGGCCTGACGGCGGGCGCGGTCAAGGGCTGAGCCGGGCGAAGGGGTCGGCCGGCCCCTGGCTCGTCAGGCGCTGTGGCTGTGGCCGTGGAGATCGGCCGCGCCGGAGTGGCGGCCGCTCCGGGTGCGGGTCGCCGGGATCGTCGTGACGACCAGCGCACCGATCGCCGTGGTGATCGGGATGGCGAGGACGAGGCCGATCGAGCTGACCGCTGTGCGCGCGATCTCCTCGGCGAACTCCCCGCTCGTCAGGGTCTGCAGGAGCGGGAAACGGAAGACCTCCACGAGCAGGAGCACCGGAAGGGCTGCCCCGGCGTAGGCGAAGGCGATCGTGTAGACGGTCGAGGCGATGTGGTCGCGACCGATCCGCATGGCGCTGGTGAACAGCGAGCGCCGGTTCGCGGTGGGGTCGGCGGCGCGGAGCTCCCAGAGCGCCGAGGCCTGGGTGATCGTCACGTCGTTGAGGACGCCGAGCCCGGCGAGGACGACCCCGCAGACGAAGATCCCGCTGAGCGCGCTGCCGTCGGCCCGGCCGATCGCCAGGGACAGCTGGTAGCTCTGCTCGGTGGAGGCTCCGGTGAGGTGCGCGAGCTTCGCGGCGAGGATGCCGAGGGCCGCGGTGACGCCCAGGCCGGTCAGGGTGCCCAGCAGCGCCGTCGTCGTGCGGTGGGTGAATCCGTGCGCCAGCGGCAGCACGACGAACATGATCGCCGCGGCGGCCACCAGACCGACGAGGGGTGCGTCACGCCCGTCGAGGACGGCCGGCAGGACGAAGGCCCCGATCACGCCGAAGGCGATCGCCAGCCCGAGGAGCGCGCGCAGCCCGCGGAAGCGCGCGACGGCCACCACGGCGACGGCGAAGGCGATCGCGAGGGCGGTCAGCGGGATGCCGCGGTCGAAGTCGTACCAGGCCCAGGCCTCCTCGTCCGTCGTCGTCGGGGGGTAGCGAAGGAGGACGAGGCGGGTGCCCACCGGGACGTCGGCGGCGGAGATCGTCGCCGGGGTCCAGACCTTGACGACGGTCCCCGCCTCGGCCGAGGAGGTCAGGACGGCCGACACCTGGGTGCACGGGACCTTGTCGGGGATCGTGCCGTCGGCCTTGCGGTCCTCGTTGGCCCCGGCGCAGGTGCTCGTCTCGACGGCCGTGACCCGGGCGTGGGGGTAGTCGGCCCCGAAGTCGACGGTGCCCGCGTCCGGCCGCACCCCGCTCGGCCAGAGCAGCACGAGGCCGACGATCGTCGCGATCGCGATCGGCAGGAGCACGCCGAGGAGTGCCACGGTGGTGCGGTTCGGGCGGGGCACACCCCGATCATCGCGCATGCGACCGGGTGCGGCCGACCGCCGGCCCGCCGGTCTCGGTACCCCGGCGAGGGTGTCGCGTGCCGGTGGGGGACAATCGTCGGGTGCTTCCTCCCGACACCGCTGCCCCGACGAGCCCACCGGCCGCGTCGAGGGCCGTGCTCCCGCCGCTGCACATCGGCCCGATCACCGTGCAGACACCCGTCGTCCTCGCCCCGATGGCCGGTGTGACCAACCGCGCCTTCCGACGGCTGTGCCGTGAGCACGGTGCAGGGCTCTACGTCGCGGAGATGGTGACCTCGCGCGCCCTCGTGGAGCGCAACCCCGAGTCGCTGCGGATCATCCAGCAGGACGTCGACGCGAAGCCGCGATCGGTGCAGGTCTACGGCGTCGAGCCGGTCACCGTCGGCGCCGCCGTCCGGCTGCTCGCCTCGGAGGACCGCGCCGACCACATCGACCTGAACTTCGGCTGCCCGGTGCCCAAGGTGACCCGCAAGGGCGGCGGAGCGGCCCTGCCATGGAAGAGCGGCCTGTTCGCAGCGATCGTCCGCTCGGCCGTCGAGGCGGCGGCCCCGTACGGCGTCCCGGTGACGATCAAGATGCGCAAGGGGATCGACGACGACCACCTCACGTACCTGGAGGCGGGCCTCGTCGCCCAGGACGCTGGCGTCGCCGCCGTCGCCCTGCACGCGCGCACCGCAGCCGACTACTACTCCGGGTCGGCCGACTGGGAGGCGATCGCGCTGCTCAAGCAGACGGTCACCGACATCCCGGTGCTGGGCAACGGAGACATCTGGTCGGCGGAGGACGCGCTCGCGATGGTCGAGCAGACCGGCTGCGACGGCGTCGTCGTCGGGCGGGGCTGCCAGGGGAGGCCGTGGATCTTCGCCGACCTCGCGGCGGCGTTCCACGGCTCCGACGCGCGGGTGCGGCCGGGCCTGCGCGAGGTCGCTGAAGCGATCCGCCGGCATGCCGAGCTGATGATCGAGGACGGCGACCCGCGCAAGGCGATGCGCGAGATGCGCAAGCACATGGCCTGGTACCTCAAGGGCTATGCGGTCGGCGGCGACCTGCGCTCGCGCCTCGGGCTGGTGGAGACCCTGATCCAGCTCGACGACCTGCTGGCCGAGCTCGACCTGGACCAGGGCTACCCGGGCGTGGGAGCCGAGGGTCAGCGCGGCCGGGCGGGCAGCCCCAAGCGACCGGCGCTGCCGGAGGGCTGGTTGGAGTCCCGTGAGCTGAGCGAGAAGTTCCGGGCGGCGCTCGCCGAGGCGGAGAGCGGCGTCTCGGGCGGCTGACGTCTCCGGGCGGTCCGGCACGCCCGTCGGATAGCCTCCGAGCATGGGGCAGCGGGGGGACGGGCTCGTCGAGGTCGAGCTCGTCGAGGACGATGCGGACGATCTCGCGCGCGTGCACCGCGTCGCCGGCCCATCGCGGCGGCGGCTGCTCGGCGCCTGGTGGTCGGCCCGGCCCGCGCGCCAGAGGTCCGGCGTGGCCCGGCTCGCCGCAGCCGTCACTGCGATGTCCATGGTGGCAGTCGTCGTCCAGCAAGGGGCGGTCGCGGCGGACGAGGCGGAGCTCGCGGCGCTGCCGGGGCGGTCGGTCTCGCTCGACGCACCGCTCCACGAGGTGTGGCACCTCGACGACGTGTGGCCGATGGGCTGGATCGGCGGCGATCTCCTCGTCAGCGGCGACCGTAGCGGGGTGACCCAACGCATCGACCCGAGCACGGGTGCCGTCCGGTGGTCGGTGCCGTTCGGTGGGTGGTGCACACCCGTGGGTGACGACCAGCGGGAGTTCTACTCCGGCGTCGGGATCCCTCAGCTGGACGGTGTCCGGCTCGCCTGCCAGGCGATGGGCGGCTCCCTCGGCGCCGAGGCCGGACTCGGTGTCGTCATGCTCGACACCGCTGACGGCTCGACCGTCCCGGGGCCACACCTCGACGGCGAGGCCCTGGGAATGGTCCCGGTCGGCCGGGACGTCGTGATCGCGACGGTGACGTCCGACGGGCGGGTCCTGGCGGCGCGGTGGTCGCCGGACTCCGGCGAGACCCCCTGGAGCTACACCGGCACGGTGCCCGTCATCGATCGATCGAGCGGGTACGGCCTGAGCTGGGGGCCCGGCTACCTGCGGGTGGAGGGCAGCCCCGCTCTGCTCCTCGACGTCGCGACCGGCCGGGAGCTTGCCTCGGAGGATGACGCCACGACCTCCGACGGCGGTTACATCGCCGCCACCTTCGAGCTGACGCTCGCCGACGGCTCCGTGGTCCGGGGGAGCGTGGGCGATGCCCTCACCTTCGAACGGACGGCGGCCGACGGCACCGCACTGCCGGCCTACCCGGGATGGCCGATCGCGGTGGGGGTCGACGACGGATCCGTCCCCGGGCTGGCCTTCGCCCTCAGCACGAACGGCGACGTCGTCGCGGTGGACCTGCCCCCGGGGAGCACCCGGTGGACGATCCCTGGTCTGGGCGTCGTGGCAGTGAGGGACGGCGTGGTCGTCCTCGCGCAGAGCACGGCTCTCTCGGCGTACGAGATCGCGACGCGTGACCAGCTGTGGACCGTCCCGATCCCGGCCGACCAGGCCGTCGGGCAGGCCGTCACCGACGGTCGCTCGGTCGCGTACCTCGCCCAGGCTGACCCGGACGGCTCGCCGCCGGACCGCGGCCTCGTCCTGCGTGTCGTGGACCTGCGCACCGGGGCCCCACGGACGCAGACGCCGCTCGACGGCCCGGCTCCCGACGGGTCACTCACCTACGCCTCGGTCAGCGGGTGGCTGTACGGCGCGGCTCCCGACGGGACGATCCTCTATTCAACAGGAAGCGGCCGGCTCGCGGGGCTGCGCCCCTGACCGAGCTCCGGTGACCGACCTACAGTGAGCGGGTGAAGGTCGACCGGGACGGCCTCGTCGAGGTGACCCTCGAGGACGAGCCCGACCTGCGGGTAGCGTCCCTCCGAGAGCGCCCGCCATGGTC
>JBBRGX010000023.1:0-27540 GCA_038223605.1 Actinomycetales bacterium | reverse complement strand
TACCCGGCGGGAGCCCAGGACGTGAAGGCCGCGGTGCGCTGGCTCCGGGCTCACGCGGCCGAGTACGGGTTCGACACCGCCAACGTCGCGGCCTGGGGCCAGAGCGCCGGCGGGTGGATGGCCACCATGCTTGGCGCAACGGGCGATCAGGCGACCATCTTCGACGATGCGGCGCTGGGCAACGCCGACCAGTCCTCGGCCGTCCAGGCAGTCGTCTCCTGGTTCGGCCCGACCGACTTCGCCACGATGGACACGCAGTCGACAGCCGTCACCGCGTGCGGCTCGCAGTCCCAGGTCCACGGCACCGCGAACTCCCCCGAGTCGCGGTGGTTGGGCGGTGCCGTGAACACGTCGCCTCAGACCGCGTCCACGAACATCTCCGCCTACCTTGCGGCCGCGAAGACGCTGCCCGCCTGGTACCTCGCCCACGGTGACTCCGACTGCAACGTCCCCGGCGGCCAGAGCGCCGAGCTCGACGCGGCACTCAAGGAGGCCGGGGCGACAGAGACCTACGTGATCCTCCAGGGCGCCGGACACGCAGACCCGGTGTTCGACCAGACACAGGTGCAACCGACCATCGACTTCCTCAAGGAGACCCTCGCGATGTGAGACGGTCGGCTGAGCGCAGCGGAGGTCAGCGCGCCAGCACCGCTGACGGGCGTGCGGCCGACACGTCGGCCGGGGCGAGTCATCAGCCTCCGCCGGGACACCCAGGAGGGGGCTGTTCTCACGGCGGGACGTTCCGGGCTCGTGAGGTGCTGGACGGCTGCGACAGACCGGCGACCAGCGACCTGCGACCGACGAGTGTGCGATGTGATGTGACGCAGATCACAGGGTGAAGTTCTCAAGGTTCACCGAGCTCGCGCCGATGTCACTGGCACAGCCTCTCCCGGGACCTCCCGGTGGGGGCTTCTGCCATGTCGCGGCTCTCCTCCTCGTCAGCGGCGGGGCATCATCGCCTTGGCGTAGTACTCGTCGCTCGCGACGATCCCGCCGATGATCTGCTCGGTCCGGAACCCTTGCTGGATCGCGACGACCCAGCTCGCCAGGCCCGCCGCGTCGGGGCCACGGCCGAGGAGGTCCTGGTAGTAGCCGCCGACCACTGTGCTGAGCCGCTCGGTCGACAGCAGGAAGCCGAGCGTGACGCTCGGCCGGGACGTCCCCGTCACGAGCCGGTTGGTCCAGAAGCCGACCTCGGCGGTCGACGGCGTGCGGCCCAGCACATCGCGGTACAGCGCGCCGACCCAGCCCTCGTTGGTCCCGCCGGCCTTCTCGAAGTACTCCGGGGAGCCGAGGAAGCCGGACTCCAGCGACTGGGTGGTCATCCCGGCCCCCATCTGGCCGAGCCAGTGCGCCAGCCCGCCCTGATCCGGCTCACGGCTGAGGTAGGTCCGATAGATGCCGGCGATGAGGCTGCTCCGGTACTCGGGGGACGAGGTGATCTGGTTCGACACCGAGGCTCGCGGCGCCCCGTCCGCCAAGGCACGCGTCCACGTGGTCAGACCACCCCCGTCCGCCTCACGGTGGAACAGGTCGCGGTAGACCTGCCCGACGAACATCGAGACGTCTGCCTCGCCGGGAAGGGCGACTCCCGTCCACCAGGATGTGCGCTCGTAGGCTCCGGCCCAGCTGAGCGAGACATGCACGTGGTCGGTGTGCGGGATCGGCCCCGTGTAGTCACGCCACTGGGCGCCGGACGAGGAGTTGTTCCAGATGTGCTCGTTCCAGATGATGTACATCACGCCGAGGCGACGAGCGTTGTAGCCGGGCTTGCCGTCCGGTCCCACCGCGGTCAGCCACTGGGCGAACGCGTCGCCGGCCGCCTTCTCCACCGGGCTCGCGATGTTCACGGCCCAGTCGAAGGCGCGCCCCTCCTTGTGCTCGCTCGTGGAGCCGACGGAGCAGTCCCGGCTGATCCCGGCGCTGTGGCCGGCGCGGTAGTAGGTCAGGGCCAGGCTCAACAGGTACGCCGTGCCCGGCTTCGGGGTCGGGTCGCAGAGAACCTGCGGCCGATAGGTCGCGTAGCCGTCGACCGCTAGGGGCAGGACGGCCTGGGCGAGGGGTCCCATGGGCACCACGGTGAGCAGCGGGAGCGGGCTGCTCAGGACTCCAGCCACGCGGACCGTCGCGGGAACGGCGGCCGCGGCCTTCGGGGTAGCGGCCGGGGCGAGGGTCGGAGGAACCGGTGCGGGTGTCACCGGGGCCGGGGTGGCTGCGGGCACCGGGGTCGGGGTCGTGGTGGCTGTCGGCGCGGGGGTCGGCGTGCTCGTCGGCGCTGGGCTCGGCAGCGCTGTCGGGGCCGGGCTCGGCAGCGGCGTCGGGACGGGGAGCGGCGTCCCCTCCGGGCTGGGCATCGCCGTCGGGGAGCTCTCTGGGCTCGCGCTCGGCGTCGTCGACGTGGCCGGGGACGAGTCGCCGGTGGCGGCGAGCGCCGGGGCGCCGGCGCCGGCGACGGTGATCGCCGCCGCAACGAGAGTGCTGACGAGAGTTCGGACCGAGCTGCGCATCAGAGATGTCCCCGCGGTAGACGAGCGACGCCCCGACCCGGGTGCGGCGCTGGGCCGTGCGTTGCACGGCCGCCCCTTCTCATCGGCACCTGGGCCGTCCGGGTGAAGTCTTCGCGACCGTCGGCGTGTCCGGATCTCGCTCGGCGCGCGAGACCGTCGCTCGCCCCGGTTGCGACCAGCCTGCACCGCTACCCGTCCGCGTCACGCTCCGCCGGGTCCGCGGCCTGCGCGATGAGGAATGCCGGCGCACGCCATCCGCGCTCCGCGAACTCCCCGGCCACGGCCGCCGCCACCCCCGCCACGTCCGCGAGGCGCACGAGGGCGATGGCTGACCCGCCGAAGCCGCCGCCGACCATCCGTCCGCCGAGCGCTCCGGCGCCGACTGCGGCGTCCACCGCGACGTCGAGCTCGGGGCAGCTCACCTCGTAGTCGTCGCGAAGCGAGGCGTGCGCGGTGCTGAGCACGGCCCCGAGCCCCTCGACCTCGTCGCGGGCGAGCAGGTCGGCGACCTGCTGGACCCGGGCGATCTCCGTCACCACATGCCGCACCCGTCGGGCGACGACCGTCGCCTCGGGCATCGAAGCGAGGCGGGCCAGCGCGCCCTCCAGGTCGTCGACCTCCCGCAACGTCGTGACGCGCAGCTCGCGGGCGGCCGCCTCGCACATCGCCCGCCGCGCCGCGTACTGGCCGTCGACGAGCTGGTGCTCGGCGCGCGTGTCGATCACCAGCAGCGCGAGGCCGTGCGGGCCGAGGTCGAGCGGGATCTGCCGCGTCGACCCGTCCCTGGTGTCGAGGAGGAGGGCGTGCCCGGCCAGGCAGCGCAAGGAGGCGGACTGGTCCATCCCGCCGGTCGGCGCCCCGGCGATCTCGTTCTCCGCCCGGACGCACGCGGCCGCCAGCAGCGCACGGCCGGCGTCGTCGGACGCGAGCCCGATCCCGTGCACCTCGTCAAGCGCCACCGCGACGGCGGCCTCCAGGGCCGCCGACGACGACAGCCCCGCCCCGTAGGGCACGCAGGAGTCGACGGCGGCATCGAAGCCGGAGACGGTGTGCCCGGCCTCGCGCAGGGCCCATGCCACACCCGCGACGTACGCCGCCCACCCCGGGACCGAGCCCGGAGCGACGTCCGACAGCAGGAGGGAGACCGGTGTGCCCTCCTGCGCGGACACGAGGCGGATCGTGTCGTCCTCCCGATGCCGCAGTGCCACGTACGTCCGGTGGGGGAGCGCCATCGGCAGACAGGTGCCGCCGTTGTAGTCGGTGTGCTCGCCGATGACGTTCACCCGTCCCGGCGCGGACCACACGCCGTCGGGCGAGCCACCGAAGGCCCGCTCGAACACTCCGGCGGCGCGGGCGGCGCCCTCGGCTCGCGTCCACGCGACGATCTGCTCGGCTGCCGTGGTCATCCTTGGTCTCCTTCGGTGGCGCGGTTTCCCGCGGGGGTGGAGCTCACGGCTCGGGGACGGGGCCAGGGTCCGGGTGGACCAGACGCAGCGTGCCGACCGCCTCGCGCAGCACCTCGGCCGCCCCCGAAGGGAGGCCGTCGTCGCAGATGAGGACGTCGACCGCGGACAGACCGACGATCCGGCTCAGCCCCACGACTCCCCACTTGCTCCGGTCGGCGAGCACGACGAGGCGGCTCGCGGAGGCGACGAGCGCCCGGTCGGTCTCGGCCTCGAGGAGGTTCGGCGTGGTCAGCCCGGCCTCGGGATCGAGGCCGTGCACCCCGAGGAACGCCACGTCGACGCGCAGCGAGGTCAGGGCCGCCGTCGCGAGCGGTCCGACGAGCGCGTCCGACGGGGTCCGGGTCCCTCCGGTGAGCACGACGGTCAGCGCATGGTCCTGCGGCGCGTGCAGCGCCTCGGCGGCCGGGAGCGAGTTGGTCACGACGGTGAGCGGTCGGAGTGCGGTGTCCTCGGCGATGAGCCGGGCGAGCAGGTGGGTGGTCGTCCCGGCGGACAGCGCGATCGCGCTCCCCGGGCTGACGTGCTCGAGCGCCGCGCGGGCGATCGCCAGCTTCTGCGGCCCCGCGAGGTCGCGCTTCGCCTCGAAACCCGGCTCGAGCGCCGCGGGCCTGGCGTCCATCGCGCCGCCGTGCACCCGCCGGACCAGGCCGCGTCGCGCGAGCTCGCCGATGTCCCTGCGGATCGTCATGTCCGAGACGTCGAGGCTCTCCACGAGGTCCGCCACCCGGACGGCACCGTCGTGCTGGATCTGGGCGAGGATGTGGTCCTGCCGCTGCGACGCGAGCATCCGGACAGTATCCGTCAGAAATGAACAGCGAGCAACAAAGTCGAACGACGATCCTGCCGCGAGCGCCGGTGCGCGGTCGGTCGGACGCCGGGCTCAGCCCTGGACCGGTGAGAGCCCCAACGGCCGCCCTGCGAGCCCACGGGAACGCTTCGCGAGGCCGGTGGCGAGCCCGCGCAGCGCCACAGCTGCCGCCGAGTCCGGCGCGGAGAGCACCACGGGGGTGCCGTCGTCCCCGGCCACCCGCAGCGTCACGTCCAGCGGGACCTGCGCGAGGAGCGGCACCGGTGCACCGGTGAGCTTGGAGAGGTTCTCCGCGACGACGGCCCCGCCGCCGGCACCGAAGATCTCCAGCCGGCTCCCGTCCGGCTGCTCGAGCCACGACATGTTCTCCACCACGCCCACCACGTGCTGGCGGGTCTGGCTGGCGATCGACCCGGCGCGCTCGGCGACCTCGGCAGCCGCGACCTGCGGGGTGGTGACGATGAGGAGCTCGCTGTTCGGCAGCAGCTGGGCGACCGAGATCGCGATGTCGCCCGTCCCGGGCGGCAGGTCGAGCAGCAGGACGTCCAGGTCGCCCCAGAACACGTCGGCGAGGAACTGCTGGAGCGCGCGGTGCAGCATCGGCCCGCGCCACACGACGGGCTGCCCGGCCGGCACGAACATCCCGATCGAGATGACCTTCACCCCGTGCGCGATCGGCGGAAGGATCATGTCGTCGACCTTGGTCGGCGGGCGGTCCACCCCGAGCATCCGGGGCAGCGAGAAGCCGTACACGTCCGCGTCGACCACACCGACCGCGAGCCCGTCGGCGGCCATCGCCGCGGCGAGGTTCGCGGTGACGGAGGACTTGCCGACGCCACCCTTGCCGGAGGCGATCGCGTAGACCCGCGTGAGGTTGCCCGGCTGGGTGAAGGGGATGACCGGCTCCGCGGTCCCGCCCCGCAGCATGGAGCGCAGCTCGCTGCGCTGCTCGGGACTCATCACGCCCATCTCGACGGTGACGCTCGCGACGCCCTCGACGGCGCCGACGGCTGCGGTGGTGTCCTTGGTGAGGGTGTCCCGCAGCGGGCAGCCGCTCGTCGTGAGGTCGATGCCGACGATGACAGCTGCGCCGGCCGGCCCCTCGGTCACGTCGACCGAGCGCACCATCCCGAGCTCGGTGATCGGACGGCGGATCTCGGGGTCGATGACTGTGGTCAGGGCGGCCCGGACGGCCTCGGTGAGCGTCGGCATCTGCACATCCTAGGTCGGGCTCGAGGACCGCAACCCCGGCGCAGGTCCCGGGGGCCGGACGCTCGCGCGTCTGGGGGCACGGCAGCCCGGCCGCGAGGCGTCCGAGCGGACGTCGTCGGACGTTGTCCGACGCGAGCCGGTCAGGCGTCGGCGGGGGAGCTCAGGTCCGGCCCGACGAGGCCGTCGGCGTCGTCGTGGCTGCGCTTGGCCTCGCGCTTGGCCGTGCGTCGCTGCTCGCGGTGCACCTCGCGCTCGGCGGCGGCAGCGGCGTCGCGCTCGGCGTCGCGCTGGGCCATCCGCTCGGTGGTCAGCTCCTCGACGAGGTCGCGCAGCTCCGAGCACAGGTAGTCGCGGGTGGCGACGTCGCCGAGGGCGATCCGCAGGGCGGCGATCTCCCGCGCGAGGAACTCCGTGTCGGCGAGCGAGCGTTCGGCCCGCTGACGATCCTGCTCGGCTGCGACCCGGTCGCGGTCGGTCTGCCGGTTCTGCGCGAGCAGGATCAACGGGGCCGAGTAGGAGGCCTGCAACGAGAGCATGAGCGTCAGCGCCGTGAAGCCGAGCTTGGCGCTGTCGAAGCGGATGCCGATCGGGAGCCACGTGTTCCAGCCGAGCCAGGCCGCGACGAAGACGGTCATGTAGAGCAGGAACCGCGGCGTTCCCATGAATCGCGCGATCGCCTCGGCGATCCGGCCGAACGCGTCGGGCTCGAACTGGGGCCGCCGCAAGCCGCTGCGGCGGGGGTCGCGCGGCGTGTCGAGACGGTCAGCCATGGTCGGCCTCCGTCCGGTCCGGCATCGCACCGTCCGTCGTGGCGTCGTCCTCGCGCCAGTCCTCTGGCAGGAGGTGGTCAAGGACGTCGTCGATGCTGACGGCACCCAGCAGGCGGCGGTCCTCGTCGAGCACCGGAAGGGCGAGCAGGTTGTACGTGGCCAGCTCACGGGCGACGTGGCTCAGGGGTGCGTCGGCACGCAGGCCCTCGAGCTCGGTGTCGAGGATCCCGCCGATCGGGGCGTGCGGGGGCTCGCGCAGCAGTCGCTGCAGGTGCACGCCGCCGAGGAACCGACCGGTCGGCGTCTCGAGCGGCGGTCGGACGACGAAGACCATCGAGGCGAGGGCAGGGGTGAGGTCCTGCCGTCGCACGTGGGCGAGCGCCGCGGCGATCGACGTCTCCGGGCCCAGCACCACCGGTTCGGTCGTCATCAGGCCGCCGGCGGTGTCCTCCTCGTAGGCGAGCAGGCGCCGGACGTCGCGCGCCTCCTCGGGCTCCATCAGCTCGAGGAGCTCGGTGGCCTGCTCGACGGAGAGCTCGCCGAGCAGGTCGGCGGCGTCGTCGGGCTGCATGACGTCGAGCACGTCGGCCGCACGCGCGAGCGACAGGCCGGAGAGGATCGCGACCTGGTCGTCCTCCGGCAGCTCCTCGAGGACGTCGGCGAGCCGCTCGTTCGGCAGGGCGGTCGCGACCTCGAGGCGCCGGGCGGCCGTGAGGTCGTGCATGACGTCGGCGAGGTCGGCCGGCTTGAGGTCCTCGTAGGAGGCAAGCAGCAGGTCGGCGCCCTGCTTGGTGGTGATCGCGAGCCCGCGGACGTCCCCCACCCCCACCAGGAGCGTGTCGCCGCGACGCCGGATGAGCCCGCCCCCGCTGCGCTCGACGCGCTGGAGGAAGATCTTCGTGACCCACCAGTCGCGGTTGCGCTGCTGCTCGATCGCGAGGTCGACGACGGTGGCATCGCCCGAGCCGTCGGCGAGCTCGACGGTGCGGTCCAGCAGCTGGCCGATCGCCAGCGTCTCGGGCGGCCGCTGCTCGAAGCGACGCATGTTGACCAGCCCGGTCGAGATGACCTGTCCGGCGTCGATGCTGGTCACGCGGGTCAGCGGGAGGAACACCCGGCGTCGACCGGGGACCTCGACCACGAGGCCGAGGGCGCGCGGCGGGCCCTGCGGGCGCAGGAGCACGACGACGTCGCGCACCCGGCCCACCTGGTCGCCGATGGGGTCGAACACGGCGGTGCCGGCCAGGCGTGCGGCGAAGACCCGTGTGCTCACCGCGCAAGCGTAGCCGCGCGAGGTCGGCTGGCCGTCGAGGGTCCACGCCCCCACGCCCGGCGGGCCCGGCCGCCCCCCGGCGCCCAACGGGCTCATGGCGGTCGCGCTGGCAACTCCCAGGCAAGCAGGCGAGAATCGGTGCCATGTCGATGAACGCGATGACCAGAGCGCCCAAGGTGCCGACTCCGCCGCAGGGGGAGCAGGTCGCCTCCTATGCGACGTACCTCGAGGCCCAACGGGCCGTTGACCACCTCTCGGACAAGGAGTTCCCGGTCCAGCACGTGACGATCGTCGGGACGGACCTGGCGATGGTCGAGCGCGTCACCGGACGGCTCACCTACTCCCGGGTGGCCATCGCCGGCGCCGCATCGGGCATGTGGTTCGGCCTCTTCGTCGGGCTGCTCCTCTCGTTGTTCTCGACGACCGGCACCGCGGTGCCGATCCTCGCGGCCGTGGCGATCGGTGCGGCGTTCGGGATCCTCTTCTCGGTGATCTCGTTCTCGTTGACCGGCGGCAAGCGCGACTTCACCTCGGCCAGCCAGATCGTCGCCGGCACCTATGCGGTGCTGTGCGACGGCGAGCTCGCCCAGAAGGCGCGCGGGCTGCTGCAGGGCGAGGGCGGGCCGGGCCTCGGTCGGCCGGCCCGCACCGCGCCCGCCCCCGCAGCGGTGCAGCCCCCCGCGGAGCCGTTCGGCGCGAGCCCCTCGCGGCCGGCACCGCCCGTGTACGGCGCCCCCGAGCCGCGTCATCCTCCCGAGTCGACCCCGCAGGTCCCGCCGCCGGCAGGACCGACCTCCTGACCAGGCGGGCCGTCGCTCTGCCCGACTGGTGGATGGTCCCGTCCCGAATCCCGGTCGGCGCGGGTCACGCCCGATCAAAGTGATATCACTTTGATAGAGCGCCATGGGGGTGCTCCAGAAGGGGAGTGCCATGTCCCAGGTCCAGCCCGAGCCGCAGGGTTCGTCGCGCGCCGGAACCACCGTCGGCACCGTCGGTCCCGACGGGATCGCGGTCTCGATCGCCGAGTCGCCCGCTGCCCACGGGAACGGGGCATTCGCCCTGCTCCTCGGCATCGCCCTCGCTGCGCTGACCGTGCTCGCGCTCGCCCATGAGTCGACGACCGTTCTCGGTCTGCTCGGCGCCCTGGCGACCGTCCTCGTCCTCAGCTCGCTGACCATCGTGCAGCCGGGCCGCACGAAGGTCGTCCAGCTCTTCGGCCGCTACGTCGGCACCGTCCGATCCTCCGGGCTTCTCTGGGTCCTGCCGCTGACGACCCGCAAGACGCTCTCCGTCCGGGTGCGCAACTTCGAGACGACCCATCTGAAGGTCAACGACCTCACGGGCAACCCCGTCGAGATCGCCGCGATCGTCGTCTGGCAGGTCTCCGACACCGCGAAGGCGTCGTTCGCCGTCGAGGAGTACGTGGAGTTCGTCGCGGTCCAGGCCGAGGCGGCGGTCCGGCACGTCGCCGGCGCCTACGCCTACGACGGCCGGGACGACGAGCAGACGCTCCGCGGCTCGACCGACCAGGTCTCCGCCGAGCTCGCCCACGAGGTCGCGGCGCGCGTCGCCGTCGCCGGCGTCGAGATCGTCGAGGTGCGCGTCAGCCACCTCGCCTACGCCCCGGAGATCGCCCAGGCGATGCTCCAGCGTCAGCAGGCCAATGCCGTCGTCGCGGCTCGCTCGCGCATCGTCGAGGGTGCCGTCGGGATGGTGCGGATGGCTCTGGACCAGCTGCGCGAGGAGGGGGTCGTCGAGCTCGACGAGGAGCGCAAGGCAGCGATGGTCTCCAACCTGCTCGTCGTGCTGTGCGGCGACTCGCGCGTCACCCCCGTCGTCAACGCGGGCACCCTGCACCAGTGACGGAGCGGCCCGATCTCCCGGGGGCGGTGCCGCAGGACGTGCGGCCCGACCCGCCGGCGACTGCGGCGTCGCCGACGGGTCGGCCCGGCGGGGGCGACGGCGACCCGTCCGTGGGCACGCCGTCGCGCCGTGAGCGCAAGGCGGTGCTGCTGCGCCTGGACCCCGCGGTCCACGAGGCGCTCGCGCACTGGGCGGCTGACGACCTGCGCAGCCTCAACGGGCACGTCGAGTGGATCCTGCGTCGCGCGCTCGACGGCGCCGGCCGCTCGCCGAAGGACGCCAGGCCCGGACCGGGTGCCTCGCCCGGACGGGGCGGCCCGACGGCGCCGTGACGGCCCGAGAGCTCAGCGTCCCTGGATCCGCGCCATCCACGACTCGACGTCCTCCGGGCGACGAGGCAGCGCCGCCGAGAGGTTCTCGTTGCCGTCGACCGTGACGAGCACGTCGTCCTCGATCCGGACGCCGATCCCGCGGTACTCCGCGGGGACCGCGAGGTCGTCGGACTTGAAGTAGAGCCCCGGCTCGATCGTGAAGACCATCCCGGGCTCGAGCACGCCGTCCAGGTACATCTCGCGCCGCGCCTGGGCGCAGTCGTGCACGTCCAGTCCCAGGTGGTGGCTCGTCCCGTGGACCATCCAACGACGGTGGAACTGGCCGTCGCCGTCGAGCGACTCGCGCGCCGAGCAGGGCAGCAGCCCCCACTCCTCCAGCCGTGCAGCGATGACCTCCATCGCCGCGGCGTGCACCTCGCGGAAGAGCGCTCCCGGCTTCGCGACGGCGAACGCGGCGTCCGCTGCGTCCAGGACCGCACGGTAGACCCGGCGCTGCACCTCGGTGAACTCGCCGTCGATCGGCAGGGAGCGGGTGATGTCGGCGGTGTAGAGCGACTCCGCCTCGACCCCCGCGTCCAGCAGCAGGACGTCGCCCTCGTGCACCTCGCCGTCGTTGCGGATCCAGTGCAGCGTCGTCGCATGCTCGCCGGCGGCGGCGATCGTCTCGTACCCGACGGCGTTGCCCTCCTCGCGGGCGTTGCCGTCGAACACGGACTCGATGACGCGTTCGCCGCGGCGGTGCCCGACCGCACGCGGCAGCTCGCGGACCACGCGCTCGAAGCCCGCGGCGGTCGCGGCGATCGCGATCCGCATCTGCTCGATCTCCCAGTCGTCCTTGACCAGCCGCAGCTCGGACAGGGCCTCGACCAGGGCGTCGTCGGCTGCGACGTGCGTGGCCTCGGTGCGCTCGCTGTCGGCCCGAGCCAGCTCGACCTGGGTCGTGACGGTGTCGTCGACCTCCGGCACCACCCGGATCTGCACGCCGCCGGCGCCGGCATCCTTCGCGAGGGCGTCGACGAGCTGGTCGAGCGGGACCACGCGCAGCCCGGTCAGCTCCGCGAGGTCCTCGAGGCTCGGCCGTGCGCCGACCCAGAACTCGCCGTAGCGCGAGTCGGCGAAGAACTCCTCGCTGTCGCGTCCCGCCATCGGACGCACGTAGAGCACGGCCTCGTGCCCGCCGCCGTCGACCGGGTGCAGCACCAGGACGGCGTCGGGCTCCTGGTCGGTGCCGAGGCCGGTGAGGTGCGCGAACGCCGAGTGGGGCCGGAAGCGGTAGTCGGTGTCGTTCGACCGCCGGCGCAGGGCACCGGCAGGGATCACGAGGCGCTCGCCACGCAGCTGCGCGCCGAGCCGCTCGCGGCGGGCAGCGGCGAACGGGGCGACGCCCGAGCGGGCCGGCCGCGGGGCGTGCGCACCGCCCCAGCGCTCGGAGACGAACGCCCGGAACGCCGCGGACGTCGGCCGCTGCGAACGGTTGCTGCCGCGGTCGGCGAGCGTCTGCTCGGTGGGCCGGGCGGCGTCGTCGACCGACGCCGGGGACTGCTGGTTCTGCTCGGTCATGGCCCCATCGTTCCACTGCTCGCCCGGTGGTGGCCGACCTGTCGTGCGGACCGGCCCGGCCGGAGCCCTACCCTTGAGCCCGTGCGCATCGACCTCCACGCCCACTCGGCGGCCTCGGACGGCACCGAGCGACCGGCCGAGGTGATCGCCTCGGCCGTGGCCGCCGGGCTGGACGTCGTCGCCCTCACCGACCACGACTCCACGCGCGGCTGGGACGAGGCGGCGCGGGCCGCAGCGACGCAGGGCATCGCTCTGGTGCGCGGCGTGGAGCTCTCCTGCCGGCTGCACGGGCGCAGCGTGCACCTGCTCGCCTACCTGCACGACCCGCAGGCGCCGGCGCTCCTGGCCGAGGCGGATCAGGTGCGCACCGCCCGGGTGGACCGGGCCCGCCGCATCGTCGGGCTCCTCGCCCGCGACATGCCGCTGACCTGGGACGACGTCATCGCGCAGACCGGCGACGAGGCGACGGTCGGCCGCCCCCACATCGCCGACGCGCTCGTCGCCCGTGGCCACGTCGCCGACCGCACCGCTGCCTTCGACGAGCTGCTCGCCACCGGCTCGCCGTACTGGGTGCCGCACTACGCGCCGGACGCCGCCCGCGCGATCGGCCTCGTCCTCGCGGCCGGTGGGGTGCCGGTGCTCGCCCACCCCGGGGCCGCGCTCCGCGACGCCCCCGTGAGCGAGGAGGAGATCGACGCGCTCGTCGAGGCCGGCCTGGCCGGGCTCGAGGTCGACCACCGGGACAACGACGAGGCGCAGCGCGCGCGGCTGCGCGCCGCCGCACGTCGCCACCACCTTCTCCAGACCGGCTCGAGCGACTACCACGGCGCCGGCAAGCCCAACCGGCTGGGGGAGAACCTCACCGGCGCTGAGGTCCTCGCCGAGATCGCCTCGCGCGGACGCCTCGAGGTGCTGCGGTGACCCTCGTGAACTGGCGGATGCTCGCCGAGGTCTTCATCACCCTCTTCGTGATCATGGACCCGCCGGGGACCGTCCCGATCTTCCTCGGACTGACCGGCGCGATGACACGCGCCCAGCGGCACCGCGCCGCGCGGCAGGCGATCCTCGTCGCCTTCGGCGTGATCGTCTCTTTCGCCCTCTTCGGGCAGCAGCTGCTCAGCTACATGCACATCTCGCTCGCCGCGCTCCAGGGCTCCGGTGGCCTGCTGCTGCTCCTGGTCGCGATGGAGCTGCTGACCGGCAACGCCGATGCACCGCAGCCCTCGGCGAACGAGAGCGTCAACGTCGCCATGGTGCCCCTCGGGACCCCGCTGCTCGCCGGCCCGGGAGCCATCGTCGCGACGATGGTGTTCGTCCAGCGCTCCGACGGCTCGGCGGACTGGCTCGCGATCGGGCTCGGGGTGCTCGGGGTGCACCTGTGCCTCTGGTTGGCGATGAGGTTCGCCGGCCTGGTGCACCGGGTGCTCAAGGACTCCGGCACGACGCTCGTCACCCGGATCGCCGGCCTGCTGCTCGCGGCGATCGCCGTGCAGCTCGTGGCGGACTCCGTCGGCGCCTTCATCGCCGCCGCCTGACCTGTTCGCCGCCGCCTGACCTGTTCGGCCGCAGGCGACGTCGGGCCCGGGACGTGACGTCCCGGGCCCGATCTGCTCGTGCGTGGTGCGGGTCAGGCCCGCACCGGGGTCACTGCGCCGGGGTGGCGACGGTCGCCTGCTCGCCTGCGGACTCCTGGCCCCCGCGGGTCCGCCGACGGCTGCGCGGCCGCCGACGGGCGCGGCCGCCCTCGCTCGTGCCCTCGACGGCGCCGGTCGTCGTCGCCTCGGTGCGCTCGCGCGGTGCGCTCTCCTCGCCCCTGCGCTCGCGCGGTGCGCTCTCCTCGCCTGTGCGCTCGCGGCGTGCACCGCCGTCCTTGTGGTCGGAGTGCGACTTGCCCTCACCGCGGCCCTTGCGCTCCTCACGACCGCCGTGGCCCTTGTGGTCGCCATGACCACCATGGCCCTTGTGGTCGTCGCGTCCGCCGGAGGAGTGCTTCTTCCCGGTCTCGCCCAGGTCCTCCACGACCTCGGCCGAGAGGCCGGCGCGCTTCTGCTCGCTCCGCGGCAGGCGCCCCTTGGTGCCATCGGGGATGTCGAGGTCGTGGAACAGGTGCGGGGAGCTGGAGTAGGTCTCCAGCGGCTCCGGGAAGCCCAGGTCGAGCGCCTTGTTGATCAGGCCCCAGCGCGGGATGTCGTCCCAGTCGACGAAGGTCACCGCCGTCCCCGTCTTTCCGGCCCGGCCGGTGCGGCCGGTGCGGTGCAGATAGGTCTTCTCGTCCTCGGGGCACTGGTAGTTGACCACGTGCGTGACGTCGTCGACGTCGATCCCGCGGGCCGCGACGTCGGTCGCGACGAGCACGTCGATCTTCCCGGAGCGGAACGCGCGGAGCGCCTGCTCGCGGGCACCCTGGCCGAGGTCGCCGTGGATCGCGCCGGCAGCGAAGCCGCGCTCGGCGAGGTCGTCGGCCACCTTGGCGCAGGTGCGCTTGGTCCGGGCGAAGACGAGCGTCAGGCCGCGACCGCGCGCCTGGAGGAGTCGGGCGAGCACCTCGACCTTGTCCATCGCGTGCGCGCGGTAGACGACCTGCTTGATCGCCTTGAGCGTGAGGCCGGCGTCGTCCGGGTCGTTCGCGCGGATGTGCGTCGGCTGCGTCATGTAGCGGCGCGCCATCGCGACGACGGCGCCCGGCATCGTCGCCGAGAACAGCATGGTGTGGCGGGAGGCCGGGGTGCGGCTGATGAGCTTCTCGACGTCGGGAAGGAAGCCGAGGTCGAGCATCTCGTCCGCCTCGTCGAGGACGACCGTCCGCGCGGAGGTGAGGTCGAGGTAGCCCTGGTTCATCAGGTCGATCATCCGGCCGGGTGTGCCGACGACGACCTCGACCCCGCGCTGGAGGGCAGCGACCTGAGGCTCGTAGGCGCGGCCGCCGTAGAGCAGCACGATGCGCACCGAGCGGTGGCGCGATGCCGTCTCCAGGTCGCCTGCCACCTGCACGGCGAGCTCGCGCGTCGGCACGATGACGAGCGCCTGCGGCTTGCCGGGCGCGCGCAGCTGGTCGACGCCAGGCTCGTCGGGACCGACGACGTGCTCGAGCAGCGGGAGGCCGAACCCGAGGGTCTTGCCGGTCCCCGTCTTGGCCTGGCCGATGATGTCGTGCTGCTGCAGGGCGACCGGGAGGGTCATCGCCTGGATCGGGAAGGGGTGGGTGATTCCCGCCTCGGTCAGCGCCAGGCAGATCTCGGCGCGGATGCCGAAGTCGGCGAAGGTGAGCAGGGGGGGTGCGGGTGCCTGGGGTGCGTCGTCGGTATCGGGCGCATCCGTGTGCTGGGTGGTCAACTGTCCTACCTCTCGGAGCCGCGGGGCACACGCGAGGGTGCTCTTCGCACCGCACGGGCCGCGCCGCGGTCGGGGACGGCAGCCGATCGCGCAAGGCGCCGCGCGTGGGGCTGTGCGCGAAGGTAACGGGACGACCGGTCAACCGATGTACCCGCCCAGCCTATAGCCTGAGCGGATGACATCGCTGCCTGGGTCCGGGCCCGCCCTCGAGCGCTCCGCCGCGCAGGGACCCGACGGCGGGGGCGGTAGCACCTCTGAGCAGGGCTTCGCTCTTCCGGTGCTCGGGATGATCGCCTACGGAGAGCTCGCGGAGTTCACCCGGCTCGCCGCGGACTCCGCCAGGGCGCCGAGCCTCGCCGGGAGGCTCGAGGTCAGTCGGCTCGCCGAGCTCGCGCGCGAGCGGCTGGACCGGATCGCCCTCCGGGTCGTCGAGCTGGGCGGCAGCCTTGAGCCGACGATGGCGCCCTTCGCCGGCGTTCTCGTCGAGTTCGACGCGCGCACCGAGCCGAGCACCTGGTGGGAGCGACTGCTCAAGGGCTACGTCGGCTACGGCGTCTCCGACGACTTCGCCAGGGCACTGGCCGACGGGCTCGACGCGACGAGCCGTGCCGTGGTGATCGACGTGCTCGCCGACGACGGTCACGCCGCGATGGTGATCGATGCCCTCGCTGCCGAGGCAGCGGCCGACCCGACGCTCGCGGCGCGCTCGGCGCTGTGGTGCCGTCGGCTCTTCGGGGAGTCGCTCGGTGTGGTCCAGCGCGTGATCGTCGAGCACCCCGAGCTGCAGGGTCTGCTCGCTGCCGTCGTCGGCCCCCTGGACTCGCAGCAGCGCCTGTTCAGCCAGCTCACCGCCGAGCACAGCCGACGGATGGACCGGCTCGGCCTCTCCGCCTGAGCGCCATCGCCGGCCCTGACGACCGACCGCTGCTCAGAGGTTGTGGAAGCCCACCCGGCGCTGCTCGTCGCTGCCGATCTCGACGAAGCCGACGGCGGACGCCGGGACGATGACCTTGCGCCCCTTGGAGTCGGAGAGCTCGATCGGAGCACCGATCTCGAGCGCCTTGAGCACCTGCTTCGTGACGGCCTCGGAGGTGAGGTCGGACTCCAGCAGCAGCTCGCGCGCCACGTCCCGCATGCCGATCGTGATGTCCACGCCGATCCCTTCGTCGTTGCCTGAGGGCATCCTAAGGCGCGGTCGGGGAGTCCGCAGACGGACGTGCCCTCGCCAGGCCGCTCACGCCGCCCCAGACCAAGGTGCTGATGAGGTCGATCGCGACCTCGACCGGGACCCGGTCGGAGCGGTGGGTCGAGGTCGCCGTCGCCGTCGCCATGCTGAGCAGCACCGTCGCCACCAGGTCTGCCTCGTCCGCTCCGAGCCCCGTCGTCTCCAGCAGCCCGCGGCGCAGGGTGGCGGCGACCTGACGCGAGGCGTGCTCGACCCGCTCACGCACGACGTCGTCATGAGTCACGTCGGACTCGAACAGCAGGGCGAAGGACTCGCCGGAGTCGGTGACGAACCGGACGTAGGCCCGCACGAGCGCCTCGGCGACGGCCTCCACGGCCGCCTGCCCACCGACGAGCGGGCGCGCGCCGACGCCCGCGAGCGCCTCGTCGACGGCTGCGACGAGTGCCTCGCCCCGATGGTCGACGACCGCGAGGTACAGGTCGAGCTTCGACGGGAAGTGGCGGTAGAGGACCGGCTTGCTGACCGCGGCCCGCTCGGCGATGTCGTCCATCGAGACATGGTGGAAACCGTCCCGGGAGAACAGGTCGAGGGCGACCTCCAGGACCTGGTGGCGGCGCGCGTCGCGGGACATCCTGGTCGCGCCATGAGGGCTCACCCCGACGATCCTATCGAGGCAGAACGTCGCCGGGACGTGCGTCCGGTGCGACGATGGACCGATGAGCACCGGTCGGCGGCCGCGGTCGGGACTCCGGCACGCCCTGCCCCGTCGTGCTCGGGGACCCTTCGGGGCGATGGCCCTCGCCGTCGCCGGGCTGCTCGGGCTCGGGGTCGGCGCGGGGACCGGGACGGCACTGGCGGCCCGCACCGTCGCCTCGGCGGACGCCGCCGACCCCCGCGCGGGGGCCGAATCGATCGCGAGCCGTCCTCCCGGGCCGGAACCCTCGCAGGCGGCCGAGCCGGCGATGGCGATGCCCGCCGCGCCCTCCGCTGCACCGGAGCCCGCGCCCCTTGCGCCCGCCGCCCTGACGAGCTCGGCCCAGACGCCGGCCGACCTGGCGGCCGGGGTCCTCTCGCCGGCACTGCCGACCTCGGCGAGCGGTGAGCTCGTGGTCGTCCCTGGCAGCGTCCCCGCGCCGGACCCGGCCGCAGCGTCGGTCCGCACGGTCCGCGTCGAGGTCGAGCGCGGGCTCGACATCGATCCGGCGGCCTTCGCCTCGATGGTGATGGCCACGCTCAACGACCCCCGGGGCTGGGGCGCCGGTGGAACGATCGGCTTCGCCCGCACGGACGCCGATGCGCAGATCCGCGTGGTCCTGGCCGCACCCGACCTCGTCGACACGATGTGCGCCCCGCTCGCGACGAACGGCGTCTACTCCTGCGGCCGCAACGACCACGCCGTCCTCAACCACACCCGGTGGGTCGCGGGCACGAGCGAGTTCCCTGACGTGACGGTCTACCGGCAGTACGTGGTCAACCACGAGGTCGGGCACCTGCTCGGGCATCCGCATGTCTCCTGCCCCGGGGCCGGCCGGCTCGCACCGCTCATGCAGCAGCAGACCGTCCGGGTCGCACCCTGCCTGCCGAACGCGTGGCCGTTCCCGGACGGCGCGTAGGGCGGCGGAGCCGCCCTGTCGGTGCGTTGTGGTGGGATCGACCCGTGCTGAGGCTGATCCCACCCATCGAGCCGGGCCCGTGGCCCGACCTCGACCCGGTGCAGCAGTCCGTCCTCGCCCATCGTGGGGGAGTCCTGCTGGTGACCGGGGCGCCCGGCTCCGGCCGGACGACGACGGCCCTCGCGATCACGGCCGATCGGCTCATCGCAGCGGACCGGCGCCCCGAGGCCGACCGCCTCGCCGCTGCCGACGACGGGGTCGAGCCCGTGCTCCTGCTGGCCCCGACGCGACGGGCGGCGGCACGACTGCGCGACGCGCTCTCCGCGCACCTTCCGCGCACCGGTTCGGCACCCGTCGTCCGGACGCCGTCCTCGCTCGCCTTCTCCGTGCTGCGGGCGCGAGCATCGATGCTCGGCGAGCCCCCACCCACCCTCATCTCCGGCCCCGAGCAGGACCTCGTCCTTGCCGACCTCCTGGCCGGTCACGCCGCAGGTGAGGGGCGCCCCGTCGCCTGGCCCGCCTCGGTGCCGCCGGCGGCGCTCGGCCTGCGCGCCTTCCGCGACGAGCTGCGCGACCTCCTCATGCGCGCGGCCGAGCGTGGCCTGCGTCCCGCTGACCTCGCCCGGCTCGGGGCCGAGCACGGCCGACCGGCATGGCAGGCGGCCGCGGCGCTGTACGCCGAGTACCTGGACGTCACGGTGCTCCGCGCCGCCACGCCGGACGCCGGCGCCCGGTTCGACCCGGCTGTCGTGGTCGACGAGGCCGGCGAGGCGCTGCTCGCCTGGGAGGACGAGGTCCCCCGCCGGCCCCGACCTCGCTGGGGGACCGTCGTCGTCGACGACTACCAGGAGGCGACGGCCGGGACGGTCCGGCTGCTGCACACCCTGGCCGCCGGGGGCGCAGAGCTCGTGCTGCTCGCGGACCCCGACCTGGCCGTGCAGACCTTCCGTGGGGCGAGCCCCGGCCTCGTCGACCGGGCCGCGCTCGCTGCCGGCAGCGAGCTCGGGGCCTTCGGCGCGGCCACCCTCACTCTCGATCGCGTCTGGCGGCACGGCCGCGAGCTGCGCTCCGTCGTCGCCGCGGTGACGACGGAGATCCGCGGGACGGTCAGGGCGCATCGTGGGGCGGGCGCGGTCGAGGAGCAGTCGACGCGGGTGGGCGAGACGGTCGACCGGCCGCGACCCGTGGCCGAGGCCGTCGCGGGCCCGCCCCCGAGCCCCGAGCCGCGCCTGCGGCCGGTCCGGTCGGTGCTCCTGCGCTCCGCTGCCCAGGAGGCGGCCTTCGTCGCGCACACGCTGCGGGCGGCCCACCTGTACGACGGGCTCGCCTGGGGGGAGATGGCCGTCATCGCGCGGTCCGGGGCACAGGTCGCCGAGCTGCGCCGTGCGCTGCTCTCCGCGCAGGTCCCGGTCGAGGTGGTCGGCAGCGACGTCCCGCTGCGGGCCGAGCCTGCGGTGCGGCCCCTGCTGCGCGCGGTCGCAGCGGTCCTGGCTCCGGACCCGGCCCGCCTCGACCCCGAGCTGGTCGCCGAGCTGCTCGTCTCGGCACTCGGCGGCACGGACGCCGTCGGCCTGCGGCGACTGCGGCGTCTGCTGCGGGCGCAGGAGGTCGCGGCAGGCGGGTCGCAGACGAGCGACGAGCTCCTGGTCGAAGCCGTGGTGACGCCGGCAGGGGCCGCGACGCTCCCGGCGGCGGTGCGGCCGCCCGTCGTCCGCCTGGCCGCCGTGCTGGCCGCCGGCCGGTCGGCACTCGCTCGTCGGGGCTCCGGGGTGCTCGACGTCCTGTGGGCACTGTGGCAGGAGGCCGACCTCGCGGGCCCGTGGCGGCGCAGCGCCCTCGCCGGCGGTGCGGCAGGGGAGCGTGCCGACCGCGACCTCGATGCCGTCCTGGCGCTCTTCACGGCGGCCGAGCAGTTCGTCGACCGGATGCCCCAGGCCTCGGCCGGCTCCTTCCTCGAGCACCTCGCGGCTCAGGATCTCCCGGCCGACTCGCTCGCGGCGCGTGGCTCGGTCGCCGAGGCCGTCTCGCTGGTCACCGCTGCGGGCGCCGCCGGCGCGCAGTGGGACCTCGTCGTGGTCGCCGGGGTCCAGGAGGGCATCTGGCCCGACCTGCGGCTGCGGGACTCCCTCCTCGGCGCTCAGCACCTGGTCGACGTCCTGGCCGGCCGGGCGGCCGTCAGCGAGCGGTTCGCCGCCGAGGCCAGGGCCGCAGTGCTCGACGACGAGCTGCGGACCTTCGCCGTCGCCGTCTCGCGGGCCCGGCTCCGGTTGGTCGTCACAGCGGTCAGGGACGCCGACCAGCAGCCGTCGGGGCTGCTCGACCTCGTCGAGCCCCCAGGGCCGGGGGAGGTCGACAGCCGCGCCGCCGCCGTGCCGCACGCCCTGGACCTGCGGGCGGTCGTCGCCCAGGCCCGGACGATCCTCGAGGGGGGCGACGAGGCGTCGTCCGACGCTGCGGCCTCGCTCCTCGCGCACCTGGCCGAGCAGCAGATCCCCGGCGCCGACCCGGCCTCCTGGTACGGCGCGGCCGCGCTCTCCAGCACCGCCCCGCTGTGGGCGGCGGAGGCGATCGTCCCGCTCTCGCCGTCCAAGCTCGAGCTCGCCACCAGCTGTGGGCTCCGCTGGGCGCTGGAGGCCGTGGGGGGGACGAGCGTCTCGACGACGGAGCAGTCCATCGGGACGCTCGTGCACGCCCTGGCCGCCGAGCTCCCGCGGGGCAGCCTCGCCGAGCTCTCGGCCCTGCTCGACGAGCGGTGGTCGACGCTCGGGCTCCCCGAGGGCTGGGTCTCCCGGCAGCGCAGGCGTGAGGCGGAGGCGATGCTCGTCCTCCTTGCGGACTACCTCGCGGACGCCGACGACCCGGTCGGGGTCGAGGAGCCCTTCTCGGCTCGGGTCGGCCAGGTGGTCCTGCGAGGCTCGGTCGACCGTCTCGAGCGCCTCGGGGCCGACGCCGAGGGGCGTCCGTTGCTGCGTGTCGTCGACCTCAAGACGGGCGCGACGTTCCCCTCCCCTGGCGAGGCGACGGCGCACCACGCCCAGCTCGGGGCCTACCAGGTGGCGGTGGACGCCGGCGCGTTCGACGAGCTCGTCCCCGGCGCGGTCTCGGGCGGCGCCCGGCTCGTGTTCGTCGGTGGCGGCTCGGCGCACCCCACCCTGAGGAGCCAGGAGGCGCTCTCGCGGCTCGAGGACCCCGCGTGGGCGCAGGAGATGATCGCCGGCGTCGCCGAGCTCGCCACACGGTCCTCGATGGACGCGACGAGGGGCGAGCAGTGCCGGGTCTGCCCCGTGCAGCGCAGCTGTCCGGCCTGGCCGCAGGGGCGGGTGGTGGGCGCATGAGGAGTGCAGCGGAGATCGCGACCCTCGTGGGCACGCACCCACCGACCCCCGAGCAGCAGGCGATCATCGAGGCGCCGCTCGAGCCCATGCTCGTCGTGGCCGGAGCGGGGTCCGGCAAGACGGAGACGATGGCGGCGCGGGTGGTCTACCTCGTCGCGAACGGCCTGGTCGAGCCCGATCGCGTGCTCGGGCTGACCTTCACGCGCAAGGCGGCCGGCGAGCTGTCCGAGCGCGTCCGCGGCCGGCTGCGCGCGCTGCACCGTGCCTCCGGCGGCCGAAGCATGGGCTTCCTCTCGCCGACGATCGCCACCTACAACTCCTACGCCGCGTCGCTCGTGGCCGACCATGCCGTCCGGATCGGCGTCGAGCCCTCGGCCCGGCTGGTCGGCGAGGCGGGCCGCTGGCAGATCGCGCACGACGTCGTCGAGCACTGGGCGGGGGACCTCGACACGGCCTACCGCGCGTCGACCGTGACCTCGGCGGTGCTCGAGCTGGCGGGAGAGCTCGCCGAGCACCTCGTCGATCCGGACGCGGTCAGGGTGGAGCTGACCCGCGTGATCGAGATCCTCGGTGCGGCGCCGACCGTCCGCAAGACGCTCGCCCCGGCGCGCGCGCTGCTGACCAGGGCCAGGGAGTCGATGGAGCTGCGCAGCCGGCTGCTCGGCATGGTCGAGGAGTTCACGGCGCGCAAGCGGGCCCAGGACGTCCTCGACTTCGCCGACCAGGTCGCGCTGGCTGCTCGCGTGGCACGGGAGATGCCAGAGGTCGGCGCCGGGGAGCGCGCCCGGTTCGGTGTCGTCCTGCTCGACGAGTACCAGGACACCTCGGTCGCCCAGCTCGTCCTGCTTCGCCACCTGTTCGGGGCGGACTCCGGTCGGCCAGGTCATCCCGTCACGGCCGTCGGGGACCCGCACCAGTCCATCTACGGCTGGCGCGGCGCGAGCGCCGGCGGGCTCGAGCAGTTCCCGCGGGACTTCCCCCGGGGGGGAACCGAGGGGGCCTCCCCGGCCCGGGTCCTCGCGCTCTCGACGTCATGGCGCAACGACGACGCCGTGCTCACGCTCGCGAACGCCGTTGCGGCTCCGCTGCGCGTGGCCGTCGACGCACGTCGTGACCTCGACACGCCTGCGTTGCCGGTGCTCGTGCCGCGGCCGGGCGCGGGCGACGGGGTCGTGGAGGCGCAGTTCCTGGAGAGCGCGCAGGACGAGGCCGTGGCCGTCGCGCGGTTCGTCGTCCAGCAGCGGGCTCTCCTGGCGGCCGACCGTCCGGGACCGGTGACCTCTGCCGTGCTCTGCCGCACCCGTGCGCAGTTCGCGCTGCTCGAGGAGGCGTTGCTGGCCGCAGGGCTCCAGGTGGAGGTCGCCGGGATCGGTGGACTCCTGGACACCCCGGAGGTCGTCGACGTCGTCGCGCTGCTCGAGGCCGCGCACGACCCCTCGCGCGGGGACTCGCTGATGCGCCTGCTCACCGGTCCGCGGGCGCGGCTCGGGCTCGCCGACCTCGCTGCCCTGCACGACTGGTCGCGCGAGATGTCCGGGCCCGAGCACCACGTCGGCGCCGACCGCAGCGAGCTGCCGTCGATCGCCGACGCCCTCGACGCTCTCCCGTCGCCGGGGTGGACGAGCCGGAGCGACCGGAGCCTCTCACCGGCCGGGCGGGCCCGCCTCGCCGAGCTCGGCGGTCTCCTGCGCACCCTGCGGAGCCAGACGTTCCTCCCGGTCGCCGATCTCGTGGTCGAGGCCGAGCGGCTGCTCCGCCTCGACATCGAGATCGCCGTGGGGCGCGCGGCACCTGCTCAGGCCCGCATGCACCTGGACGCCCTCCGTGCCGTCGCTGCCGGCTTCGACCGCGAGGACGGCGGCGCCCTCGGCGGCTTCCTCTCCTGGCTCGCGGCGGCCCGCTCCGAGGAGCGCGGCCTGGCCACCCCGCCGGCCGAGGCCGACCCGGACGCCGTGCAGATCATGACCGTGCACGCTGCCAAGGGTCTGGAGTGGGACGTCGTCGCCGTCCCCGGCCTCGTGGAGCGCACCTTCCCCTCCGACCCCGACCGCCACGGCTGGGTGCGGGCCATGGGCGCGATCCCCGTCGTGCTGCGCGGTGACCGCGAGCACCTGCCCGATGTCGACCTCGCCCCCGACGTGGACACGGCCGAGCTCGCCGCGCGGCTGGTCACCTACGGTGCGCAGGTAGCCGAGCACGAGATCGCCGAGGAGCGACGGCTCGCCTACGTCGCGGTGACCCGAGCGGCCTCGAGGCTGCTGCTCTGCGGCAGCTGGTGGCGCCACGGGACGAAGCCGGCGAGCCCGTCGCGGTTCCTCGTCGAGCTCGTCGAGCAGGGGCTCGTCCCGCTCGTGCTCGCGGACGGTCCGGCCGGTCCGCGTCCCGAGCCGGAGGTGGCGGTCGACGCCACGTGGCCTGCCGTGCACGCGCTGGGCGCCGCTCGTTCGGCCCTCGTCGGGCGCGGAGCCCAGGCGGTACGGGTGGCACGGCCCTCGGCGGAGTGGTCGGCTGCGGATCCCGACGGCCAGGCGTTGGCGCGCTCGGCCCGGCTGCTCCTGGACGAGCGGCGACGCGGCCGCGAGGGCCAGGAGACGATCCCGTTGCCCGGGCACCTGGCGGCGTCGGCGCTCGTGCGGCTCGCCGCGGACCCGGCGGAGTACGCCATGGCCGTGCGGCGGCCAGTGCCGCAGGCGCCGTCCACCGTGGCCAGGCGCGGGACCGCCTTCCACGCCTGGGTGGAGCAGTACTTCGGTGCCGCGGCGCTGCTCGACGTCGACGAGCTGCCGGGGGCTGACGACGAGAGCGTCGCGCGAGACCTCGACCTCGCCGCCCTGCGCACCACGTTCCTCGCGTCACCGTGGGCTGGCCGCACGCCGCTCGCCGTCGAGGTCGACGTCGAGACACCGGTGGGTGGTGTCACCCTGCGCTCCCGGATCGACGCGGTGTTCGCCGGACCGGACGGTGGCGTGGTCGTGGTCGACTGGAAGACGGGCCGCCCACCCGTCGACTCCGCTGCGCTGCGGGCGCGCGAGCTGCAGCTCGCGGTCTACCGGGTGGCGTGGTCACGCAGGTCGGGCCTGCCGATCGAGCGCGTCGATGCGGCGTTCGTCTACCTCGCCACCGGTGAGACCGTGCGACCGGCGTCGATGCCCGGCCTCGCCGAGATCGAGCGTGCGTTGCGTGAGGGGACGGAGGTGGGTCAGGACTAGCGCCGGGGGGCCGGGTCCTCGCCCGGCTCCGCCTCGGACGCGGGCGCGTGCGCGGACGCGGTGTCGGGCTCCGGCTCGGGCCGCGACGCGGTCTCACCATGGTCCGCGCCGTCGGCAGCCTCGTCCGACGCGCCGTCGGCAGCCTCGTCGGAGGTACCGTCTGAAGCCTCGTCCGGCTCGCCCTCGGCAGACCCGGCTTCCGCGACCTCCGCGTCGGCCGCCTCGCGTTCGGCCAGCTCCGCTGCCTCCCACTCGGCCTGCGCTGCGGCCTCGGCCGCCGCGAGGTCGGCAGCCTCCCGGTCCGCCCGGTCCGCCTCCTCGGCCAGGGCCTGCGCGAGCGAGGCGGCCTCGGCATCGGTCGCGGCGATCTGCTCGGCGAGCTCGGCGAGCATCTCCTTCGCATCGGCGACGATCGCGTCGTCGGCCGTGTGGACCCCGTGCAGCAGCCACCGTGCCACCGCGAGCTCGCCGGCCAGGAGCGCGCGCTCGGCCAGGTGCGGGTCGCGCATCTCGGTGCGATGCAGGTGGTAGGACTCCAGGATCGGGTCGACCGCCTCGTGCGGAGCGGCGACGAGCAGCCAGGCGAGGTCGTCGGCAGGATCGGCCACCTTCGCCTCGGACCACGCGAGGACACCGACCGGCGCCTGCGCGTCGCAGAGCACGTGCTCAGCGGAGAGGTCGCCGTGCACGACGGTCGGCTGGAAGCGCCACAGGGCGACGTCCTCCAGCGCCCGTTCCCAGCGGCGAAGGAGCGTGGCGGGAACATGCCCGGTCGCTGCCGCCTCGTCGACCTCCGAGAGTCGACGCTCGCGGTAGTCCTCGGCGCTGTAGACGGGAAGGCCGGTGTCCTCCACCACCGAGGTCGGCAGCTCGTGCAGGGCCGCGAGAGCCCGGCCGAGGGCGGCGGCGAGGCCGGGCCCCGGCCCGAGATCCGCCAGCCTCAGGGGTCGGCCCGTGAGCTGGCGGTGCACGATCGCGCGGCCGCCCTCCGCGAGGGCGACGGAGCCCTCGGGCACCGGGACGGCGAACGGCAGGTCTCCGGCGTCCACATGGGCCGCCAGGGCGCCGAGCAGGGCGACCTCGGCCTCCAGGGTGGCGCCGGCGGTCGCGTCCTGAGGTGCCCGCACGACCCAGCGGGTCCCTTCCGCGTCGATCACGATGGCCGCGTCGATGCCGGGCGCGGTGTGCGAGGCGCGCCGCACGTCGACCGCGTCGAGGTCGGGGACGGCGACCGTCGCCAGGGCGGCAAGGACCAGCGGAGAACGGGACACAGGATCACCGTAGGCGCCACAGGGCCGCAGGGCACGCCTCCCGATCGCGTGTCCGCGACGCCGCCCCGTGCTCGGGCGCTGCTCGCGCGCTCCGTCCCGTGGTCCGTGGGCGGCGCGGCACGGTGGCCTGGCCTACGGTGACCGCGTGGACTGGTCCCGGCTCCCGCTCTCGCGCTCCTCCGTCGACCGGCATGCGGAGCGGCGCACCGATCCTGGGCTGATCGTCGACGCGTGGGGCGGGGCGGGCAGTCAGGTCGTCCTCGTCGCAGGTGGGCTGCTGGCGGTCCGGATCGACGGCGACGACGCCGCGCAGCCGGCCGCGCCGACCGCCGCGCCCACGAGCGCGCCGACTACCGCGCCCACGAGCGCGCCCACCGCCGCGCCCACGAGCGCACCGACCACCGCGCCCACGACCGCACGCGCCGCCACGCACCCGGCACCCCCCGTCAGGGTGACCCTCGACCTCGTGACGCCCCACGAGGTCGGCGTGCCCTACCTCAGCCCTCCCGCGGCGGACGACGCGGCACTCCTCGCGTTCCTCGGCAACGACGGTGCCGACGTCCTCGCGCTGGTCCTCCCCGACGCTGCGCTCCTGAGCCGGGAGCGCACCTGGCGCTCGCTGCGGGAGATCGGCTACCTCCTCGACGACCGAGAGGCCGGCCTCGCGAGCGCGGCCGTCGCCCTCGCAGCCTGGCACGAGCGTCATCCCCGGTGTCCGCTGTGCGGAGCGGCAACGGTCCCGACGCTCGCCGGCTGGACCCGGACCTGCGTCGAGGACGGCTCGGACCACTACCCGCGGACCGACCCGGCGGTCATCATGGCCGTGGTCGACGAGGCCGACCGCCTGCTGCTGGCGCGCTCGCCGCTCTGGCCCGAGCGACGATTCTCCACGCTCGCCGGATTCGTCGAACCGGGAGAGTCGGCCGAGGCAGCTGTCGCGCGCGAGGTCGCCGAGGAGGTCGGGATCCGGGTCGGCGACCCGGTGTACCGGGGGAGCCAGAGCTGGCCCTTCCCCGGCTCCCTGATGCTCGCGTTCCGGGCCCGCGCGCTCAGCACCGCGATCACCGTCGACGGGGTCGAGATCCAGTCGGCGCGCTGGTTCAGCCGGGTCGACCTGGCGGCAGCCGTGAGCAGCGGGGACGTCGTGCTCCCGACGCACACCTCCATCGCCAGGGCGCTGATCGAGGAGTGGTTCGGCGGGCCGATCCTCAGCGAGGAGTGGGGCTCGCGCGCCTGAGACCGGCGTGGACCGCGCTCAGCAGGCCAGACGCTCGGTGACCTGCCTGAGGGAAGGGTTCGTCGCGGCCGTACCGTCGGGGAAGAGCACCGTCGGGACGGTCCGGTCGCCGCCGTTGACCTGTTCGACGAACGCCGCCGCGCCCGGCACCTGCTCGATGTCGACCTCCGTGAACGCGATGCCCGCGGCGTCCATCTGCGACTTCAGGCGCCGGCAGTAGCCGCACCACGTCGTGCTGAACATGGTCACGGTGCCGGTGGCCGGCTGAGCGATCGTCATCTGTCCTCGAGGCTCTCGTCTGGCGGGGCGGTGGGCGGCGGGGCCTGGTCGGTGCGTCGTTCGGTCGGGCAGCCGCAGTCAGGCGGGGAGGTGGCTCCGCGGGACGGGCGGCACCGCGGTCGCCCCAGGCTAGGCGCTGCCTCGCGTGTCGGCGACACCTGACAGACTCCTGCCGATGTCAGCCGACGATCTCCTCGCCGCCCTTGACCCGGACCAGCGCGCGGTCGCCGTCGCGCTGACGGGCCCCGTCTGTGTGCTCGCCGGCGCCGGAACGGGCAAGACGCGT
>JBBRGX010000022.1:0-27936 GCA_038223605.1 Actinomycetales bacterium | reverse complement strand
GCGACCCCTGAGGTCGCGCTGCCGTGGGCTGAGCTGGGTCTCAAGGCCGACGAGTACCAGCGGATCGTCGACCTGCTCGAGCGCCGCCCGACGGCAGCAGAGCTCGCGATGTACTCGGTCATGTGGTCCGAGCACTGCTCCTACAAGTCGTCGAAGGTGCACCTCGCCCAGTTCGGCACGAAGGTCAGCCCGGCGATGAGGGAGCACCTGCTCGTCGGGATCGGTGAGAACGCCGGCGTGGTGGACATCGGCGACGGCTGGGCGGTGACCTTCAAGGTCGAGAGCCACAACCACCCGAGCTTCGTCGAGCCCTACCAGGGTGCTGCGACCGGCGTCGGCGGGATCGTGCGCGACATCATCTCGATGGGTGCCCGCCCGGTCGCCGTGATGGACCAGCTGCGCTTCGGCGCGATCGACCACCCCGACACGGCGCGCGTCGTGCACGGCGTCGTCGCAGGGGTCGGCGTCTACGGCAACTGCCTCGGCCTGCCGAACATCGGCGGCGAGCTCGTCTTCGACCCCAGCTACCAGGGCAACCCGCTGGTCAACGCGCTGTGCGTCGGCGTGCTGCGGCACGAGGACATCCACTTGGCCAACGCCTCCGGTGTGGGGAACCAGATCGTGCTCTTCGGCGCCCGCACCGGCGGCGACGGCATCGGCGGGGCCTCCATCCTCGCGAGCGAGACCTTCGACGAGTCCAAGCCCTCCAAGCGCCCGAGCGTCCAGGTCGGTGACCCCTTCATGGAGAAGGTGCTCATCGAGTGCTGCCTCGAGCTCTTCGCCGCGCGCGTCGTCGAGGGCATCCAGGACCTCGGCGCTGCCGGCATCTCCTGCGCGACCTCCGAGCTCGCCTCCAACGGCGAGGGGGGGATGCACGTCGACCTGGAGAAGGTCCTGCTCCGTGACCCGAGCCTGACCGCAGGCGAGATCCTCATGTCGGAGTCGCAGGAGCGGATGATGGCCGTCGTCGCCCCCGAGAAGCTCGACGCGTTCCTCGCCATCACCGCCAAGTGGGACGTGGAGACCGCCGTCATCGGCGAGGTCACCGGCACCGGCCGCCTGACGATCGACCACTTCGGCCACCGGATCGTCGACGTCGAGCCCCGCTCGGTCGCCCACGACGGCCCGACGTACCACCGCCCCTACGCCCGTCCCTCCTGGCAGGACGGACTCCAGGACGACACCGTCAGCGGCCCCGATGGCGCCGCACGCTACGCCCGCCCGGTCACCGGCGAGGAGCTGCGGGCGACGCTGCTGCGACTGATCGCCTCGCCCAACCTCGCGAGCAAGTCCTGGGTGACCGACCAGTACGACCGTTTCGTCCAGGGCAACACGGCGCTCGCCCAGCCCGACGACAGCGGAGTGATCCGCGTCGACGAGACGACGGGCCTTGGCGTCGCGCTCGCGACGGACGCCAACGGCCGCTACGCCAAGCTCGACCCGTATGCGGGCGCCCAGCTCGCGCTCGCCGAGGCGTACCGCAACGTCGCCACCGTCGGCGCCCGGCCGATGGCCGTGACCGACTGCCTCAACTTCGGCTCCCCGGAGGACCCGGACTCGATGTGGCAGCTGGTCCAGGCCATCGAGGGCCTCGCCGACGCCTGCCTGATCCTCGGCATCCCGGTCACCGGCGGCAACGTCTCGCTCTACAACGGCACCGGGGTTCCGGGCACGATCGACTCCTCGATCCACCCGACGCCCGTCGTCGGCGTCCTCGGCGTCCTCGACGACGTCGCGCGCGTCACGCCGTCGGGCTGGCGGGTCCCCGGCCAGGCGATCTACCTCCTCGGCCGCTCCACCGGCGAGCTCGACGGCTCGGCATGGGCCGATGTCGCGCACAGCCAGCTCGGCGGGCTGCCGCCCAAGGTCGACCTCGCGGCCGAGAGGACGCTCGCCGCGATCCTCATCAACTCCTCGCGCGACGGGCTGGTCGACGCAGCGCACGACCTCTCCGAGGGCGGCCTGGTGATCGGCCTCGCCGAGGCGTGCCTGCGCTACGGCACCGGTGCGCGGATCTGGCTCGACGAGCTCTGCCAGCGTGACGGGGTCAGCGTCTTCGAGGCGCTCTTCGCCGAGTCGACCGCCCGCGCCGTGGTGGCCGTCCCGCGCACCGAGGAGGTGCGGTTCATGGACATGTGCACGGCCCGGGGCTTCCCGGCGATCCGGATCGGCGTCACGGACGACAGCGGCCCCGATGACGAGGGTGCCGCCGTCGGCGCGGCCCCGAGCGATGCCCGTCCGGGCCCCGCCCTCCAGGTCCAGGGCCAGTTCTCCGTCCCGGTCGCCGAGCTCGGTGCGATCTCCCGCGCGACGCTCCCGCAGCACTTCGCCTGAGCCGCTCCGTCGTGCCCCCGCGCCGCCGGACGGAGGTCGTCGAGGGTCGCGCCGCGCTCCAGGAGTGGCTGCGCGACCCGGCCGGTGCCTCGCGAGCCGTCGTCCGGACGGCCGTGCGCTTCACCCTCGAGGAGCTCGCCGAGGTCGCCCCGGGCAATGCCGTCGAGGTCCGGGTGCCGCCGGACGGCGCGGTCCAGGCCGTCCCCGGCCCGCGGCACACCCGCGGCACCCCGCCGAACGTCGTCGAGACGGATCCGGTGACCTGGCTCCGGCTGGCCAGCGGGGCGCTGACCTGGGCGGACGCCATCGCGGGCGGTGCGGTCTCGGCCTCGGGCGAACGGGCAGACCTGAGCGCGCAGCTACCGCTCCAGGCTGCCCGCCGCCGCTGACGGGCGCCCTCCCGGCCTCCCCGAACGCCGTCCGACCTCCGGATGAACACTCGATGACGCGCCGCCCGGCCAAGTCATAGGAGGGGTGCGCAGTCACACAGCGGGGGCATAGCGTGCAGAACGACGCACCGCGTCGATCCGCACCCGGAACCAGGGCCCACCACACCGAGGGCCCCTGTGGAGGCCTCAACGATGTTGCTCATCCGGCGCCCTGCCCGGCGTCTCGTCCCCCTCTGTGCCGCGGGAGCCCTCGTGCTCTCCGCGGCACTCGTGCCTGCTGCCAGTGCCGCAGAGCTCGTCCTGACGATCGCCGAGGTCCAGGGGACCGGCGCCGCCACCACCTACTCCGGTTCGCTCGTCACCGTCGAGGGCGTGGTCACCGCCGACCACCGCACCGGTGGCTACAAGGGGATCTACGTCCAGACGGCGGGCTCGGGCGGCGCGGTCGACGCGACCCCTGGTGCATCGGACGGGGTCTTCGTCTTCCTCGGATCGAAGGTGACCACCGCCGTGATCGGCGACTCGGTGCGGGTCACCGGGACCGCGACGGAGTACTTCGGCCTCACCGAGATCAGCGCGAGCGCAGCGAGCGGAGTGATCGAGGTGCTCGGTGCCGGGACGCTCCCGACTCCGGTCACCCTTCCGGCCGGCGTGACCGGTGCGGACCGTGAGCAGTACGAGGGCATGCTCGTCGCGCCCACCGACGACTACCTGGTCGCCTCGACCCACGAGGTCGAGCGGTTCGGGACGGTGTGGCTCAGCGCGGGCTCGGCCCCGCTCGTGGCGAGCACCGAGACGACCCGGCCCGGAGCTGCGGCGGCCGCTGTCGCCGCATCCAACGCCGCCCGCCGCCTCCTCCTCGACGACGGCAAGAGCGTCCAGGTCACCGGCGCCGTCCAGCCGTACCTCACGGCCGGCGCACCCGTGCGGGTCGGTGACGGCGTCGCCTTCCACGGGCTGTCCTATGTGCTGAGCTACGGCTTCGACCAGTGGCGCCTGCAGCCGGCGACACCCATCGACGCCACCAGCCCGAGCGAGGCGAAGGCGGCCTTCACCGTCCTGAACCCGCGGCCGGCCGCCCCGGCCGAGGTCGGCGGAGCCCTGCGTCTGGCGACGTTCAACGTCCTCAACTACTTCACGACGTTCTCCTCGGCCGACCCCCTCGCGCGCGGCGCGAAGGACGCGGCCCAGTTCGCCGTCCAGAAGGGCAAGATCGTCGCAGCGATCTCGGCGCTCGACGCCGACGTCGTCGCACTCCAGGAGATCGAGAACTCCACCCGGTTCGGCGACGGCACCCCCGACGTGGCCGTCGCCGACCTGGTCGACGGGCTCAACGCGGCCGCCGGGTCCACCGTCTGGGCCTTCGTGCCGACACCGGCCTCCCTCGTCGGCCCCGGCGCCCCGGCGACCGACGTGATCATGAGCGCGATCCTCTACCGCATCGCTTCGGCCACCCCGGTCGGTGCGAGCCTCGCCGATGTCGACGAGACCGTCTGGGACATCGCGCGCGAGCCGATCGCGCAGCGGTTCACCACCCCGGCCGGTCCGCACAGCGACGTGATCGTCGTGGCCAACCACTTCAAGTCCAAGAGCGGGACGGACCCGGAGCCGGCCGACGGCCAGGGCCTGTTCAACGCCCAGCGGGTCGCGCAGGCGCAGAGCGTCATCGACTTCGTCGCGCAGCTCGAGGCCGACACCGGGGTCAACGACGTCGCGATCATGGGAGACCTCAACTCGTACAGCAAGGAGGACCCGATCGCGACCTTCGCCGCGGCCGGGTACGTCGACCTCGTCGCGAGCCGCGCCGCCGGTCAGTACACCTACACCTTCAACGGGGAGCAGGGCTCCCTCGACCACGTCCTTGCCAGCCCGGCGCTCGCGGCCCGGGTCACCGGGACCGACGTCTGGGACATCAACGCCGACGAGTGGTCCGGCTACGGCTACTTCGGCTCGACGCCGGAGATCGGCACGCTCTACCGGGCCTCGGACCACGACCCGATCCTCGTCGGCGTCGACGACGGCTCGACGATGACGCTCGACGTGGTCGGCATCAACGACTTCCACGGTCGGCTCGAGGCGGGCTCCGGCGGGGTCGCCGGTGCTGCGGTGCTCGCCGGGGCGGTGACCAGCTTCCGCGCGAAGAACGCGAACACGCTGTTCGTCTCCGCGGGGGACAACATCGGCGCCTCGACCTTCACGTCCTTCATCCAGCAGGACAACCCGACGCTCGCAGCGCTCGACGCGATGCACCTGGACGTCTCCGCGCTGGGCAACCACGAGTTCGACCAGGGTCGCACCGACGTCGACGACCGGGTGCTGGCGCGGGCGGACTTCCCGTACCTCGCCGCGAACCTCTACGACCGGACCACCGGGACGCGTGCCTTCGACCCGTACTGGGTCAAGGACGTCGACGGGATCGCGGTCGGCTTCATCGGTGCCGTGACCGAGCAGCTCCCCTCGCTCGTCTCGCCCGCCGGTATCGCCAGCCTCGAGGTGCGTCCGATCGTCCCCGAGGTGGACGCGATCGCCGACCAGCTCTCCGACGGGGACCCGTCGAACGGCGAGGCTGACGTCCTCGTGCTCCTCGTGCACGAGGGGCCGGCCGGTCCCGCGCTGGCGGCCTCGACCGACGACTCGGTCTTCGGCCGGCTCGTCGCCGGCGTCACGCCGAAGGTCGACGCGATCTTCACCGGGCACACGCACCAGAAGTTCGCCCACCTCGTCCCGGTCGCCGGCGACCCGTCGGCGCTGGCGCGCCCGGTGGTCCAGGGCGAGTCCTACGGCACGAACCTCTCCCACGTGACGCTGACGATCGACCGTGACTCCGGCCAGGTCGTCGCCAACGCCGCTGAGGTCGTCCCCCTGGCCGGTGCCGGCTTCACCCCGGACCCGACGGTCGCAGCGATCGTGGCGGACGCCGTCGCTGCTGCGGCCGGCCCGGGTGGGGTCTCGCTCGGCACCATCACCGAGTCGATCCGCCGGGCCGTCAAGGCCAACGGGGACGAGGACCGCGGCGGGGAGTCGACGCTGGGCAACCTCGTCGCCGACGTCCAGCTGTCCGCGACCCAGGACCTCGGCACGCAGATCGCCTTCATGAACCCCGGCGGCCTGCGGACGGACCTCGTGTTCGCCTCCTCCGGGCCGGCCGATCCGGACGGCAACGTCACCTACCGGGAGGCGGCGACGGTGCAGCCGTTCGCCAACACCCTGGTGGCGACGACGCTCACCGGTCAGCAGGTCGTGAGCGTCCTGGAGGAGCAGTGGCAGCCGGCCGGCGCCAGCAGGCCGTTCCTCAAGCTCGGCGTCGCGGGGATCACCTACACCTACGACCCGACGGCCGCTGCGGGTTCGCGGATCACCCAGGTCGCGGTCGGCGGCACCCCGCTCGACCTCGCCGCTCAGTACAGGGTCGTCGCGAACTCGTTCCTCGCCGCCGGCGGTGACAACTTCACCACCCTCGGGCGGGGAGCGAACCCGGCCGACACCGGCCGGATCGACCTGCAGGCCTTCGTCGACTACATGGCCAGCCACTCCCCGGTCAGCCCGGACAGGGCACAGCGGGCCGTGGGCGTCCACCTCGACGCGGTCCCCGCCGGGGGCTACCGAGCGGGTGACACCGTGACCGCCGCCCTGAGCTCGCTGCAGTTCAGCACCGCTGCCGCGGCCGACGAGGTCACGCTCACCGCGGGACCGACCCTGCTCGGCACGTTCGCGATCGATCCCACGATCGTGGACACGAGCGACGAGGTCGGCAGGGCGGCCGTACAGCTCACGGTGCCGGCGGGGCTCACGGGCGACAGCCTCGTGGTCACGGCGACCGTGGCCTCGACCGGGACGACGGCGAGCATCAGGATCCCGCTCGCCGCTGTCGTCCCGGCGCCGTCCTGCACGGTCACCTACTCGGCCTCCGGCTTCTTCCGCACCTATGTGGCACGGGTGACCGTCCGCAACGACACGGCTGACCGGCTGAGGGACTGGTCCCTGACCTGGACGAACGCCCCGGGTGACCGTGCGCTCGCCGGCCTCGGCGCGAAGATCCGTCAGGCGGGCAACGCGGTGACGGCCACCGGTGGTCGCTGGTCGTCGATCCCGGCAGGTGGCACGACCACCTTCTGGGTGCTGGGCAGCACGGGCCGAGGTGGCCCTGGCCAGCCCAGCGGCTGGGCGCTGAACGGTCAGGCCTGCGGCACGGCCTGACGCTCGACCCGCAGCGGCCCTCGTCCCCCGGTGGGACGGGGGCCGCTGCGTCATCGTCGGGCTGACCGTAGGGTGCTGCCCGTGAGCAGCCCAGAGGAACCGACCCGTGAGCAGGCGACGGCAGAGCAGGCGACGGCAGAGCAGGCTGAGCTTTCCGAGGGGCCCGTCGCTCCCGGGGAGCCGGGCGTGCCGACCGCCGAGGAGCTGACCGTGCCGACGGCCGAGGAGCTCGCCCGGATCGCCCTGCCGGCCACGGTGCGACGAGCCCCGCGCTACCGGGCGTTCATCGTCGCCGGGGCCGTGCTGGGGCTCGTCCTCGCCCTGGTCGTCGTCCTGGCGGGCCTGACGAGGGACGGCTCGGGGACCGATGCCGGTACCGGCATCGTGCTGGCGTTCGTCGGTGGGGTGCTCGCCCTGGTCGGCGCCGCCGTCGGAGCCGTCCTCGCCGTCGTCGTCGACCGGCGCAGCCGCGGCTGAGCTCGGCAGCACCGGGCGACGTCGGCAGATGCCTCGGGGCGGATCGGCCCCGAGACCGTCAGCCGGCGGCGTTCCGCAGCAGCCACTCGGTATCTGCGTCGCGGCCCATGGTGGGGTCGGGCGCCTCTCGCGACTCCTGCGTCGTGACCATGTCCTCGAGCCGAGTCGGCTCGGGCAGCCTGCGGAAGTCCCGGGCCTCATGCTGTCCGTCCGGCGGCGTCCTGCCCATCTCGACTCCTCGCTGGTCCGAACCGCGGTTCCTCCCGACAGTAGACGCGCACCCGGCCGAGTGCGCCTCGCCCAGGACCGCTCACCGGAGGGCTCGCGGGGTGTGGCATCAGCAGACACTGCTGGTGCACCGCCAGTGGCGCGGCCGGAACCGGAGCTCAGACGCTCGTGCATGCGCCCCGATCTCGGGCACCGGGCCATCTCTCGCCACGAGATCGCCCGAGCAGATCCACATCGCGCTGTTCGCCAGCCTCGAGACCACGCCCGGACGTCATCGGCGACGAGTCTCTCCGAGGTCCAGGGCCGCGCCCGGGAAGCGAGTCAGCCGCCGCCGGTTCGCTCCACGGCGGCGCCCGTCGCGACGAGCCCGTACTGCATGGCCACCATCGCCGCCGCGGCACGGCTCGACACGTCCAGCTTGGCGTAGATGTGCTCGACATGGTTGCCGACGGTCTTGGGCGTGATCGCGAGCTGACGGGCGATCAGCTTGTTCGGCAGCCCGCGCGAGAGGAGGCCGAGCACCTCGATCTCGCGGGTGGTCAGGCCGGCCGGGGCCGCGAGACGGGGCCGACGAGGGCCGACGCCGACGGCGGCGAGAACGGCGGCCGACACATCCCGGTCGAACCTCCCGTGCTGCGCGTCGCGCTCGAGCTGGCGCGCAGCCTCCGCCGGTGAGAGCGCAGCGCGGTGCGGGCGGGGCTGCGTCATCGCGTGGTAGGCGTCGGCCGCCCCGAGCAGTCGCGCCGGTGCTGACAGCAGCGCCCCGCCGCTGCCTCGGTGGTAGCCGGAGCCGTCCATCCGCTCGTGGTGGGCGGCCGCGAGCAGCCCGACGCTCCGCAGTGCTTCCGGTCGGCTGAAGATGCGTTCGACGTAGTAGGGGTGCATCCGGACCCGCTCCCAGCTCCGGACCGACAGCGGCCCAGGTGTGCCCCACACGTCGCCAGGGACGCCGATGCGTCCGACGTCATGGACGAGGGCCGCTCGCCGGGCCATCCTGGTGTCCGTCTGGGACAGGTGGAGCAGAGCGGCGGCCGCTGAGACAAGGTCAGCGGTGCCGCGCGCATGGCCGGCGAAGTAGGCACAGCGCAGATCGCAGAAGTCGCCGATCGACTCCAGCGCGAGGTCGAGTTCCTCCTCGGTGAGCGCTGCTCGCTCCACCGGCTCGGCGTCGAGGACGGCTTCGACGGTGTCGTTCTCCAGACCCGCGAACAAGGACCGAGGATCGCTTCGCACCGCCGCCACGACCTGGGGGTCGAAGTGCGTGCCGCTCCGTGCCGTCACGACAGCGACGGCCTCGTCGATCCCCGCCGTGCGGTGGATCACCTCAGCCGTGGTCGCGACGTGCGCGACGCGCGCGGACAGTGCGAGCGCCTTCCCAGCCAGGTGGGCGGGCACGCCGCGGCCGTCCCATCGCGCGTAGGACTGCTCCACCCCCGCCCGCACCGCGTCGCTGAGCCCCAGACGCCGGGCGAGAAGTCCGGTCGCCGAGCAGTGGTTGGCCATCTGCTCGACGATGCCGCGGCCACCCGTCGCGATCAGCGTGGCCGCGCCACGCAGTGGACCCAGGGAGCCGCCACGCGTCCGGCGCAGCATGTACCTCATCGCCGTCATGCCACCGAAGTCGATGTCGAAGGTGTGGGCACGGAAGTCGATGTCGTCGCCGAACAGCAACGCCGCTTCGTTGCCGAAGATCGGGCAGCCGACGTACGTGAGGATGCTGACGTCGTACAGGGTGGCGAGCTCCTGCTGCGCCAGGCCGAGACGCTCGCCCAGCCGCATGCTGAGCCGCGCCGACCGCAGCATGTGCTCGGACGGCTGGCCCAGGCCGAGGTCGGTCGCCAGTGACAGCGCGACCAGCAGCTCGTTGAGCCGAACCCCGGACGAGGTCATGCGCGTGACCCTACCGGCCCCGTGGTCGCGGCTCGGCATGAGGCGAATGCCCCATGTGCTCCTGGTGCCGGCCGCCCTAGCGTTCTGTCGTGCCAGCACGGACGGCCTCGCGGCCGAGGAGCCGACCATGCCGACCCTCGTGATCGGACGCATCGTGCCGGGAGCCGGCCAGATGGACGCTGCAGCGCCGGCGGCCGTCGCGGCGCGGTCCACCAGCTGCAAGCCACCGGACGACCCCACCACCGCCGAGGTCGTCCGACCTCCTCCGACGGCAACCATGCCGGCGGGTGCCACGACGACAGGAGCACCTCATGAGCAACAAGGCAGTCGTGAGTCTGACCACAGGACTCGAGGACGCGGAGCGGGTGACCGTGGCGTTCCTCGTCGCCGTGGGTGCAGCCGAGCAGGGTCGGCCGACCCTCATGTTCCTCACGAAGGAAGCAGTCCGGCTCGCCACGACAGGTGTCGCGACGGCCGTGGCCTGCGAGGGCTGCCCGCCCCTGACGGAGCTGGTCGACCGGTACGCGAAGGCGGGCGGTGAGACCTTGGTCTGCCCGATCTGCTTCAACGCACGCCGGCTCGACGACCAGACGCTGGTCGGGAACGCTCGGCTGGGCGGAACGATCCCGATGTGGCAGTGGATCGGCGACGACGCCGCCACGGCCTTCAGCTACTGACCTCCACCGTGCCGAGGGGATCCGTGACCGCTGCCTCCTCGGACAGCACCGGCTGCGCCACCGTCCGCTCATCGGCTACCCGGACGGTCGCAGTGCCCCGCCGCCAACGGCGAGCGGAGTCCTGGGCGGGGTCGTCCGACAGCGATCACCCCGTGCCGCCGGACTCGGCCGCGGCCGGGCGCTGACCCGTGACCTCCGGCGTCGGCGGTCGCCCGGCGGCCGTGGGCATCGCGGGGTCGGTCGTCTGCGGGTGTGCGACCATGGGCCAGTGGCGCGCCCCGACGGTCGACTGACCCACGATCTGCTCCCCGGTGAGAAGGGCCCGCAAGACGCCTGTGGCGTCTTCGGGGTCTGGGCACCGGGCGAGGAGGTCGCCAAGCTCACCTACTTCGGCCTCTACGCCCTGCAGCACCGCGGGCAGGAGTCGGCCGGCATCGCGACCTCCAACGGCGAGCAGCTCCTGGTCTACAAGGACATGGGCCTGGTCTCCCAGGTCTTCGACGAGACGGCGCTCAACGCGCTGACCGGGCACATCGCGATCGGCCACACCCGCTACTCGACGACGGGTGCCTCCACCTGGGAGAACGCGCAGCCCACCCTCGGGGCGACGGCCGGCGGGACGGTCGCACTCGGGCACAACGGCAACCTCACCAACACCGCTGAGCTCATCGACCTCGTCGCCGAGCGTTACGGCCCGCGGCGCCGGGGCGAGCTCGCCCGCGGCAACACGACCGACACCGCGCTGATCACCGCGCTGCTCGCCGGTGACGCCGACCGCACGCTCGAGGCCACGGCCCTGGAGGTGCTGCCGCGGCTGCGCGGGGCCTTCTGCCTCGTCTTCATGGACGAGCACACGCTCTACGCCGCGCGCGACCCGCACGGCGTCCGCCCGCTGGTCCTCGGACGCCTCGAGCGCGGCTGGGTGGTCGCGAGCGAGACGGCCGCCCTCGACATCGTCGGCGCGTCCCAGGTGCGCGAGGTCGAGCCGGGCGAGCTGATCGTCATCGACGCCGACGGGCTGCGCAGCACCAAGTTCGCCACGCCCACGCCCACCGGCTGCGTCTTCGAGTACGTCTACCTCGCACGCCCCGACACGACGATCGCCGGTCGCTCGGTGCACGCAGCCCGCGTCCAGATGGGCCGGACGCTCGCCAGGGAGTTCCCGGTCGAGGCCGATCTCGTCATCCCGGTCCCCGAGTCGGGCACCCCCGCGGCGATCGGCTACGCCGCCGAGTCGGGGATCCGATACGCGCAGGGCCTGACCAAGAACGCCTACGTCGGGCGGACGTTCATCCAGCCCTCGCAGACGCTTCGTCAGCTCGGCATCCGGCTCAAGCTCAACCCGCTGCGCGAGGTCATCCGCGGCCAGCGGCTCGTCGTCGTCGACGACTCGATCGTGCGGGGAAACACCCAGCGCGCGCTCGTGCGGATGCTGCGCGAGGCCGGCGCGGCCGAGGTCCACGTGCGGATCTCCTCACCGCCGGTGCAGTGGCCGTGCTTCTACGGGATCGACTTCGCCTCGCGGGCCGAGCTCATCGCGACCGGGCTCACCCCCGAGGACGTCGGGCGGTCGATCGGCGCGGACTCGCTCGGCTACATCTCCCTGGCCGGGATGGTCGCCGCGACCGAGCAGCCGGCGTCCCAGCTCTGCACGGCCTGCTTCACGGGCCACTACCCCATCCCCCTTCCCCCGGCCGGCCGGATCGGCGCCGCCCTCGTCGAGCAGACCGAGCTTCAGCTCGGCGCACCGGAGGACGGACTCGCATCGCTCCTCGGCGGCGTGGGCGGATCGACAGCACTGGAGCAGCCGTGAACGAGCCCGTCACCTACGCCTCGGCCGGCGTCGACACCGAGGCGGGTGACCGCGCCGTCGAGCTGATGGCCGCCGCCGTCCGCGCGACCCACGGCCCGCAGGTGCTCGGCGGCGTCGGCGGCTTCGCCGGGCTCTGGGACGCCTCGGCGCTGACCGCCTACCGCCGTCCGCTGCTGGCGACCTCGACCGACGGCGTGGGCACCAAGGTCGCGATCGCGCAGGCGATGGACGTGCACGACACGATCGGGTTCGACCTCGTCGGCATGGTCGTCGACGACATCGTCGTGGTGGGTGCCGAGCCGCTGTTCATGACGGACTACATCGCGACCGGCCGCGTCGTTCCCGAGCGCATCGCGGACATCGTCCGCGGGATCGCCGCGGCCTGCGCCGAGACGGGCACCGCCCTGGTGGGTGGCGAGACCGCCGAGCACCCCGGGCTCCTCGCCCCCGACGAGTACGACGTCGCGGGAGCCGCGACGGGTGTCGTCGAGGCGGACGACGTGCTCGGCCCGGACCGGGTGCGCGCCGGGGACGTCGTCCTGGCGATGGCCTCCTCCGGGCTGCACTCCAACGGCTACTCGCTCGTGCGCCGCGTCGTGCAGGTGGCCGGCTGGGAGCTGGACCGCGAGGTGCCGGAGCTCGGTCGGGCGCTGGGTCTGGAGCTGCTCGAGCCGACGCGGCTCTACACGCGGCCCTGCCTGACGCTCGCCCGCACGCAGGCTGCGGGTGTGCACGCCTTCAGCCACGTCACCGGCGGTGGCCTCGCGGCGAACCTCGCCCGCGTGCTCCCGGTCGGTCTTCTCGCCGAGCTCGAGCGCTCGTCCTGGGTGGTGCCGCCGATCTTCGACCTGGTCAGACGGCTCGGCTCGGTGCCGTGGTCCGACCTGGAGAACACGCTCAACCTCGGCATCGGCATGGTGGCCGTCGTCGCGCCGGAGGGGGTGGACACCGCGCGGGCGACGCTCGCGGCCTCAGGTGTCCCGGCGTGGGTGCTGGGGCGTGTGGCGCCGGACGACGGAGCCACCGGGGTCCTGCGGGGGACCAAGGGAGTGCACGGTGGCGGCGTCCGCCTGCGGGGAGACTACCGCGTCTGAGTGCCGGAACGGCTGCTGTCGACCCGCCTCAGGTGGGCGAGGGCCTCGGCCGGCGGGGGCACGGTGCCGGGTCAGTGCCCGGAGGGCGACCAGCGATCGTCGTCGTCCGACGGCTCGTCGGCGGGCCGACTTTCCGTGACGAGGTCGGTACGGCGTTCGCCAGACGTGAGCTCCTGCTCGAGAGCTCGGTAGTTCGGCTCGTAGCTGGAGTACTTCAGCTCGCGAGCGACCTTGGTCTGCTTTGCCTTCTGACGGCCGCGCCCCATGGCATCGACCCCCTCTTACGTGGAAGCGGGGCGGCATCGTGCGAACACGTGCGGCCCCGGGATTGTGGTATCTGCGTCGTGGGACAACGGTACATGGTGCTGCGGTATTCCTGCGACCTGCCCACCGGGTGAGGATCCCGCCGCCGCGGGCCGTCGAGGCGGCGGAACCTCGGCCTCGCAGCTCCTCGGCATCGACATCGACCCGGATTGGTCCCATTTGTCCCGCCATCGGACCTTTGTCCACGGTACGGTGGACCCGCGTCCCTGTCATCGGAGGCGTGACCCGCAGGACGGCTCGTCGGTACCGACCGACGGGTTCGAGCAGCCCAGGAGGACGCGTGACAGCGCAGACGGTCGATCACGAGGCTCTCCTGACGCCGGGTGAGGTCGCCGTCCTGTTCCGCGTCGACCCGAAGACGGTCTCCCGGTGGGCGAAGGCCGGCAAGCTCTCGGCCGTGCGGACCCTCGGCGGGCATCGTCGCTTCCGGGAGTCCGAGATCCGCGCCCTCGTCGCCGTGGCACCGGAGCCGAAGCCCGTTCCTGCCGCCGGCAAGTCCTGACCGACCTGGACCTCGTCCTTCCCTCGTCGTACGACGAGGCGAGCTGGCTCGCGCATGTCGCCGCCCGTGCCCCGAGGGGGCTCGAGGAGGTCGACGGCCGCACGGCTCGGCGCCTCGTCGCGACCGATCGAGCGCGGCCCGCCCGACAGGTGCGCCTGGCGTTCGCGTCGTCGGCTGACACGTCCTGGCCGAGGACGGTCTCGATCGCCGTCGACGGGCCGGACGACCCGATGGCGACCGAGCTGGCCCTGCGCACCTGGCTCGGTGTGGACCACGACCTCGTGGCGGCCGGCGCGCACCTCGCCGGCGACGCCCTCCTGGGTCCCCTCGTGGCTCGACGTCCCGGCCTCGCCGTCCCGGGGACGGTGGACGGTGGAGAGCTGGCCCTGCGGACCGTTCTCGGGCAGCAGGTCAGCGTGGCCGCGGCGCGGACCCTCACCGGCCGGCTCGTGGCCCTGCTCGGCGCAGCGGGGGAGGGTGGGCTCCACGCGTTCCCCGCCCCGGCGACGATCGCCGCAGCGGGGGTCGAGGCGCTGCGCTCGATCGGTCTGACGGGTTCGCGTGCGGCGACCGTCGTCGTCCTCGCGGCGGCGCTCGCCGAGGGTCTTGACCTGCGGCCGGGCGCCGAGCGCTCCTCGGCGCGCGCGGCTCTGCTCGCCCTGCCGGGCATCGGCCCGTGGACCGTCGAGTACGTCACGCTGCGGGCCCTGCGGGACGCGGACGCGTTCCCGGCGCACGACCTGGTCCTGCGGCAGGCGCTCGGTGGTGTGGGGGCGCCAGAGGCGGTGCGCAGGGCGGAGGCATGGCGGCCGTGGCGAGGGTTCGCCGCCCAGCACCTGTGGCGGGCCGCGGCGCTCCGCGAGCGGATCGGCCCGAGGCAGGACTAGAGCTTGCGGATCACGCCGGCGACCAGGGCGGCGACCGCAGCGGCTCCGGCTCCGAGCGCGACCCAGCCGGTCGTGGTCGCCTCCGGCTCGTCGGCAGCACGGGCCTCGCCCGTCACGCGACGGCGCACGTCGGCGACGGCAGCCTTCGCCTCGTCGACGACCCGCACGGCGTTGGCCTTGGGGTCCAGACGGCCGGTCAGCTCGTCGACGGTGGCCTGGAGCTCGGCGCGGGCGCGCGCGATCTCGACCTCGATGTCGTGGGTCTCGCTCATCGGCCCAGTCCTTCCTTGAGGGCGGCGACGTCCGCCTTGACGCTCTCCTGAGCCTTGGCCGGGACCGGGGGGACCCCGCGAGCGAGCGCGTTCTTGCCGATCAGCACGAGCGCAGCAGCGAGCGCGAAGATCACGATGGTGACGATGAGGGCGGCGAGCCAGGCCGGCACGGCGTTCGCCAGCCCGAGGATCGCCGTCGCGATGAGCGTGCCGAGGCCGAAGAACGCGAGGGCGCCAGCCGCGACGAACAAGCCGATGCCGATGCCGGCGTGCTTGGCCTTCTCGGCCATCTCGGCCTTGGCGAGGCGGATCTCGTTGCGGATCAGCTGGGAGAGCTGCTCCGAGAGGGAGGCGACGAGCTCGCCGATGCTCGGTCTGGGGTCGGTGCGTCCAGGGCTGGTCACGCCACCACGTCCTTCGTCCGGTCTGGTGCGGGTCGGTCGCGGGGGCTGCCGCGGCCGACCCAGAGGTCCGGGCGCCCCGTCATCGGTGCGACCCGTCCGACCATTCTTGTGCACCAGCCGCATCGGCGCACCGATTCGCCCGGCAGAGCACGACGCACGTGCGTTCAGGGGGAGGCGCGAAGGGCGTCGGCTGGGCGGAGTGAGAGGACCTGGACGACCGGTACCGCTCGAGGTGGCCACTGGCAGGGTCGAACTGCCGACCTTTCGATTTTCAGTCGAACGCTCTACCAACTGAGCTAAGTGGCCCTACTGCGACTGCGCCGAGACATCGACGCCCGGTCGGCTGACCGGGCGGACGATGAGCGACCCCGACGGGACTTGAACCCGCGACCTCCGCCGTGACAGGGCGGCGCGCTAACCAACTGCGCTACGGGGCCTTGTGGTGAGACAAGACCTGATGCTGCTCGTACCCCCAACGGGATTCGAACCCGTGCTACCGCCGTGAAAGGGCGGGGTCCTGGGCCGCTAGACGATGGGGGCCGGTGTCGAACGGCCGTCCAAGGACTCCTGCCGAAGACCTCGGAAAGCATACGGGTTGGGGCCGCGATCTCCAAAGCCGTCGGATCGGCCACCATGATGGTGCCATGGTGACCATGTCCAGGGAGGCGTTCGAGGACGCCGTCCGCGACGCCCTCGACCTCATCCCGCCGGAGCTCGCAGCGAGGATGGACGACGTCGTCGTGCTCGTGGAGGACGATGCGCCGCAGGGCGACCCGGACCTGCTCGGCCTCTACGAAGGCGTCCCGCTCACCGAGCGCGACGGCTGGTGGGCCGCCGGCTCGCTCCCGGACCGGATCACCGTCTTCCGCAACCCGACGCTGGCGATCTGCACGACGACGCAGGAGGTCGTCGACGAGGTCGCTGTCACGATCGTGCACGAGATCGCGCACCACTTCGGGATCGACGACGACCGCCTGGCCGAGCTCGGCTGGGACTGACCACGCCCGACGGGCAGATCTGAGGAGGACGCATGCGGATCGGGATCGTGCTGCTGCCGCAGGACCGCTGGGCGCAGGCCCGCCCCCGATGGGAGCGCGCCGAGGAGTACGGCTTCGACCACGCCTGGACCTACGACCACCTGGCCTGGCGCTCGCTCGCAGACGAGCCGTGGTTCGCGACCGTCCCGCTGCTCGCAGCGGTCGCCGTCGTCACCGAGCGGATCCGGCTCGGCACCTGGGTGGCCAGCCCGAACTTCCGGCACCCGGTCCCGTTCGCGAAGGACCTCATGGGGCTCGACGACCTCAGCGGCGGGCGCCTCATCGCCGGCATCGGCGCGGGCGGCACCGGGTTCGACGCCGACGTGCTCGGCCCGGGGCCGACACCGTCCGTGCGGGCCGACCGGTTCGCGGAGTTCGTCGAGCTCCTGGACGCGCTGCTCACCTCACCGGCGACCGAGCACGTCGGGGAGCACTTCACCGCCCATGACGCCCGGATGATCCCCGGTTGCGTCCAGCAGCCCCGGCTGCCGTTCGCGATCGCGGCGAACGGCCCGCGAGCCCTGCGCCTCGCCGCTCGCCTCGGCGAGGGCTGGGTGACCTACGGACCGAGCACCCACGGCGACGGCGCGGGGACGGCTGCCGAGCAGGAGGAGTGGTGGCAGGGGCTGGAGCGGCTCGTCGAGCGCTTCGACGCAGCGGTCTGCGAGGTGGGGCGGACCCGCCCGGTCGACCGGTACCTCAACCTCGACGGCGCACCCGTCTTCTCCCTCGCCTCGGCGCAGGTGATGCGCGAAGGCGTCGAGCGGGCGTCAGCGCTCGGGTTCACGGACGTCGTCGTGCACTGGCCGCGCGCCGAGGGGGTCTACGCCGGGAGCGAGGCCGTGCTCGAGGAGGTCGCCGGCGAGCTGGGGACCCTCCAGGCGGTGCTGCCGGTGGCGCGCGGAACGGCCTGACTGCGCGCCCGGCGCCGGGCGACGCCGGGCTCAGGCGCCGGTCGCGACCTGTCGGGCGCTCCAGGCGCTCGCGACCATCGAGGCGAGGTCGTGCGTCATCCGCCAGTCCAGGTCACGTGCGGCACGCTCGCCAGAGGCGACGATCCGTGCCGGGTCGCCCGGCCTGCGCGGGGCGACCTGCGGCTCGAAGGCGATGCCGGTGACGGAGGCCATCGCCGTCATGATCTCCCGCACCGAGACGCCTTCGCCGCTGCCGAGGTTGTAGACCGGCTCCAGCGCGGTGCCCGCCGCCAGCGCCCTGGCTGCGGAGACGTGCGTGCGGGCGAGGTCGGCGACGTGGATGTAGTCGCGCACGCAGGTGCCGTCCGGCGTGGGGTAGTCCGCGCCGTTGATCCGTGGGGTACGGCCGGCGACGAGGGCCTCGAGGACCAGCGGGAAGAGGTTGTGCGGGCTGCTGTCGTACAGGTCGTCGCGGCCCGAGCCGACGACGTTGAAGTAGCGGAGCGAGGTGTGCAGCAGCGGCGCAGCGCTCTCGCGGGTCGCGACGGCCTGGTCGGCCAGGAGCCACTCCCCGATCAGCTTGGACTGGCCGTAGGGGGACTCGGGGGACGTCGGGGTCGCCTCGGTGACCAGGAGGGTGTCGGGGGTCCCGTAGACGGCAGCGCTGGAGGAGAAGACGATCCGATGGACCTCGGACTCGGCCATCGCCGTGAGCAGGTTCGCGGTCCCGGTGACGTTCTGCTCATAGGTGTGCAGCGGTCGCTGCACGCTCACGCCGGCGTACTTGTACCCGGCGAGGTGCACGACGCCGACGCAGCCGCGACGGCGGAGCGCCCCGGCGACCGTCGTGCTGTCGAGGATGCTCGCCTCGACGAGCTCGACGTCCGGCGGCACGAACCCGCGGTGGCCGCTGGAGAGGTCGTCGAGGACGACGACCTCGATCCCCTCGTCGAGGAACGCCTGCACCACATGTGCGCCGATGTACCCGGCCCCGCCCGTCACCATCCATGTCATCCCGCGAGTGTACGAAGCAAATCAAAGAAAGCCAACAAAAACCCACAGAATTTCCCATCAGACGGCGGCGTCGCGGTCCTCGGCGACCGTCGGGCCTAGCCTGAACGGGTGAATGCCGCTGCTGCCACCCCCGAGTCCGCCGTCATCTCCGGGATCGCCCTCGTGCTGGGCGTCGCCGGGGCCCTGATCGCCGCCCTCGTCCTCGCCGAGGTGATCGCCGCGATCGTGCGCGTCTGGGGCCGGCGGACGCCGCTGGCCGAGAACCTCGCACGTCGCGCTCGGCTCCCGCTGCGGATCGTGCTCGTCGTGGTGCTCGTCTGGCTCGCGCTCCGACTCGTCACCCCCGACGGTGCCGACCTCCCACCGTGGATGCCGCCGGTCGAGCACCTGTTCCTCGTCCTGACGATCCTGTCCGGCAGCTGGCTCCTCGGTGCCCTGCTGTTCGTCATCGAGGACGCGATGCTCTCGCGCTACCGCCTCGACTCCGCAGACAACCGGCACGCCCGTCGGGTGCGGACCCAGGTCATGGTCCTGCGGCGGGTGACCGTCGTGGTCCTCGTGCTCTGCGCGCTCGCCGGGGCGCTGCTGACGTTCCCCGCGGCGCGGGTGGCGGGGGCCGGGCTCCTCGCCTCGGCCGGGCTCCTCTCGGTCGTCGCCGGCCTCGCGGCACAGACCTCGCTGGCCAACTTCTTCGCCGGGGTCCAGCTCGCCTTCACCGACGCGATCCGGGTGGACGACGTCGTCGTGGTCGAGGGGCAGTTCGGGCGGATCGAGGAGATCACGCTCACCTATGTCGTCGTGCACACCTGGGACGACCGCCGCCTGATCCTGCCCTCGACCTGGTTCACCACGACCCCCTTCGAGAACTGGACCCGGCGGGCCGCCGACCTGCTCGGCACGGTCGAGCTCGACCTGGACTGGGCGGTCCCGGTCCCTGCGATGCGGACCGAGCTGGTCCGGCTGCTCCAGGCGAGCGAGCTCTGGGACCACCGGGTCGGCGTGCTCCAGGTCACCGAGGCCACCGGCGGCTGGGTACGCGTCCGGGCCCTGGCCAGTGCAGCCGATGCTCCGACCCTCTTCGACCTGCGCTGCGCCGTCCGGGAGGGGCTCGTCGCCTGGGTGCAGCGCGAGCACCCCGGAGCGCTCCCGCGCACGCGCTACGAGGCCGTGGCGGGGCCGGCTCTCCCCGTCGCGGCGCCGAGCGTCGCACCGCTGACGGAGCCGGTCGCGGAAGCAGAGGCCGCCGGCAGCCCGGCCCGCCGCCGGGCGTTGCGGCCGGACGGCGCCCAGGACACGGTGCTGCTGGACCAGGGCAAGGACTCCCGCCTGTTCACCGGGAGCCTCGATGCCGTGGAGCGCTCGCGCGCGTTCAGCGGGCCGGGGGAGGAGGCCATCGCCGAGCGGGAGGCGTCGGCGCACGGGTCCCGGACAGCCGAGCTCCCGGCCGGCACGGAGCACCGTAAGGACGCCGGCTCGCGTCGTCCGGCCGAGTGACGGCGCGGGGCTGAGCGGGGCGCCTACCGTGCCGCGCGGGCGAGGGCGGCGATCCCTGCCGCCAGCAGGGCCGGCGGGCCGGTGGCCGCGGCGCCAAGGGTCAGTGCGGCGGTGACCGCCAGCGCCGTGACGCGGGCGTGCAGCGCGCGGACGTCTCCGATCTGGCCGTAGGCCTCGACGAACGCTGCTCGCGCAGGACCGTCGAACCCGGCGAAGGCGATCATCAGGTCGACGGCCGGGTCGGCGAGGCTCGTGTCTCCCCAGTCGATGACCCCGGACACGTGGCTGACTGCTCCGGGTGAGACGAGCACATGACGCAGGTGGAGGTCACCGTGCACCAGGCCGACGGGCCCGGCCGGCCCGTCGAGCGCTGCCGCCGCGGCAACCACCTCGTCGACCTCCCGATCGGCCCCCAGCAGCCCGGCGGCGCGCAGCTCGGCGATGCGCTCGGCCGCCCGGGCGGACTGTCGACGCGGGTCGCCGCGCCCGACGGGATCGACCGGGAGCCCCAGCCGTCCTGCCGTCACCGCGTGCTCCGGGCGGTGCAGCTCACGAAGGAAGCCGCCGAGCTCGCCGGCGACCTCGGCGCGGCCGGCGGCACCGAGCGCACCGACCCCCGTCAGGTCGAGGCTCGCCAGCTCGACCCCGGGGAGCCGCTCCGCACCCCAGAAGGGCCATGGGAGCTCCGGCGTCGGCCGGCCGATGAACCGCGGCCGAGGGACCGGGAGCGGCAGGTGCGGCCCGACCTCGCGCAGCACGTCGAGCTCGCGCCGGGCTCCGTCGAGCGCGATGGCGCGGTGGATGAACCGGAACAGCCAGCGGTCACCGACGGCGAGCACCGCGTTGTCCCAGCCCTGGTCGAACACCATGACCGGTAGCTGCGCGAGCCCGGGGAACTGGGCGGCGATGACCGGGGCGACCAGCTCAGGCGTGATCTCCCGGTCGGGGACCCAGCCGGTGCTCACCGCGCTCGGCATGGTCAGGAGCTGCGCACCGCGCACTGGCGCGATACCGCCAGGGCGGCTGCGGCCTCCTCGGTGATGTGCAGGGACGTGACCGGCACGGGCAGCGGCGACGGCCGCCCGACGAGGAAGCCCTGCACGGCGTGCGCCCCGAGGTGCACCCAGGTGCGCAGGTCGGCGACCTCCTCGACACCCTCCACCAGCAGCTGCGCGCCGGTCTGCTCGGCGAACTCGATCAGCGAGGTCGCCAGCGCCAGCCGGAGCGGGCTGGTCGACACCCCCTGCGTGAGCGAGATGTCGAGCTTGATGACGTTGGGCGCGATCTGGACGATGTGGCGCAGGCTGGCGACCCCGGCCCCGGCATCGTCGACCGCGATCCGCGCGCCGTGGCTGCGCAGCAGGGCGATGGTCGTCGCGAAACCCTCGTAGTCGTCGACCCCGACGTGCTCGGTGACCTCGAGCGTGATCCGTCGCGAGGTCGACTGGAGCATCCGGACGAGACGGGGGTCAGCCATCGTCGCCGGTGAGGCGTTGACCGAGAGCTCGACGCGCTCCGGCAGCTCGTGCGAGCCGTCGATCGCCGACCGGATGGCGGCGAGCTCCAGGTCGGTGCCGAGTCCGGCGGCGTGGGCGGCAGCGAACCACAGGTCGGGGGAGCTGGCCGGGCCGGCGTCGAAGCGGCTGAGCGCCTCGACGGCGAGCAGGTCACCGGTCCTCAGCTCGTAGATCGGCTGGTAGAGGGTGTGGAAGCGGCGGTTGACCAGCACGTCGGCGACCAGGGGCACGAGCCGTTCGTCGACCGGCGTCGCCTGTGGTGCGGAGAAGGTGTGCCGCAGCTCGTCGGCGAGGCGACGGCACTCTGACCGGCGGCGGGCCTCCAGCGTGAGCGCGACGACCGTGCCGACGGCGGCGAAGACCACGGCCCGCGTGACCCACGTCGACGCCGGCTGCTGATCGCCCGTCACCGCGTCGAGCGGCATCAGTGGCCCGGCCATCACTCCCGCGAGGAGGCTGGTGAGCAGGGCACCGCGCAGGCGGAAGGGGAGCGCCGCGAGGATGATCGGTGCGTAGAAGCTGTGCTCGACGGCCCGCGCCGTGCCACCGGTGACGAAGGTGAGTCCCCAGCAGACCACGAGCAGGGCGCCGATCAGGGTGAGGGCGGCCGGGGTGCGGAGCGCTGCCGTGCGCTCGACCACCCGCGAGAACGTGTCGGGCGACCCCGGCCTGACCAGCGGGGCCGTCGTGTCGATCACCGCTTCCCCTCTCGGGCCGTGGCCGGATCCGGGCTGCGATGCCCGGACGCGCCGGCCCCCACGGTCGCGTGCCCACTATGTCGCCTCGGCTGCCGGGGTGCCAGCACCGACGCCGAGAGTCGCGCGCCCACCGGGCCGGAGTCCTTGCGGAACGTCCCCGGCGGCCGATGGGTCGGGTGATGACCAGGGGTGCCGGCGACTCGGATGCCCGAGCGCGGCACCGAGGTGCCCGAGAATGCTCTGGAGGAGTGCGTGCTCACGACCGGCGAGATCACCGGCGAGACGGTGACCATGGCGCGCGACGGTGCCGACGCGGCGACCTTCGCAGCGCTCCTGGAGAGCCGTCAGGTCACGAGCGTCTTCCAGCCGCTCGTGCACCTGGTGACCGGCGAGGTCGTCGGCTTCGAGGCCCTCAGCCGCGGTCCGAAGGGATCGCCCTTCGCCTCGGCGACTGCGCTGTTCGGCCAGGCCGCCGTCGCCGGGCTCGAGGCGGAGCTCGACTGGGTCTGTCTCGGCTCTGCCTTCGAGGGCTTCTCCAGCGCCGGCGCGCCCCCGTCGACCTCGCTCTTCGTGAACATGTCCGTTGGCCTGCACCTGGACCGCTGCCCGCCGGACATCCAGCGCATCGTGGCCCGCGCCGAGTCGTCGATGCGGGTGTTCATCGAGGTCAACGACACCGCCCTCGCCGCCGACCCGGCCGGCGTCCTCGCCACCGTCGACCGGGCTCGCGAGCTCGGCTGGGGCATCTCGGTCGACGACGTGGCCTCGAGCCCCGGCTGCCTGTCCGTGCTCCCGCTCGTGTCCGCCGATGTCGTCAAGCTCGACATGCGGATGCTGCGCCAGGACGAGCCGGGGGACTTCGCCCCGGCGGTCGGTCCGCTGCTGAAGTACGTCGAGAGCTCCGGTGCGACGCTCGTCGTCAAGGGCATCGAGTCCGAGGCCGACATGCAGTTCGCGCGGGCGCTCGGGGCGACCGTCGGCCAGGGGTACCACCTGGGTGCGCCCGGGCCCATCGTCGGGCCGCTCGCCGCCCCGCGCGCCGTCGTCCCGCTCATCGGCTCCTCGCGTGAGGTCCGGCCGGTCGACTCTCCGCGCGAGGTGGTCGAGGAGAACCTGTCCCAGCGGATGACCCGCGAGGCGATGCTCCAGATCGGCGGGTTCTTCATCCGGCAGGCGCTGGCGGCGGGAACGCGCCCCGTCGTCCTGGTGGGGCAGGGCGGCGGCGAGCCGCTCGACGCGATGCTGCTCCACGATCCGCTGCCTCAGCTCTGCGACGCCGCGGTGCTCTGCGCGTACTTCGGTGCGGACGAGCCCGCCGTCGACCTGCCCGGGGTCCGCTACGTCGCCGTCCCCCGGGGTGATCCGCTCGCCCGCCAGTCCTTCCTGGTCGTCCTCACCGACACGATGGCGGTCGGGATGGTCGGCACCCGGCCGGTACCGGGCGACTCCGTCCTGGAGGTCGTCCTCACGCAGGATCTGGACACCGTGTCCCGGCTCGCCGAGCACCTCATCCGCCGGATCCCCTTCGACGACGGTGACCAGGTCCTCCCGGTCGCGCTGCACCACCCGGCGGGGGAGTCCGACCCCGAGCCCGCCGACACCGGCGCGCACCACAGGTCACGGTGGGGACTGCGGCGCGACTGAGGACGGCCGTGCCGGCGGAGTCTGCGCTGCGTCGCTCGGTCCGCAGCACCCCGGACGCTCAGGCCCCGGCAGAGCCCTCATCCGTCGAGACGCGGACGGCGATCTTCCCTGCGGTGTGACCCTCGCGGCTGAGGTCGAAGGCCTCGGCGAGATCGGCGAGAGCGAACGTCCGCGCGACCGGGACCCGAAGGTCGCCGGCGTCGACCATCAGGGACAGCTCGATGAGCGCTGCCCGGTCGGGGCGGACCCAGATCCACGCACCGCCGGCGCCGAGCGCTGCCGGGTCGGCGACGGAGGCGTGCCGGCCGCCCTCCCGCAGCACGGCCGTCGTGGCGTCCACGACGCCGCCGACGAAGTCAGCGACCGCGTCGACGCCCGTCGGGGCGAGCGCTCGCACCCGGTCGGCGAGGCCGTCGCCATAGGTGACGGGCTCCGCGCCGAGCGCGCGCAGGGCGGCGTGGTTCCGCTCGGATGCCGTGCCGATGACGCGGGCGCCGAGGTTGCGGGCGATCTGGACGGCGAGCGAGCCCACGCCTCCGGCGGCCCCGTGCACCAGGAGGGTCTCGTCCTCGCGGACCCCGAGGAGGGTGAGCACGCGCAGAGCGGTGAGCCCGGCGAGCGGGAGGCCGGCGGCCTCGTCCCAGCTCATCGACAGCGGCTTGGGGGCGAGCATCCGCACGGGCACCGAGACGTACTCGGCGAAGGTCCCGCCGTGCACCACGTCCTTGCGCGCGTAGGCGATGACCTCGTCGCCGAGGCTGATCTCCGGGGTGTCGATGCCGACGTGCACGACGACGCCCGCCACGTCCCAGCCCGGGACCACGGGGAAGACGGTGTCCATCAGCCCGTCGAGACCACCGGTCATGATCTTCCAGTCGACCGGGTTGACCGCCGCCGACCGCACCTGGACCAGCACCTCTCCGGGGCCGACCTTCGGCAGCGGCTGCTCGGTGAGGCCCAGCACCTCGTTGCCGCCGAACCGCTCGTAGGTCATCGCGCGCATGGTGGTGGGGGTCGTACCGGACATGAGGGGCCTCCAGGTGGGGAGTGGGACGTGCGGGTCACCACGGGCAGCAAGGTCGTCGCGATGCCGGTTATTCCGACGGTGCGCCGGTCCCTGCTCGTATGCCGGCCTCAGCCCGCGGCGTGATCGATGGTCTCGTCGCTGCGGTGAGCGCGACCGGCGTGCAGCTGGAGCCCGCTGGTCACGAGCGCGAGGTGGCTGAACGCCTGCGGGGTGTTTCCGAGCTGGCGGCCGGCGACGGGATCCCACTCCTCGCTGAGCAGGCCGACGTCGTTGCGCAGGGCGAGCAGCCGCTCGAACAGTCTGCTCGCCTCGCTCCGGCGGCCGTCGAGGTGGAGCGCGTCGACGAGCCAGAAGGAGCAGGCGAGGAACAGGCCCTCACCGCCGGGCAGCCCGTCGTCGGACTCGGCCGTCTGGTAACGCCTGACCAGCCCGTCGACGGTGAGCTCACGCTGGATCGCTGCGAGCGTGCCCCGCACGCGGGGGTCGCTCGCCGGCAGGAAGCCGACGCGAGGGATCAGGAGCAGGCTCGCGTCCAGCGCCGTCCCGCCGTAGGACTGGACGAACGAGCCCCGGCCCTCGTCGAAGCCGTGCGCGAGCACATCCGCGTGGATGGTCTCGCGCATCGCCTCCCAGCGCTCGGCCGGGCCGTGCAGCGTCGGGTGGCTCCTGACGGCGCGGGACATCCGGTCCGCGGCGACCCATGCCATCACCTTCGAGTGCGTGAAGTGACGGCGCGCTCCCCGCACCTCCCACAGGCCGTTGTCGGGCTGCTCCCACGCGCCCTCGAGATGCTCCATCAGGGCGGTCTGCACGTCCCAGGCGTCGTCCCGCGCGCCGATCCCGTGCTCGCGCGCGAGGGAGAGCCCGTCGAGGGTCTCGCCCCAGACATCGAGCTGCAGCTGCTCGGAGGCGGCGTTGCCCGTGCGGACCGGCCGGGAGCCCTCGTAACCGGCGAGCCAGCCGAGCTCGGCCTCCGGCAGGCGCCGTCTGCCGTCCACCGCGTACATGATCTGCAGCTCGGCAGGGTTCCCGGCCACGGCCCGCAGCAGCCACTCGCGCCAGGCCCGCGCCTCGGCGAGGTACCCGGCGGAGATCATCGCCTGCAGCGTGAAGGAGGCGTCGCGCAGCCAGCAGTAGCGGTAGTCCCAGTTGCGCGGCCCGCCGATCTGCTCGGGGAGCGAGGTCGTCAACGCGGCGACGATCCCACCCGTCGGCTGGTAGGTGAGGGCCTTGAGGGTGAGGAGCGAGCGCGTGATCGACTCGCGGTACGGGCCGATGACCGGGGTGCCGCTGCGCGCCCAGCCCGACCAGAGCTCGATCGTCGCGGCCAGTGCGGCCTCGGGGTCGACGGTCGCCGGCGCGTGCTCGTGGCTCGGGTGCCAGGTGAGGACGAACGGGACCCGGTCCCCGGCCCGCACCGTGAGCTCGGAGATGGTCGCCCAGTCCTTGCCGCGGGTCGGCGCCGGCGTGTGCAGCCGCACGGCGTCCGGCCCGGCCACCGCGATCATCAGGCCGGGCTGGTGCCGGACCCAGGGGACCACCCGGCCGTAGTCGAAGCGCAGGCGCAGTGTCGACCGCATCCGGACGGCACCGCTCACTCCCTCGACGATGCGCACGACGTCGACGCCGTGACCGCGAGGTGGCATGAGGTCGATGACCCGGACCGTGCCCTCCGGGGTGACCCACTCGGTCTCGAGCACGAGGGTGTCCTCGACGTAGCGGCGGCCGGTGCACGTCCCGCCCTGCTCCGGGGCGATCGACCAGTGCCCGGCTTCGGGGGTGTCGAGCAGCGAAGCGAAGCAGGCCGGCGAGTCGAACCGCGGCAGGCAGAGCCAGTCGATCGAGCCGTCCGTCGCGACCAGGGCGCCCGTGTGAAGGTCTCCGATGAGGGCGTAGTCCTCGATACGTGGCATGCGGCGATCCTGGCACCAGTCCCTGTGGGGCGACGTCCGAGAGGTCGGCCGCTCGCGGGCAGCCTCGGAGGCATGCCGTGGACCCGCATCCAGGTGCGGGTGCATCCAGCGCGAGGGTCCCGGCCGTAGAGCAGGTGTCAGGTCAGCCGCACCTCGCCGAAAGGACCACCCCGATGCGACGCATCCTCTCTGTGACCGCCGTCCTCGCCCTTGCTCTCGCCACCGCCGCCTGCAGCACCTCGGATACCGCCGAGACCGTCACTCCCGCCGCCGACACCTCGGCCTCCGAGGCGATGATGGACAAGGACATCGTCGACACCGCCGTGGCGGCCGGTGAGTTCAGCACGCTGGCCACCGCACTCACCGCTGCCGGCCTCGTCGACACGCTGAAGGGCGACGGCCCCTTCACCGTCTTCGCGCCGACCGACGAGGCGTTCGCCGCGCTCCCGGCGGGCACGCTCGACACGCTCCTCGCGGACCCGATGGGTGATCTCAAGAGCATCCTCACCTACCACGTGATCTCCGGGAAGGTGATGGCTGCCGATGTCCTCACGATGGATGGGCAGAAGGTCGCGACCGTGAACGGCGCCGAGCTCACCATCAACGTCGACGGCGACAAGGTCTCGCTGACCGATGCCCAGGGCAACACCGTGAACGTCACCGCGACGGACGTCGAGGCCAGCAACGGTGTCATCCACGTCATCGACGGCATCCTGATGCCCTGACCGCTTCGGCACCAGGGACATCCCGGCCGCGCGGCCGGTGGGCGGCCACGATGCCCGGCGCGAGAAGGGTCGCGCCGGGCATCGTGGTGCGGGTGGGCGACGTCCGTGCCTCAGCCGGCTGTGGACGAGGGGGACGACGAACCGTCTGTGGCAGAACCCGGCTCTCGCATTCAACTTAGCGATTGAGCACAGCAGCGTTGCAGGTCAGACTCGTGCTTCCGAGCCGGACGATGCGCCGGAGCTCGGCGCAGGGCTCGCTGCTATGTATTCAACCGCGTAATTGAATGCCTCGCTCCTGTCGGGTACCGCGGCGAACGATGGCCTTCCGGCCATGCAGCGGGAGGAGACGGCCCGGTGACGGCCCTGTCTGTGGTTGGCTGCGCACCGGAGGTGGGACGTGCTGGACACGGTGACGCGCGTGATCGGCGAGGTGTGGGCCATGGCGACCACCGCGCAGCCCGAGCC
>JBBRGX010000021.1:0-28280 GCA_038223605.1 Actinomycetales bacterium | reverse complement strand
CACGAGCTCTCCGGCGGGGAGCAGCAGCGCGTCGCGATCGCGCGCGCCTTCGTCAACCGGCCGTCGATCCTGCTCGCCGACGAGCCGACCGGGAACCTCGATCCCACCACCAGCGTCGGGATCATGCGCCTGCTCGACCGGATCAACCGCACCGGCACGACGGTGGTCATGGCCACCCACGACGACGAGATCGTCGACCAGATGCGCAAGCGCGTCATCGAGCTCGACTCGGGCCAGGTCGTCCGCGACCAGTCCCGTGGCGTGTACGGCTCGGATCGCTGAGGGGCGCGCGATGAGACTCCAGTTCATCCTCTCCGAGATCGGCGTCGGCCTGCGCCGCAACCTCTCGATGGCCATCTCCGTCGTCCTGGTCACGTTCATCTCGCTGACCTTCGTCGGTGCGGCCGCACTGCTCCAGCTGCAGATCAACCAGATGAAGGACGAGTGGTACGACAAGGTCGAGGTCTCGATCTTCCTGTGCCCGACGAACTCCGACACCCCGACCTGCGCGAACGGCGAGGCGACGGCCGAGCAGATCGACACGGTCAAGGCCGAGCTCGACGGAGACGCCCTCAAGCCGTACGTGAAGCAGACGTACTACGAGACGAAGGACCAGGCCTTCGCCTCCTTCGAGACGCGCTTCGCCAACGAGTGGTGGGCGCAGGGCGTCACGGCCGACCAGATGCAGGCCTCCTTCCGGGTGGCCCTCATCGACCCGCAGCCGTACGAGGTGATCCACGACTACTTCACCGGCCGGCAGGGCGTGGAGGAGGTCCGTGACCAGCGCCAGGTGATCGAGCCGATCATCCTCGTGCTCAACCGCGCGACGCTGCTGTCCGTCGGTCTCGCTGCGGTCATGCTGCTCGCGGCCGTCCTGCTCATCACCACGACGATCCGGCTGTCCGCGCTGAGCCGGCGCCGCGAGACGGGGATCATGCGGCTGGTGGGTGCATCGAACCTCTTCATCCAGCTGCCGTTCATGCTGGAGGGGGCGATCGCCGCGACGATCGGCGCAGCGATGGCCGTCACCGGGCTCTGGTTCGGGGTGCGCTACCTCGTCCAGGACTGGCTGGCCTCCTCGGTCACCTGGGTGCCGTACATCGGCACCGACGCCGTCTGGACCATTGCGCCGGCACTGGTGGGCGTGGCCATACTCCTCGCAGGCATCTCCTCGGCCGTCTCCCTCAGCCGATACACGAAGGTGTGATCACGATGAGACGCAGCGTGCGGGCCGTCGTCGCCCTCCTCGTCAGCCTCCTGGTGCTGACGACCGGCGCCGCTCTGCCGAGCTCCGCCGACAAGTACGACGACCTGCGCAAGCAGAACCAGGCGCGGCAGTCGGCGATCGACCAGGCGATGTCCGAGCTGCAGAGCGAGCTCGAGGACACCTCCGCCGCCCTCGTCCAGGCCTACGCCGAGCTCCAGGGGATCGCGGCGCAGGTCCCCATCGCCCAGCAGCAGCTCGCCGATGCGGAGACCTACCTGGCGACCGTCCAGCGCGAGGCTGCACTCATCCAGCAGCAGCTCGACGCGGCAGTGGTCGAGGCCGAGCGGCTCGGCACGCAGATCCAGGCGGGCACCAGTCGGGCGCTCGACCTGCGCTCGGCGATCGGCCAGATGGCACGGGACGCCTACAAGGGCGACCTGGCCACGACGTCGTTCACGGTGGTGCTGGACTCCACCTCGACCGAGGACTACATCCAGCAGTCCGCCCTCGCGGCCACGGCCCTGCGCACCCAGACCCAGGCCCTGCGCGAGGTCGAGCAGATCGTCGCGACGAACCGCAACGCGGCGGCGCGGCAGGCAGCCGTCGAGACGCGGGTGGCCGAGCTCAAGGCCCAGGCCGACGCCAAGGTCGTCGAGGCGGACGCGGCCAAGAAGGCAGCGGCCGACCAGAAGGCCCAGGTCGACGCGCTGCTCGCCGAGCAGACGGCGAAGACGGCGGCGATCGAGGCCCAGAAGGCCGACCAGCTCGCTCAGGAGAACGAGCTCGCCGCGCAGCAGGCTCAGCTGGAGTCCGACCTGAAGGCGATCGTCGCCGAGCAGGAGGCGGCGCGCGCCGCGGCCGGCCAGTCCCCGATCGGCTCCACGGACTCGCAGCCGTTCATCAACCCGACATCGGTGAACCCGATCTACAAGACCTCCGACTACGGGATGCGCTTCCACCCGATCCTGCACATCTGGCGCCTGCACGCGGGAACCGACCTGCGGACCTACTGCAACACGAAGGTCTTCGCGGCAGCCGCCGGGACCGTCCAGTGGGCTCAGCTCCGCTACGGGTACGGCAACCAGGTGATGGTCAACAACGGCTACTGGAACGGCAAGTCGCTCATGTCGAGCTACAACCACCTGACGAGCTCCGTCGTGTCAGCCGGGCAGAAGGTCTCCCAGGGCCAGCTCGTCGGCTACTCGGGCAACACCGGCACCTCTGCGGCCTGCCACCTGCACTTCGAGGTCTACGTCAACGGGGCCACCGTCGACCCCTGGCCGCTCATCGCGAAGTGACCGCTGCGTATTGTCGGTGAACGCCGGGCGTCGCATCGCCTAGCCTTGCCCCATGGCCAAGGAGACGGGACGCAAGCTCGTCGCGTCGAACCGGAAGGCGCGACACGACTTCCACATCGACGACACGTTCGAGGCGGGCATCGTGCTGACCGGCACCGAGGTCAAGGCGCTCCGGGCCGGCCGCGCCTCGCTCGTCGACGGCTTCGGCAGCATCGAGCGCGGTGAGGCATGGCTCGAGGGCGTGCACATCCCCGAGTACACCGAGGGGACCTGGACCAACCATGCCCCGCGTCGCAAGCGCAAGCTCCTGCTGCACAAGCACGAGATCGAGGAGCTGGCCAGGGAGACCCAGGCCAAGGGGCACACGATCGTCCCGCTGAGCCTGTACTTCGTCGACGGCCGCGCGAAGGTGGAGATCGCCCTCGCACGGGGCAAGAAGGAGTACGACAAGCGCAACACCCTTCGTGAGCAGCAGGAGAATCGTGAGGCCCAGGCTGCGATGAGCCTGCGGCGCCAGCGGTGAGCACGACCAGTCGACTGTCGGGGGCACGGCTCAGGACGCGCGTCGTCGTGACCGCCGCGGCCTGCCTGTTCGCCCTGCTGAGTCCCGCGCTCCCGGCGTCGGCGGCCGGCGCAGAGTCGGTCGTCAGCTACGCCGAGACGATCACCCTCGACACCACGGGTCGGGCGACGGTCGTCCTCGACCTGACGATGGACTTCGGCGACAACGGCCGGCACGGTCCCTTCCTGCACGTCATGACCCGCCAGGGCTACGACACCACCAAGGACCGCGTCTACCGGATCAGCGACGTCACGGCGACCAGCCCAGACGCGCCGGCGTCGGTCCAGGTGACGGACCTCGGGGCTCAGCTCGACCTGCGGATCGGCGATGCTGACACCACGGTCAGCGGGGTGCACACCTACCGGATCGGCTACGTCGTCGACGGCTGGGTCAACCCGGCAGGGTTCGCCTTCCCCTCCGGGGCCCTCGACCACGACGAGCTGTACCTCAACGCCACCGGCGACCAGTGGGACATGCCGCTCAACGACGTCTCGGTCACCGTGGTGGGACCGGCACCGGTGACCAGGGCCACCTGCTTCGCTGGATCGGCGGGCGCCGCCTCGCCCTGCGACGGAGCTCCGGCACCCGGCGCCTCGGTGACCTACACGCAGCGGTCCCTGCAGCCAGGCGAGCAGCTGACCGTCGTCGCGGCGTTCCCGGCCGGAGCATTCGCGGGGGCGAACGTCTACACGGTCGACGCGTCGACGGGCACCGGCCCCGCCACGCGCAACCCCTTCACCCCGAACCCGTGGAACGTCGGGCTCGCGGGCCTGGTGGCCCTCATCGGGTCGGGCCTCACGATCCGGCGCGCCCGCCAGCAGGGACGAGACCAGGCCTACCTCGGCCTGACGCCAGGGCTCAGCCCCGTGGCGGGGGCCGACGGCGCGGTCGGCGCCCGGCAGCGGGCTCCCGTCACGGTCCAGTTCACCCCGCCGCAGGGCCTGCACCCTGGCCAGCTCGGGACGCTCGTCGACGAGACGGCGGACACCCGCGACGTCACCTCGACGATCGTCGACCTCGCGGTCCGCGGCTACCTGCTGATCGAGCAGCTGACCGAGCCGAACAAGGACTGGCGGCTCGTGTGGACCGGCAAGGACCCGGCAGGGCTGCTCCCCTACGAGGCCGTCCTGGTCAGCCAGCTCTTCCGGGGGGCGCAGCAGACGACGCTCTCCGAGCTGCGGACGACCTTCTCCGCGGACCTCAAGCGCATCCAGGGGCTGCTGTACGAGGACGTCACCGACCGTGGCTGGTTCCGCAGCAACCCGCAGACCGCACGGGGTCGCTGGGCCGGACGCGGTATCGCGCTCATCGTCGCCGGCGGCCTGCTCACGGCGGTTCTCGCGCAGGCGACCTCGTTCGCCCCGGTCGGCCTCGGGCTCGTCGCTGTCGGCCTGGTCACCTTGGTGACGACCGGGATGGCCCCGGCACGCACAGCTGCCGGGTCGGCCGTGCTGGCCCAGGCGCAGGGCTTCCGGCTGTACCTGGCGACGGCCGAGGCCGAGCAGCTGCGCTTCGAGGAGGGCGAGGACCTCTTCAGCCGCTACCTGCCGTTCGCGATCGCCTTCGACCTGACCCAGCGCTGGGCCCGGGTGTTCGCCGATCTCGCCGCGCGCGGCACCGAGCTGCCGACTCCGTCCTGGTACCTCGGCTCGTGGGGCTACGGCGGCTTCTGGGCTTCCGCCGGGACGTTGGACCGCGACCTCGCGGGTTTCACCTCCGCTGCGGACTCCGCCGTCTCCGCTCCCACTCCCGGGTCCTCGGGCTCGTCCGGCTTCGGTGGTGGCGGGTTCTCCGGCGGCGGCGGCGGCGGAGGTGGCGGCGGCTCCTGGTGAGCGGCCACCGTGCCCCGCGCCGACCTGCTCACGCCCGGCGGCGCAGCGCAGCCATGGCGCCCGCGACCGCGACCGCCGCCCAGACGGCGAGCACAGCCATCGAGCGACCGGGCACGGTGAAGCTGTCGTGCGCGAGGCCGGCGCGGACCACCTGGGCCATCGGCTCGATCGGCGCCCAGGAGTGCACCTCCTGCAACCAGTGCGGCAGGCGCTCGCTCGGGAAGCTGACCGGCGAGAACAGCAGCACGATGAACACGAGGGCCTGCGTCATCAGCATCGCGACCTGCGGGGGGAGCACGTTGGCCATCGCGTAGCCGACGGCGGCCGAGGTCAACGAGACGAGCAGGGCCGCCGGCACCAGCCATGGCGCGAGGGACAGGTGCACGTCGTAGCGGACCACCCCGGCGAGGATCCCGAGCACCATTCCGGGCAGCGCGATGAGGGTCCAGACGGTGAGGTCGGCGGCGAGGAAGGCCCAACGAGGCACGGGAAGCGTGCGCATCCAGTCGAGCGAGCCCTCCGTGCGCGCCTGGGCGACCATCTGCGGCGTCATCACCAGGCCGACGGTGATCAGGGTGATCGTCGGGGCGCCCGTCGCCAGGAAGAGGGCGGCCTGCGGGCTCGGGTCGCCGACCAGCATCCCGTACCCGATGACGGTCGCCACGGCCAGGAAGACCTGGACGACGATCATCAGCGGCATGAACTGCGCCTGACGGCGCAGCTGCCACTGGGCGAGCAGCGCGGCGCTGCGGACGCGGCTCATGCGGGGACCTCCTGCGGGGTGCGGGAGCCGGCGGTCTCGCTCGCTGCCGCATCGTGCTCCGCGCCGACGAGCGTGAGGTAGACGTCCTCGAGCGAGGCGGGGACGAGTGCGTACCGCTCGAGGGATCCCGCCGCGACGCGGGACTGCGCCCAGGAGACGACGGCGGCGGCATGAGCTGCGGGAACCGTCGCGACGGCGCGCTGCCGCGTGCGGCTCACCGGCGTGGCCATCTCCGGCCAGTCGGGAGCAGCGCCCTCGGGGAGGTCGAGCTCGACGGTCAGGGCGTCCCGGACGGGCGCGGTGAGCTCGCCCGGCGTCCCGGACGCGACGACGCGCCCTTGGTCGAGGATCGCCAGGTGGTCGACGACGCGCTCGGCCTCCCGGACGTTGTGCGTGACGAGCAGGACCGCCGCCCCCTCGTCGGCGAGGGACCGGATGCGCGACCACAGCAGCCGTCGGCGGACCGGGTCGACATCGTTCGTCGGCTCGTCCAGCACGACGAGCCGGCCAGGGACGACCGTCGTCATCGCGAAGGCCGTGAGGCGGGCGATCCCGCCGGAGATCTTCTGCGCGGGGGTGTCGGCCCACGGTCCGAGCTCGAGGGCGTCGAGGAGCTCCTCGGTGCGGCGGGTCACCGCACGCCGATCTCCGCCACGGATCCGCCCGACGAGCTCGATCGCCTGTCGCGGTGACAGCCCGGTGATGGGGACGTTCGCCTGCGCCTGCACCGAGACGAGGGCTCGCGCGAGGTCGGGACGGGCGATGGCGTCGATGCCGTCGACATGGATCGTGCCCTCGTCCGGCCGGACGATGCCGACGACCTGGTTGACGAGCGTCGTCTTGCCGGATCCGTTGTGGCCGAGCAGCCCCACCACGCTGCCCGGGGCGACATCCAGGTCGACACCGTCGTTTGCCAGGGCACCGCGACGGCCGCGGTATCTCTTGCGGAGCCCCCTGATGCGGAGCGTTCCGTCCTCCATCGTTCATCCTTTCGCGTACCGTTCGGTACTGACCAGCGGAGGCTACCAGGTTCCCATAGGTACGCCAATAGCGAATTCTCGGTGCTCCGGACGTGCGTCACGCACGATCCCGTCCGCTCCAGAGTTGATACCTACCGGTACGCATTGGTAGACTCTCACCATGAGCAACCCAGAGAACAAGGACCGCGACGAGACCGTCGCCTCGGCGACCCGCGCCCTGGCCGATGCGACAGCCGCCCTGACCCGCCTGCTCGGGCACCAGATGGGGGCCATCTCGGAGGACGTCGGCCGCGCCGTGTCCGAGGGCATGCGCGAGGCGTCACGCGGCCTCGCGCAAGCGTCGGAGAGCGTCGCCAGGGCCGGGTCCCACGCCCCTCCCAGCCGCAAGGAGCGTGCCGACCAGACCCGCACGGACCTGCTCGACGCCATGGCGCGCATCGTGGCTGCCCGCGGGTTCGAGGGTGCGTCGGTCGGCGACGTCGCCACCGAGGCCGGCTACACGAAGGGTGCCCTCTACGCGAACTTCGCATCGAAGTCGGAGCTCTTCGCCACCCTCGTCCAGCGTGAGGCCGCGCAGGGACGCCTCCTTCCCGTCCCCCCGCTGACCCCGTCGGAGCAGGCGGCGGCGGACGAAGCCGGAACCGCCGACGGGGCCACCGCCTCGGCGCTGCTGGCGGCCGAGGCCCTCGGTCATGCGGCCCGCAACGAGCAGGACCGCGCAGCGCTCCGCCCCGAGCTCGAGAGCGAGCTCGAGCGGGTCGCCGCGCGGGTGCGGTCCGCGCGCGCGGTCCGCACCGACCGTCCGGCGCAGGACGCCGGCAGCGCCGACCAGGAGGACAGGGACACCGCGCTCGCGCTCGTCGGGCTCACGATCGCCGCGCGGATGCTCGCCGTGACGACAGATGGCACCGTCGGTGACGATGCCGGCGTCCGGCGGCTGGTCGAGCGCCTCCTGGCCAGGTGACGGGCCCTCAGCGGCCCGCGAGCGCCTGGAAGAAGGCCGCCCCGATCGCTGCGGGGTTGGGCGAGTCGTAGACGGCCCCACCGGTGGCGGTCGCGATCTGGGTCAGCGCGTCGAGATCGGCATCGGTGCCGTAGGCGATGCTCAGCACCCGCACGGGGTTCGCCGGGTCCTGCTCCGCGGCGATGGTCGCCAGGAGCGTCGGAAGGTCGATGCTTCCTGGGTCGTCGTTGCGACCGTCGGTGACCAGCACGATGTCGTTCGGCTCGCCCTGCTGGTACCACGTGCGCATCGACCGGAAGGCAGCCAGCACGGTGTCGTAGAGCCCCGTGTCGGCCTGCGGGACCAGCCCGTTGACGGCGTCGGTGAGGACGTCGAGCCGTGGGCGCCCGTTGAGGACGGCGCTGATCTTCCCGACGGGGACGAGCTCGCGGTAGTCCTGGTCGCCGTCGAGCTTCGTCGAGAACTCCCACAGGCCCACCTGACCGCCACGAGGCAGGGCACACATCCGCTGGACGGCCGCATCCTGGGCGAACTGCAGCCGCGTGCGTCCCGTGCCGGGGACGACCTCGGACATCGAGCCGGACACGTCGAGCACGGCGAGGAACCGGCCGGGGTGCTCGATCCGCTTCCAGCCACCGGTCGCGATCGCGAGCACGGTGGCCGTGCCCTGGGAGACCGGCTCGGCCGTGACCTGGGCAGCGACGCCGTTGTCCGTGGTGAGGGAGGCCGAGGGCTGCCCGTCGATCCGGCGCCAGCCGTGCTCACCGACGAAGGCCTGTCCGTCGGCTCCGGCCAGGTAGGCGCCGAGCTGCGTTGCCGCCGCCTGCTGCGCGGGCTCGACGCCGGCCCCCGCGAGGGTCATCCAGCTCACCGGGAGCCGGACCGCGCCGTCCTGCGGGTAGAGGGCGACGAGCGGGGTGGCCGGCCGGGCCGCGTTGAAGGACCAGACCGACTGCTCGTCGAGGAAGACGACCGATGTCGTCTTCGCGAGCTCGCCGGCACCGTCCGAGGAGGTGAGCGCGTCGAGCAGCGCACCAGGGGACGCTGCGGTCCGCGTCACCTGCCGATCGAGGCCGAAGAGCGCCGCCTGCACGGGGACCGCGGAGAGGTCCTCGGGAGCAAGGGAAGGCAGCGGTCGGCCGAGGGCACCGGCAGCCAGCCCGACGAGGTCCGCCTGCACCGCGGCAGAGACGGCGGGGTCGCTCAACGAGACGGTGAAGGTGCCCAGCTCCGGGCGACCGAGCGTCGCCCAGGCGTTCGGGTCGACGAGCGTCGCGGCGATCTGCGACCAGGTGACTGTCGTCGGGGACCAGCCGGCAGCCGCCACGAGCGTCTGCGGCATCGCGACGACGGCCACCGTCGTCGCGACCGTCGTCGGCTCGTTCGCCGTCAGGCCTGCCTGCGCGGCAGCAGCGGAGAAGCCCGCGAGTGCTCCGGGCGCGGCGAGGACGGCGGCGATGCCGGTGCCGATGCTGCTCGAACCCTCCGCGCCGGCCGTCGCGGCCACGACGGCGAGGTCGATGCAGGGCGCGGCCGGGCCGGCCGTCCCAGCGGCCAGACGGTCGGCGAGCGAGGTGAGCGCCCCGACGTACTCGGTGGAGGCCGCGACCCTCAGCCGCTGCGGTGCGACGCACCCGACCGAGGCGCTGGCGGACGCCGAGGGGGTGCCCGGCTGGCGCCCGACCACGCCCCAGGCGACGGCACCGCCAGAGAGGCAGGCGACGACGGCGGTCAGCGCCACGGCCACGCGACGACGCCGGCGGCGCTGGGCGCGGGACCGGGCTCCGGCGGCATGCCGGAGCGAGGACGCGTGATGATGCCGGCCTTCGCTCACGCGTCCTCCTCGGTCAGGAGACCTGCCCGGAGGCTTCGCCGCCAAGGCACGGGGGCGCCGAGCGAGCCAGGGACCGATCGGTCGAACCGCACCATAACCGACATCGGGCACCGTCGACCATGATCGGGCGCACTCGAGTTCCGACGCGGCCGTGAGGGCTGCGCCGGTCAACGGCGGGACGCGGGAGGCTCAGCCCGCGTTGAGCGCCTGGAAGAAGACGGTCCCGATGTCCGCGGGGTTCGGGGAGGAGAAGGCCGAACCGCCGCTCGCCGCCGAGATCCGCGCCAGTGCGTCCGCGTCGGCGTCGGCGCCGTAGGCGAGGGTGAGGAGCCGGACCGGCGCGGCAGGATCCTGCTCGGCCGTGATCGCGGTGAGCAGGGCGTCGAGGCCGATGCTGCCGGGGTCGTCGTCCTTGCCGTCGGTGATGAGGATGATCACGTTGGGTTCACCGGCCTGGTAGGTGGCACGCATCTGGCGGAAGGCGGCCAAGGCCGTGGAGTACAGGGCCGTGTCCGTGCGCGGGGTGAGACCGCCGACGGCGTCGATGAGCTTGTCGAGCCGCGTGCGGTCCCCGACCAGGCTGCTGACCTTCCCGACGGACACCAGCTCGTGATGGCCCTCGGCACCGGCGAGCGAGGTCGAGAACTCCCAGAGCCCGATCTCCGCGGCCGGCGGGACGAGCGTGATCCCCTGGATCGCTGCGTCCTGGGCGAACTGCAGCTTGGTCCGAGCCGTGCCGGCGACCTCATCGGCCATCGAGCCGGAGACGTCGATCAGCACGAGGAACCGGCCGGGGTTCCTCAGCCGCTGCCACCCGCCGGCCGAGGCCTCGAGCACGGCTGCGGGGAGCCGGAGCGCCAGGTCGCCGTCCTCGGCCGAGACCCCGTGGGCGGCCGTGAGCTCATCAGCGGCCGCGCCGTCGACGCGCCGCATGCCGTGGGCTGCGAGAAGATCTTGCCCCGCCTTGGTCAGCAGGTAGGCGCCGACCTGCTCGGCGGCGGCGCGCTGATCAGCCGTGACGCTCGGCCCGTCGACCCGTGCCCAGGTGAGGTCGAGGTTTGCGGCCCCGCCTTCCGGGTACACCGCCATGAGCGCCGTCGCCGGGTCCTGCGCGTTGTACGCCCAGACGGACTTCTCGTCGAGGAAGACGACGGAGGTCGAGGAGACGAGCTCGCCCGCGACATCGGCGGAGCTCAGCGCCTCGAGCAGGCCGTCGGTGTCCGGAGCGGCTCGCGTCACCTGTCGGTCGAGGGTGAGCATCGCCCCCTGCACCTCGGGCGAGGCAAGGTTCACGGCAGTCAGCGCCGTGACCGGCTGGCCGAGCACGCCGGCCGCGAGGCCGAGGAGGTCGGCGCCGGTGGCACCGGCCGCCATCGGGTCGGCGAGCGAGACGGTGAAGGCGCCGAACTCCGGGCGTCCGAGGTTGGTCCATGCCTGCGCGTCGAGGAGGGTCGAGGCGATCGCGCCCCAGCTCACCGGGCCGGCGTCCCATCGCGCGGCCTGGGCCATGGCGCGCGGCATCGCCAGCACGGCGCGCGTCGTGGCGACAGCGGTCCGGTCGGCGATCGCCGCGCCGTTCGCGGCGACCCCGGCGTTGAGCGCCGCCATCGGGCCGACCCCGCCGAACACGGCGCCGGCGATCGCCGGCACGTCGGCGACACCCTCGGCGCTGATCCGCGACCGGACGACGGAGAGTGCCACGCAGGGCACGCTGGAACCGTCCGGACGCTGCGCGAGCTGTGCGGCGAGGGCCGTCATGGGCTCGAGGTCCTCGGCCGCCACGGCGACGGTCAGGGGCGCCGGCGTCGCGCACGAGACGGGAGGCTCCGCGGCAGCGGAAGGCGCGGCGTCCGGCCAGGCGAGGTACGCCCCGGTGGACGCGATGCCCAGGACGAGGACCACGGCAGACCAGAGGACGGCACGTCGACGCCACCGAGCCGCCCTCCGTTCCGGCTGCGCATGACGAAGGGCGGGACCTTGCTGGTGGTGACGGCCTTCGGGCACGTGGACTCCAGGGCAGCTCCACAAGCCGATCCCCGCGGAGCGCAGTGAGGGAGGTCGCCCCCCATCGGGCGAACTGTGACATACCGGGACGGATCGTGAGGCTACCCATCGTTCCGGACGTCCTTCGGGGACTTCCGACCCACCCCTCGGAATCCCGGCGACGCCCGCGGCGTTGTCGACTACGCTGGAGCTGCTCGGTACGGCCGCTCGCGGTCGCTCGGAGCGTTGACAACTGCACAGGGGGTGATCGGTTTCGACGATGGTCGTCGTTCCAGGAGAAGCGGGTCGAGGATGCAGGGTTATCTCGTCAACGCTCCCTGCAAACCAATAGGTGCCAATACATCGCGCACCGACTTCGCACTCGCCGCCTGAGCGAGTCCCGAGGTCCGTCAGCCTGAAGTAGCTCTCACTTCAGTTCCTGGCGTCATCTAGAGAGCCACTGCTTGTAGTCCATGTCACGGGGGCTGCAGGGACTCTTACGTGACTGGGCCCGTCAGCGACATGTCTGCGTGAGCGCTGGGGCCAAGAAACTCTACTAGCGGACTGCACCCGGAGAAGTCCTGGTTCACTGCTGTCGGACGCGGGTTCGATTCCCGCCACCTCCACCCCTGTGACCTGCGGAAACGCAAGTCATGTTGACAGGAAGGTAGCCATCCGTTGATGCGGAGGGCTGCCTTCTTGTGTTGTGGCAAGCATCCGCGAACGCAGACGGGCCGATGGGACCCGATCGTTCGCCGTGCTCTGGCGTGATCCGGAGACGGGTCGCCAGACGTCGCTGACGTATGACGACGAGCGCGAGGCGCGGGCTGCGCGCGAGCTGATCGAGGCTGCCGGCGGGCACGCCGATGAGGCGGCGCGGATCGCCGAGGCGGTGCGGACGCCGGGGCCGACGCTCGAGGCCGCTGTCTCGGAGCACATCGACCTGCTCACCGGCGTCGGGCCGGGCACTCGCTCGCACTACCGGGGGCAGCTGCGGATGCACATCGCGCCGGTGCTCGGGCCGTACCCCGTCGCGGCGATCACCTACCGGCACATCGCCGGGTGGGTGCGGGCGATGAGCGAGAAGGGCCTGTCCCCCAAGACGATCGCCAACGTGCACGGGCTGCTGTCGGCGGCGATGTCGACGGCGGTGAAGCTCGGGTATCGCGGCGAGAACCCGTGCGTCGGGGTCGAGCTGCCGAAGTCGGTGGCGACGCATGACGAGATGACGGTGCTGACGCAGGACGAGTTCGTGCTGCTGCTGGACAAGGTGCCGGCGTCCTACCAGCCGCTCGTGCTGACGTCGGTGGCGACCGGGCTGCGGTGGGGCGAGGCGACGGCGCTGACGGCCGGGGACGTCGACCTGACGGCGCGGCCCGCGACGCTGCGGGTGACGAAGGCGTGGAAGCGTGATGCGGACCGGCGCTGGTACGTCGGGCCGCCGAAGACGAAGCGGGCGCGACGGACGGTGTCGCTGCCTGACGATCTGGTCGACGTGCTACTGCCGCTGGTCGCCGGCAGTGCGCCTGACGCGCTCCTGTTCACCAACACCGTGGGCTCGCAGCTCTCGTCCTCGCGCTTCTGGACGACGACGTAGACGCCTGTGCTCGACGCGGCGTGCAACCCGCGTCAGGCTGACGGGAAGCCTGACGAAGACGCGCCACGCCTGACGAAGCGGCCGCGCGTGCACGACCTCCGCCACACCCACGCGTCCTGGATGATCGCGGCCGGGGCCGACCTGTTCGTGCTGCAGCGGCGGCTCGGCCATGAGTCGATCACCACGACGACCGAGACATGCGCGCACTTGATGCCCGACCAGCAGCGTGCGGCCGCGGACGCCGCGGGGCGGGCGCTGGGCGGGCTGTTTCGGGGATCGGGAGTCGTCCCCCGCAGGACCTGAGGCGCGCGGTGGTCAATTTTCTCGGGACAGGCCTCGTGCGTCGCCGCTATCCTCGCCGGGCGCACTGTTCACGGGGCACCGGGCCAGTTTCGGACCGGGCTTCCCAATTGTCGGTGCACTGCCTGTCAAGCAGGTGTCCTCGGTCACCGAGGGCCCGCGGTGCAACTCCGCAACCCGGCCGTCGGGCCGGCGCATCCCGGACGCACGTCCTTGCGGCTCGCGCCCCGACGTGCGTCTCGCGCCGGCCCGGCGATCGGCCTCGCTCTCGTCGAAGGAAGGCCCATGGCTCGGGCGACCGTCCAGGAGTTCCAGCGCGCCGTGCTGCACCAGGCTGGCGCGCCGGCTGTTGTGCTCGCGCCCGGACGTCATTGGTACCGCAAGCGCCGCAGCACACTGGCGCTCATCGACCTGCGCCCGTCACTGCTGAAGATCGCCGGCCAGGAGGTCCTCACCGCCGACGGTGTCGGCGTGCGAGCCAGCGTCGTCGTGCGGTTCACCGTCACCGACCCGCTGCGCTGGGTGCTGTCCGGCGACGGCCCCGGCGCGGGAAGCGAGCGGCTCTACCTTGCGGCCCAGCTCGCCGTGCGTGACGCGATCGCTCAGCGGACGGCCGAGGAGCTGCTGGCGACGCGTGCGGACGCATCGCAGCAGCTCGTCGAGACTATCCGGGAAGCCGGGGCGGAGGTCGGAGCGACCGTCGAGTCTGCGGACCTCCGGGACCTCTCGTTCCCCGGGGAGCTGCGGCGAGTCTTCGCCCAGGTGGCGATCGCACGTCAGGAGGCGGCGGCCTCCCTCGAACGCGCGCGCGGCGAGATCGCGACCCTCCGGTCGCTGGCGAACGCCGCCCGCACGATCGAGGGCAATCCCGCTCTGCGGGAGCTGCGCGCTGTGCTGGCCGTCGAGCGGACCGGCGGCACGATCGTCCTCTCCTCGGGAGAGGCCACGGCGCACGCGGCGCGACAGCCGTAGGGGCGGAAATCGAGCGTGGGTGTCCCTGACCGGGCCAGGGACACCCACGTTGCCGGTCGGCGTCTAGCCTCCCCAGGAGTCAGCGGCAGTGGCCGAGCGGCTCGGCAGCCTGAGCCCCTACCCGCGCTCCAGTCGTGCTGCGGGCGTGCCGAGGTCGCTGCCAACCTGCTCGACCAACCAGGGCGTTCGTGCGAGCTGACTCCGACGCCGGTCGACATCCCCCGCCACCCGTGGCGGCAGCGCGCGGTCCGCCATCACCACGACGGCTCGCGTGGCGGACATCCGCAGGATCTGCACGCTCTGGCTCAGCGGGAGGCCCTGTGCCGTGGAGCCCTGGACGATCTGGCCGAACCAGATCTCAGGTTCGGGCACCAACCGCTCGGCGTCATCCCGGACGGTCGACGGCAGATACGTCCACGCCTCGGCAGCCGAGGAGTCCTCGTCCCGAACGGCACCCAGGAGAGCCGGCGGCTGCTCCGTCAGCTCGTCCGCGACAGCAACGAGGCCACGGCGGCGGCGCAGCGGGCCGCGGAGCTCTTCGGTCTGGACCTGCAGGTGCGTCCAGGGACCAGCGGGCCGATGGAAGCCGGCAACGGCCGGCAGGAGAGGACGACGCACCAACGCGATGAGGACCGCATCCTCGTAGACGCGCCATCCCGAAGCGAGCTCGTAGGCGCGACCGCCGTCCATCCACACCCGCGGATCACGCTGGACGTCCTCCGTGACAAGGACCGACGGCCTGCGCGCCGCCCGTCTCGTCTGCGCCGGGAGATCGGCCCAGGTCAGGTGCCGCCCGACGAAGGCGACCCGTTCCGTAGTCGCCGCCTGATGGAGCGATGGCTGAAGGTCACGGGGCGGGCGGCGGACCAGCGTCCCGACCTTCCTGACGAGCTCGCTCACCGCTTCACCTTCAGCACACGCTGCCACGCTTCGGGGGCATTGGACGGTGCCGTGGCGAGCACTTCACCCGTCCCACCGAACACCACCCACGTCCCCTCCGGGAGATTCCGGTCGAACTTCCTGTCGGATGTCCGCATGGTCTGAGGATCGACGAAGGTTCCCCGCCAGGAACCACCTCTTGAGCTGGACTCGAGCAACCGCTCGACCCTCGCCCCGGGAGTGCGCAACGCCTCGCGTGAGATATTCCACTCAGCGGCAAGGTGGTGCTGGTCCAGGCGGCTCCCGACCCGGCGCGCGGCATTCATCCGGGACCGCGGGATCTCCGCCCGATGCTCCTTCCGCAGCAAGAGCCAATTCAGGGCCACGACGCCGACGGCCATGTACAGCAACAAGAGGATCGCAGCCGATGAGAGGGTGCTGAACGAGGTCACGATGATCCAGACGACGAGCCCGACGCTGATCAGCGCCACGGGCCACAGGCCCCTGGCACCGTTCACCCGCTGGACGAACACGGAGTAGAGGGCCAAGAGCACCAGAAAGCCGGCTCCAGCGAGCGCCGTCCCCTCTAGGCGAGGGCCTGCGACGAGCAGGATCGCCATGGAGCCGAGTCCTGAGCCCAGGACTCCCAGCCGCAGGGATCGGTCAACGGTTCCGAACCTTGGGGCCCGAGCGGGGGCCGGTGCCCGGAGCTCGGGCTCCGGAAGCTCGATCGCCCCGGGCGCGAAGGGGCTGCCGATATCGCGCGGACCTTGCGTCTCTTCGCCACCAGGGTCGGTATCGCGTTCCGAGCCCCGCGCACCAGAGGAGCCTGCTGCGTCGTCAGGTTCGGTGCCCGCCGCACCTCCCTGCGTGGACCGTTCGGCGGCCGAGGCCTGGGCGGGTTCATCGATCGCCACGCCCCATCCGCCCACAGCCCACTCGTCCCGCGCACCGTCTTCGCCGGCGTGGTCAGCGGGGTCGCGCAGCGCCCGCCACGCCTCCTGGACCGCTGCGAACTCCTCGGCCGTCCCGCCCATGTCCGGATGAGTCCGCCGCAGTGCACGCCGGTACGCGCGAGCAATCTCAAGAGCGTCTGCAGCCTTGCTGGTGCCGAGGACCGCGTAGGGGTCAAGCTCGGAACGTGCCGGAGCGTCGGATCCGGCACCTGGCTCCTGCACGCCCCCTCCTCCCCCGCTAGGGTCCCCCGCCACAACGGACGGACCAGACCGTACTCGCGTACGCACGCCCTAAGGCAGCGGACGCACCGACTGTGGGTTCGGCTCCACCTGTTCGCCGCGATCGCCGGCCAGGCTGCTCCCGTCGGCGGCTGCGCCACTCTGCTCTGACGGCCCAGGGGTAGCGCGCTCTCGCAAACCGAGAGCGGACTCGACGATGTCCATCTCCTCCTTGTCGCACGCGATGCTGATCGGTGTCTGGCCGTCGACGAGATCCAGCACGACCCACGTCGCCGGCATGCCGCACTCGTCACCGGGTCCCGGTGGGCGCCGCCCGACGACCTGAAATCGGTCGACAGGGAGATCCCTTCGGGTGTTCAGCATCCCGGGGAGAACGAGGTGGTGGATGCCCTCTGCCGTCACGACCAACAGACCGCCTGGTTGCCTGCAGTAGGCGGTCGATCCGAGCACCCACCCAGGGACGCTCGCGTCACGGCCCGCGGCGAAGTCGGCGGCCGATCGACGACGACGACGGCGCTCGGCAAGGCCGCCGCCCATCCATCCGCCAATGGTGGTGGCCACGAGGTCCGCGAGTAGTTCCCCGAGCAACTGCCCTCCCCATGGCAAACGCGCGACAAGGGCGAGCAAGGATCGCCGAGCGAAAGGCTAGCGATCGGCCACATCGGCCGCGTCGATTTGGAGACATGGCGTCGAAGATCCCACGCTCGGAAGCTACCTCGGGCGTGGTCACGGGCGCTCCTGGATCGCCCCGTCCGGCACGCCCACCTACACGGCGTCTCCAACGCAGGGGTGCTACTCGCCGTCGTCCGCCGACGACATGGGCCGTGGCTTCGACTCCTCGTCCTGCGACGAGATCGCCGTCGAGGTCAACGACGCGCGCACCCCTTCGTCCTCCCCGGTGACCTCCGCCTCGGACCGAAGCTTCGGAGGCTTCGCCGACCACGCCTTGAGGTTCTCGGCCACCTCCCCGTAGAAGGTGTCGATCGAGTCCAGGACAGAGTCGATGAAGGACCCCCGCCCACGACCACGCTTGGCTCCCATGCCGCTGGTCAAGGCAACCCGGAACGAGCGCAGCTCCTTCGTCGGGTCGCTGATCAGCAGGTTCGCGTCCTCGCGGACGTCGCGCAGCAGCTCGGCGGCGCCGGGACCTCGGGCGTGCGCAGCGTGAGACTCCAGGCGCAGCGTGGCCGGTGCGTCTTTGAGCTGCCGGACAAGCCAGTTGACGCGCGTCGTCGGACGCCCGTCGCCCGGTGCGTCGACGTCGACCGCACAGGTGACCGTGCCGGCTCGAAGGTCTGCGGTGACCAGGATCGGAGCGATCGCTCCCGGGATCTTGATGCCTCCGGACAGCGTGCCGCTGCCGGCGAGCTCGGCGACGAGGGCCTGGTTGCGCACGCTCGGGTCCGCGAGCTCCTTGCGGGACAGGACGGGCGTGACCTCCGAGCCGAGCTTGCGGCCCAGGCTCAGGCACGCGTACCGAAGCAGTGCGTCGAACCGTGACGCGACCTCAGCGATCCCCTTGTCAGAGGCGCGCAGCGTGCCGCTCTTGACCGCCTCGCGAGTGGCGACCCACGGCTCGCCCATGTCGTCGAACTCCATCGCGCCGGAGCGCGGGTGCTCCAGGTACCGGATCAGCTCACCGAGGATCCACGCCTGGTCGGGGTCCGCCACGCCGCGGAACTCCTTCTGCATGACTGCCTCGGCGAGTACCTGGGTCCACGAGAGGTGGTGCAGCTCGACCTTCTTCAGCTTCCGTTTGTCGACCTTGGTCGGGTGCTGCCCGGCGACGGCAGGGATCTCGTTGGAGATCGTCAGCACGGCCTCGTAGCCCTGCTCGCGCGCGATGTCCAGGTAGTTCTCGAGCTGCTCGGCGGCCAAGAGGTTGCTGCCCGTCTTGACCTCGACGAGCGCGGTCCAGACGTTCTGGCCACGCGATACGCGGATCAGCCCGTCGGGGTACAGGCGCCGGTCGCCCAGGATGAAGGGGACCTCGATGTAGGTCTCGACGGTGCCCCCCGGCGCACCGAGCGGCTTCGTCAGAACCCGCCCGTACTCGCGAACGGCTGTCATCACGGCGAGCAATGCCGACGTCGCGCGGCGCTCCTGCTCCTCCGCGCCGTTGATGCCCGAGGTCGGGATCAGCCTCGCCTCGTGCCACGACTCTTCAGGCATCGCAAACTCCCCTCGAGTGTTGATGTCCCTGCAGGCTAGCCACCCGCGCGGGTGATGATCGTGACCGACGCAGGAATCGTCCGGGTGAAGGGCCGATCGACGGGCCGCCCGGAATGCCGAATCGGCGAAGAGCCAGAAGAGTCCCGTCCTCTTCAATCTTCGTTCGAGGCGCTGCTCGTGATCCCCCGCAATACGCACGCTGTCGCCCATCCCGGGCCGAGAGCAAGACCGCTGGCTACGTCGCCCTCGGGCTGGGCTCTTCGCCCGCGCGCCGCCGAAGCAGACTTCGGAGCGGCCCTTGGCGCTCGCTGAGCGGCTCAAGGCGGGCCGGAGCGATCTGTGGCACCGCGGCCGCGTACTGCTCGGCGGTGAGAGCGAACCACACGCTGTCGCCCTCGTCGTTGACGTCTGCGATCGGTCGAGCGCGGTCGTCGGACGCAGGGGCGCAGTAGGCGTAGGGAGCAAACGTCACGTACGCGTCCCACACGGCTGCGTCGCCACGGCGGAGGAGACCAGTAGTGCCGTAGCCCGGTTGCTGGCGACGCCTCGACGACGCGGCGAGCAGCTTGTTGGCCGCGGCGGCCACGCGCGGCGGCCAGGGGACGCGCGTCGTTGCGGGGATGTCGGCCTCGAAGGTGGCGACGTCGTCCTCGACCAACCCGAGCAGCAGAGCGATGACATCGGCCAGATGTGCGCCGTCGAGGTCATCCACCTTGAGGCCATAGGCGACTCGCGTTCTCACGCACCAAGCATGCCGGTAGGGCGACGCCGCCGGGAGCCACCGGCGAAGCCCGATCGCGCACTCAGAACAGCTGATCGCCCTGGACGTGCGGTCGGCGCCGGTGCGCCCGCGCCGAGCGGCTGGTCGGGCGCAGCGCGGTCAGGTCACCTGACGCGGCGTCCGCAGACCCTGACGCTCCCCCACCGCCCCCGTCGTCCCCTTGCCACCCCGCCGGCTCCACGGTCACCAGCTCGATGATCGCGTCCACGTGCGCGGGCAGCAGAGCGATCCGCCGCCGACCGAACCGCAGGTGCGGCACCCGACCCCGCCGGATCTGCTCACGCACCCACCACGCCGAGATACCCAACCGCTGAGCGACCTCCTCAGGGGACATCGTCAGTACCTCTCGGCCCATCGCGTCCTGGCTCATCACCGGCTCCATTCGTCGCGCCCGATGCAAATACGTGTGCGAGAAGGAGACCAACGTGAGCCCGACGCCATGACCCGTGGCGACCGGTCGCAACACCCGCACGACGTATTGCCCTCACCTAGTAAGGGTGCGGAACACCGACCAACATGGGCGTCCAGGCCACCGCAAGCCTGTGACCAGGCACGATGCTGTCCAACCAGTGGACTACTCGTGTCCGAATCGCTGACGCGCGCCCTGCCGGGTCATCCCCAGAACCCGGCCGACGTCGCCCCAGCTCGCACCTGCCCGTCGCTCCCGGACCACTTGAGCGACGATCGCGGATTCGATCTCGGACAGCCGGTCACGCAGCTCGTCGCGCTCCACCGCGAGCCGGACCAGCTCAGCGCACTCCCGGTGGCGCCGGTAGGCCGTCTCGCGTGCGCCGACGCACACCTCACCGTCGTCGAGCCACCAGGCGACCTGGGCCAGGCCCTCGAAGGCGCGAGGATCCGCGGACTCCTCGGCGACGGCCAGGAACTCGGAGCGGGCGAGCTGCCACGACCCCGCGTCGAGGGCGGACTGCGCCGACACCAGGGAAGCCATCCCTCAGGATGTGCGACGCCGTACCAGGCAGGCAGGTGCCCGAGGCGCCCACCCGGCCCGGCGCGGCCAGGGGTGCACGGGTCAGACGCCGACGCCCGCCGCAAGCGCCTTGACGTCCGCCGTGGTGAGCGGGTTGCCGGCGATCCCCCAGCTCCCGCTGCGGACCTCCTCGACCACGCACCACGTGACGGGACGCATGTTCTCTCCCTCGATACCCACCATGGCGTCCGTGAGGCTCCGGACGATCTGCTGCTTCTGGTCGTCGGTGAAGACGTTCTCGATGACCTTGACCTGGATGAGTGGCATGGCGGTCTCCTGCCGTCCTGGTCTCCGCACCGTGCGAACCGTCGGAACCCAGGCTCCGCTACTAGGGACGCCCGTCGCCCCGGACGACGTCGGTCTCGTGGACGTCGGGGATGGCGTCGTGGTCGGCGTCGATGGCCTCAAGCCTCTCGATGTCGCGGTAGCGCCGGTTGCGGGCTCGCAGGAGCCCGCTGGCCAGTAGGGCTGCGAGGACGGAAGCCGACAGGACGGCGACCTTGGCCTGATCGGTCTCGACGCTGCCCTCGTCGAAGCTCAGCTCGGAGATCAGGAGGGAGACGGTGAAGCCAATCCCCGCCAGCAGCGCCACTCCCAGCAGGTCGATCCACTGGAAGGACGGATCCAGCTGTCTGCGGGTGATCTTGGTGGTCAACCAGGTGGCACTCACGATCCCGATGGGCTTGCCCAGCACCAGCCCGGCGATGATGCCGAGGGCCACCGGGGCGGTCAGGGCGGAGGTCAGACCGTCCCAGCCACCCACGGCCACGCCGGCGGAGAAGAACGCGAACACCGGCACCGCGAAGCCCGCGGAGACGGGGCGGAAGCGGTGCTCGAACTCCTCCGCCAGGCCGTGCCCGGCCTCGGGGCCGCCACTGGCCTGGCTGCGGATCACCGGAACGGCGAAGCCGAGAAGCACCCCGGCGACCGTGGCGTGGATCCCCGCCTCGTGCACCAGTGCCCAGACCACCAGCCCCAGGGGCAGCAGGACGACCCAGAAGGCCCAGGCGTGCAGACCGAAGAACCGCCGGAAGCGCTGGACCAGGAACGTGAAGATCGCGAGCGGCACCAGGGCCAGCACGAGTGCGGTGAGGTTCACGTCGTCGGTGTAGAAGACGGCGATGATCGTGATGGCCAGCAGATCGTCGACCACCGCCAGGGTCAGCAGGAACAGCCGCAGGGAGGCGGGGAGATGGGAGCTGATGATGGCCAGCACAGCCACGGCGAAGGCGATGTCCGTGGCGGTGGGGACGGCCCACCCGCCGGCGGTCTCCGGGCTGGCGGCGTTGAAGGCGACGTAGACCAGGGCCGGGATGACGACGCCGCCCACGGCGGCGGACACCGGGACGAGGGCCTTGCTGAACTGGCGGAGGTCCCCGGCTACGAACTCTCGCTTGAGCTCGAGACCTACGAGGAAGAAGAAGATGGCGAGCAGCCCGTCGGCCGCCCACGTGCTGAGACTGAGCCGCAGGTGCCAGGGCTCGTAGCCGACCTTGTAGTCACGCAGGGCGAAGTAGCTCTCCGCGAAGGGTGAGTTCGCCCAGACGATCGCGATCAGCGCCGCGCCCACGAGGAGCATCCCGCCAACGGTCTCCCTGCGCAGGATCTCTCCGACGCGCAGCACCTCGCGGTAGCTCCCCCGGTGGAGGGTGTCGCTCTGGTCTTCGGGGCCGGTCGTGGGGTCGTGGCTCGACATGGATGACTCCTCGGCTCTTGGCTCTCGAGACTTCTCAAGCACATCAGACGTCCCACCTCACCACATCGCCAGTCCAGGTAGGCGGTGCAGCGACCGGCCGACCGGTCGACCGTGGACGCCGGTGTCAGGGAGAGGTCGCGGTTCCTCCCGAGTCCTGACGTCCCTTGCGCCGTCCGAGGTCGTAGGAGGTGAACGTGATCAGGGTGACGGCCACCAGCGGCAGGACGAACCAGGCCATGACGGTGGTGAACCCGGCCAGGGCGTCGTGTGCGGTTGCCGCGAGAACGACGTACCCGGTGTACGCCAGGTACAGACCCACGAACAGGGCGCCCTCCCAGCGGGCCACCGCGAACCCGGTGAACGCGACCGGCAGCAGGGCGAGGGAGGCAGCAATCATCACCGGCATGTCGAAGGCCACCGCTGCACCGGCGACAGGAATGCCCTCGAGGGAGATCAGGGCGGGCAGCCCGAGAACCACTCCGATGTTGAAGATGTTGCTGCCCACCACGTTGCCCACGGCCAGATCACGTTCACCGCGGCGCACCGCGATGATGGAGGTCGCCAGCTCGGGCAGCGACGTCCCGACGGCCACCACGGTGAGCCCGACCACGAGGCTGCTCACGCCCAGGTTGGTGGCGATGTTCACCGCACCTTCGACGAGGAGGGTGGCACCCGCGACCAGCAAGGCGATCCCGAGCACCACGAGCAGGAGTGACCTGCCGGCCGACGGCGGAGGCGGCTCCTCGCCCTCACCGGTGACGTCAGGGAAGGACGGTCCCCCGGCCGAACCTGGACCATGGGCTGGGACGGTCGCTCCGCGCCGGCTCACCACGACGGTCAGCACCGTGTGCGCCACCACCACGCAGAAGAGGATCAGCCCGTCCACCGCGCCGATCCGCCCGTCCAGAGACAGAACGAGCAGCCCGACGCACAGGGCGACCATCAAAGGCACGTCGAAGCGCACCAGCCGCTGCTTCACCGCAAGGGGAAGGACAAGTGCGGAGAGCCCGAGGATGAGCAGGACGTTGACGATGTTGCTGCCCACCACGTTGCCCACGGCCAGCCCGGGCTCATCGCGCATGACGGCCCCGATGGTCACGGCCAGCTCCGGCGCCGACGTGGCAGCCGAGACCACGGTGAGTCCGACCACGAGCGAGGAGATCCCGACGCGGCGGGCCAGGGCCGAGGCACCCCGCACCAGGAGCTCCCCGCCGAGCACGAGCAGCACCAAGCCGGCGACGATCCGTGCCACATCAAGAACGCCCACGCCAGGATTCTACGAACCGCACCCGTGCGCGCAAAGCTCGGCGCGTGTCCCGAAGCCGCTGCTGGTGACGCGCACGACGCAGGTTCCTTCAGGAGTCCTTCGAGCATGCCTCGTACCATCGAACGGTGCCTCCCCGCTCACCGCTCCCGGCACGCCACGGCCTCGCCCCCGCCCGGCTCTGCACGCCCGTCCGCGAGCGAGAGAGTCCGGCACCATGGCCCACGATGGGGGCCTGGCTGCGGCATCGCCTGCCGGAGCACGTCGACGTGCTGGGGATGCTCGCGCAGGAGCGCTTCGTCGACGAGGACGGTCGTACCGTGCACGACGAGGACCCGTACGCTCCACAGCGGTTCATCTGGTTCCACCGCGACCTTCGCCACGAGCCGGAGGTTCCGGGCCGGATCCACGTGGTGCACCGCGACGAGCGCCTGGTCGTCGTCGACAAGCCTCCGTTCCTCGCCACCATCCCGCGCGGCGAGCACGTGAGGCAGAGCGTCGTCGTCCGGTTGCGCGCGGAGCTGGACCTGCCGGAGCTGTCGCCGCTGCACCGCCTCGACCGGGTCACGTCGGGCCTGCTGATGCTCGCGACCGAACGCCGGTGGCGGGGCCCGTACCAGACGGCGTTCGAGCGCCGCGCCGTCGACAAGACGTACCGAGCGCTCGCACCGCTGCGCGACGACCTGGAGCTTCCGACGGTCGTCCGCAACCACATCCGCAAGGAGCGCGGCGCCTGGTGCGCCGAGGTCGTGCCGGGGGCAGCGGTCAACGCCGAGACGTACGTCGAGCTGGAACGCCAGGTGGAAGCCGGCGGGGTCTACCGGCTGACCCCTCGCACGGGCCGCACGCACCAGCTGCGGCTCCACCTGGCCGGGCTCGGCATCCCGATCGTCGACGACCCGCTGTACCCCGTCGTTCACGACGTCGCGATCGACGACTTCCGCCGGCCCCTCCAGCTCCTCGCGGCCGAGGTCACCTTCACCGACCCCGTCGACGGGCAGCCCCGCCACTTCCGCAGCGTCCGTTCCCTCCCGCTCGCTGCGGAGGAGTGAGCCGGAGGCGCCGGACGTCCGCCGGAGAGGCCTGGAGCTCCAGCCCCGTCGGCGCACCCTGTCGCCGGCCTCCACCCTCGCCGCCTGAGAGCGATCGTCACCTGTCGGTGCAGCAGACGCGCCCGGCTGCGAGATCGAAGGCCGCTCGCGACTAGGCCATCTCTGGCGCGCCGAGCTGGCTGCGGCGGCGGTCGAGGTAGGCCACCTCTGCGGTGTTGCCGGCGAGCGCGATGGCGCGGTCGTAGGCCTCACGAGCCTCCGAGCTGCGGTTCAGGCGGCGTAGCAGGGCGGCGCGGGTCGAGTGGAAGGCGTGGTACCCCTCGAGCGGCAGGCGGTCGACCAGAGCGAGCGCGACGTCGGGTCCGTCGAGCTCGGCGACGGCGACCGCGCGGTTGAGCGCGACCACCGGAGAGGGATCGATGCGTACCAGCCGGTCGTAGAGGGCGACGACCTGCGACCAGTCGGTGTCGCGCGCGTCGCCGGCGTCGGTGTGGACGGCGTTGATCGCGGCGAGGAGCTGGTAGCGGCCGGGACGTGGGCCGCCCGCGGCCACAGCAGCGAGGCGCTCGCGCACCAGGCGGTGACCCTCCTCGATCAGGCTGCCGTCCCAGGCGCCGCGGACCTGCTCGTCCAGCGTCACGAGCTCGCCGGTCGTCGAGACGCGAGCGGGGCGGCGGGCCTCGGTCAGCAGCATGAGCGCCAGCAACCCCGTCACCTCACCGCCGGGGTCGTCGACCAGCTCGCGCACGAGGCGGGTGAGCCGGATCGCCTCCGCGGTGAGCTCGGTGCGGAGGGGATCCGTGTCTGGCCCTGTGGCGAGATAGCCCTCGTTGAACACGAGGAAGAGCACGGCCAGGACGCCGTCGAGCCGCGCAGGCAGGTCCTCCGTCGTCGGGACCCGGTAGGGGATGTGGGCGGCCTTGATCTTGGCCTTCGCGCGGGTGATCCGCCGGCCCATCGTCGCCTCCTGGACCAGGAAGGCGCGGGCGATCTCTGCGACGGTCAGCCCGCCGACCATCCGGAGCGTCAGCGCGACCCGGGCGTCCGCCGAGAGTGCCGGGTGGCAGCAGGTGAAGATCAGCCGGAGCCTGTCGTCGTCGATCGGACCCAGCGGCTCAGCAGGGTCGTCGTCGGCGATCACCTGGGCCTCCTGGTGCTTCTCGTCGCGGCGCGACTCCCGGCGGAGGTGATCGATGGCCTTGCGAGCGGCGGTGGTCGTGAGCCACGCACCGGGGTTCTGGGGGACGCCGTCGCGGGGCCAGCGTTCGACGGCGGTCGCGAACGCCTCTGCGGCGGCGTCTTCAGCGGCGTCGAGGCTGCCGAAGCGCCGGGTCATGGCGGCGACCACCCGGGCCCACTCGCGGCGATGGGCCTGGATGATCGCCTCCTCGACGGCGAGCTCGGTCACGGCTCGAGCAGAGCCTTGAAGGAGTCCTCGGTCTGGAAGGGCCGCACCTCGACCTTGCCACGGCAGGCCTTCGAGCCCTCTGCGGCGAGGCGCAGCGCCATGTCGAGGTCGGGGGCCTCGATGACCCAGAAACCACCGAGGTGCTCCTTGGACTCCAGGTACGGCCCGTCGGTGAACGTCGGCTGATCGCCCTGACCGTCGACGACCGTGGCGGTGCTGGCCTGCTCCAGCCCGTCGGCGAAGACGAAGTGGCCCTCGGCGACGAGCATGTCGTTGAACGCTCCCGTGTCCTCGAACGCCTGGAGCATGGCCTCTTTGCTGGGGTAGTCGCTGAACTCGTTGCGCTCGGCGGGTCCGTAGACGGACAGCAGGTACTTGGGCATCTCATCGTCTCCTTGATCAGTCGGTGCGCGGACGTCTCAGCGCGCGAGCCACTCGTCGACCAGCGGATCGGGCAGGAACTCGCGGACCTCCTGTGCGCACCGGCAGGCGACCGCGATCGTCGCGGCCCACGCGAGGGCGTCGGCCCGGGTGGCGACGTCGAGGACCATGAACCCGCCGACCATCTCCTTGGTCTCCGGGTACGGGCCTTCGGTGACCGTCCCGTCGACGGCGACGAGGGTGGTCGGCTCCTCGTCGCCGATCCCGCCGGCGAAGACGAAGACCCCGGCGTCCTTCGCCTCCTGGACCACCGCATGCGCCGCCGTGGCCACGTCGGGCAGGTCCTCCTCGGGGAAGGTCATCCATCCGCGGTCGAATGAGATCAGGTATCGCGCCACTTCTGCTCCTCGATCTGGCGGCCCCGGTGGCTGCCCTCACCTCTACGACGAACGGTCCTGGCTCGATCCGACACCCTCACGGGCACTTCTCTCAAGCAATGCGCGGAAGCTCGCCCGTCGTCCCGTTCAGCGCCGAGAAGGCGGCCCAGGCCGCACTCAGCCTCCGCGCCGCCTCCCACGGTCACGTCCACCGTGCCTCGCGCTGATCAGCATGGGCCTCGTCGGCGCGGTGTTCGCTCCCGTGACGTCCCGGTGGTCGCGGCGGGTGTCAGTCGGTCGTCGGCACAGGACGTGCGAGCTCGCGGATCAGGCCGCTCCGCCGGCGCAGCAGCCACAGGCCGTAGCTGGCGGCCAGCGCACCCAGCGCCACGTTGATGCCGCCGTTGATCAGGAGATCGCCCATCGCGACCCCGGTGCTCTCCGCGGGGGCGGCAGCCTGGAGGGAGTTGGCGAAGTCCATGAGGAAGTGGATGACGATCAGCGGCCAGAGGGTGCCGGTGGACAGCGCGACAGCTCCGAAGCCGATGCCGATACCACACGTCATGATCACCTGGGCCGCGACAGTGACCGGAAGGCTGTCGTTGAGGAGGTTCACCAGGTGCATGAGCCCGAACAGTGCCGCGGAGCCGAACAGCGCCGGTCGCAGGCCTCGCGCGAGCAGCACGCGCAGGACCACCCCGCGGAACATGCCCTCCTCACCGAAGGCCACGGTGGCGACGCCGAAGGCTGAGAGCGCGGCCTTCCACCCGGGCCGCTCGGACAGTCCTGGACCGAAGAGCGCCGGCAACGCCGGCAGCAGGAGGAGCGGCAGGGCCGGCACCATCTGCTTCCAGTTGGGCGCCGTGCGGAAGCCCGCCGGACGCCACAGTCGCCAGTGGCTGAGGAACGCGACGACGACGACGATCCTGGTCAGGTCGATGCCGAGGGTCATCACCCAGCCACCGGCCGACTCCGTGCCACGATCCCAGGGCAGCACCAACCACAGCCCCAGGCTCACCGCGTAGACCACCCCGGCAAGGACAGCGGCTCGGGTCGGACGGCGGGCCGGGAGCTGGTGCTGGGTAGGCCCGACAGCGACGGGCGGGCGGGGCTGGGCGGGCATGGATCTCCTCGGACCGAGCGGGAAGGCTGGAGGCGGCACGGTGAGGGGCAAGTCACCACTCTGGCCCGGCGCATCGCCCACTGTTGGGACCATCGACCTCCGAGGGTGGGCCGTCCAGGCATCAGAACAGCTGGTCGCCCTGGACATGCGGCCTGCGTCGGTAGGCTCGGACAGAGCGCTCGGTCGGGTGCAGCGCGGTCAGGTCACCTGACCGGTGCCTGGTACATCGCCCGCCTTGCCTGACGCAGGCTTCCGCGTGCCTGACGTGGCGTCGGCAGACCCTGACGCTCCCCCACCGGCTCCGCTCTCCCCTTGCCACCTCGCCGGCTCCACTGTCACCAGCTCGATGATCGCGTCCACGTGCGCGGGCAGCAGCGCGATCCGGTGGCGGCCGAACCTCAGGTGCGGCACTCGCCCCCGCCGGATCTGCTCGCGCACCCACCACTCGGAGATCCCCAGTCGTTGGGCGACCTCCTTCGGCGTCATCGTCATCACCTCACGACCCGTCGCCTCCGCACTCATCACCGGGTCCCTTCGTCGCGCCCGATGCATGCACGTGTGCGAGAAGGCGACCGAGACGGGCCCAACGCCACGATCCGTGGCGACCGGTCGCGACACCCGCACGACGTGTTGCTCTCACCAGGTATGGGTGCGACACGACGACCAAC
>JBBRGX010000020.1:0-28808 GCA_038223605.1 Actinomycetales bacterium | reverse complement strand
GTCCCCGAGGCGACGCGGCGTGCTCGCCATCGGACCGACGACCTCAGCGGGCGAGGGGACGACGGGCGTCACACTTGCCCGGGACGCGTCGTCAGATCGATGACAGTCCGAGGCCCGCTCGTCGGGCTCAACCCTGGAGGACCACCATGCCCTACGTCGTCGACTTCACCGAGGTGTCCACCACCGGTCTCGAGTCCGCACCGCTCGCGCCGGCCCTCGCCGGGCTGCGAGCCAACGAGGCGCGCTACTTCAAGAACAAGTACGACCACCGCTTCACCGTCGAGCCGGCGAGCGAGGCGGCCGAGACCGTCGACTGGGTGCACGGCATCCTCAAGGACGAGCGCGACCTCGTGATCTCCTCCCGCCCCCTGGAGGCGACCAGCTTCGAGGTCGCCGGGATCCGGATGGCCTACGTGTTCTACGAGTCGGGCCTGTCCGTCAACGTCATGTACGCGCTCGAGGACGGCGGCAAGCGCGCCGTCGGCTTCAAGCTGTCCGACGGGATGGAGGTCCCGGAGGAGCTCGCCTCGCGCTTCAGGTTCGCGAGGCAGAAGTCCACGCTCGCGGGAACCATCCGCGGCTCGTACTTCGTCATCAAGGGCGAGCACTGAGCGGCGCACCCGCTCGGGGTCACCTCAGGGTGATACCTGATACCGCCCGCTCCGCCGGGGGAGCATGATCACCCACATGGAACCGCTCACAGCCGACCGCGCACCCGGTCAGTTGCCGTCGGGCGGCCCCGCCGTCGTGGTCGAGGGCCTGACCCGCACCTTCGGCCCCGTCACGGCCCTGTCCCGGCTCGACGTCTCGATGCCTCAGGGCGTCGTCGGTCTGGTGGGCGCCAACGGCGCCGGGAAGTCGACGCTGATCAAGATCCTGCTCGGGCTGCTGCCGCCGACCTCTGGCAGGGCCAGCGTGCTCGGCATGGACTGCGCGACGCAGGGCCTGGCGATCCGGCAGGTCGTCGGCTACATGCCGGAGAGCGAGTGCCTGCCCCCGGACGTCTCGGCCACCGAGTTCGTCGTGCACCTGGCGCGGATGTCCGGCCTGCCCACCGAGGTCGCACGCGAGCGCACCGCCGACACGCTGCGACATGTCGGCCTCTACGAGGAGCGGTACCGGCCCATCGGCGGGTACTCCACCGGGATGAAGCAGCGAGTGAAGCTCGCCCAGTCCCTCGTGCACGACCCGAGGCTCGTCCTTCTCGACGAACCGACCAACGGGCTCGACCCCGCCGGTCGCGACGAGATGCTGGCGCTCATCCAGCGGATCAGCACCGAGTTCTCGATCTCCGTGGTGGTCACCTCCCACCTGCTCGGCGAGCTCGAGAGGATCTCCGACCACCTCGTCGTGATCGAGAACGGCGTGCTGCAGCGGTCCACCTCGACCGCCGACGCGACGCAGCTCAGCGGGGTCGTGCTGGTCGAGGTCACCGACGGCGGGCCGGAGCTCGTCGCCCGGCTCCGCGCGGCCGGCGCCCAGGTGGCGGAGGGCACCGGTCCGCAGGTGTTCACCGTCGAGCTCGCCGGCGAGTGGGTGATCGACGCCGTGCGCGACGGGGTGGCCGACCTCGGCACGGGCCTGGTCCGGATGCAGCGCCGCCGCCACCACCTCACCGAGATCTTCCGTCCGGAGCAGGAGGGCGCACATGTCCGCTGACGTGATCCACGACATCGGCTTCCGGCACCACGACGGTCCCCGGCTCGGCCGGGCCTGGGTGGTGCGCTCCCTGCTGATCGAGACGGTGCGTGGGGTCTTCGGGCTCGGCCGGCCGGCCAGGTCCAAGGTCATGCCGTGGGCGCTGATCGGCATCCTGCTGGTCCCGCCGCTGGTCATCGCCCTGTCGATCCTGCTGACCGGCGGGAACGAGCTACCGGTCTCCTACACCCAGTACCCGAGCGCGATGCAGCTGGTGATCTCGCTGTTCGTCGCCGGCGCGGCCCCCTACTGCGTGTCCCGCGACCTCCGGAACGGAGTGATGCCGCTGTACCTGTCGCGGCCCATGATGCGCAGCGACTACGTGCTCGCCAAGCTCGCCGGGCTCGCCATCGCCCTGTTCGGGGTCCTGGTGGCGACCGAGACGCTGCTGCTGGTCGGTGCCCTGCTCGCGAAGCTGCCGGTGGGTGAGCAGCTGGCCGGCTGGGGCGGGGGCCTCCTCATGGTGGCCGTCCTGGCGCTCGTCCTGAGCGGGATCAGCCTCGTGATCGCGGCGTTCACCCCGCGACGTGGGCTGGGCGTCGCGGCGATCATCACGGCGCTGCTCGTGGTCAGCGGGATCACCCAGATGCTGATCGCCATCGCGAACGAGAAGGGCTACCCGACGCTTGCGTCCTACCTGCCGGCCCTGGACCCGTTCGCCCTCGTCGACGGGGTCGCGGTGGGGATCCTCGGCGTCACGCCGGCCAACGGCCTGACCTACCCCGCCGGTGCGCTCGGCGCCCTCGTGTTCGGATCCCTCGCGGTCGCAACGGTCGGGGCGTGCCTGGCCATCCTCGTCCGCCGCTACCGGAAGGTCGGTGGGGTGTGAGCACCCTTGTCCTTGACCACGTGTCCCGCTGGTACGGGAACGTCGTCGCAGCCAACGACGTGACGATGACGATCGGCCCCGGCGTCACCGGGCTGCTCGGTCCGAACGGCGCGGGCAAGTCGACGCTGATCGCCATGATGGGCGGGTTCCTCGCGCCGTCCGCGGGCACGGTCACCCTGGACGGGACGGCCGTCTGGCGCCACCCCGGGATCTACCGCAGCGTCGGCCTGGTCCCGGAGGCGGAGGCCATGTACGACATGGTCACCGGCTGGCAGTTCGTCCTCGCCAACGCGCGCCTGCACCGGCTGCCCGACCCGAAGGCCGCAGCCAGGGCAGCGCTGGAGACCGTGGACATGATGGATGCGAAGGACCGCGACATCGCGACGTACTCCAAGGGCATGAAGCAGCGGATCAAGATGGCCACCGCCCTGGTGCACGATCCGGCCGTCCTGCTGCTCGACGAGCCGTTCAACGGCATGGACCCGCGGCAGCGCCTGCACCTGATGGACCTGCTGCGCTTCCTGGGGGAGCAGGGCCGCACGGTGCTGTTCAGCAGCCACATCCTCGAGGAGGTCGAGGAGATCGCCGGGACGATCGAGGTCCTCGTCGCCGGACGGCATGCCGCCTCCGGTGACTTCCGGCGGATCCGACGCCTGATGACCGAGCGCCCGCACCAGTACACGATCCGTTCGAGCGACGACCGCCGGCTCGCGGCGGCGATCATCGCGGACGGCTCGGCCGACACCGTCGACCTGACCTCGGGAGACCTTGCCGTGCAGGCCCCGGACCTGGGGGTCTTCGTCCACGCCCTGCCCCGGCTGGCCCGCGACAGCGGGATCCGGCTCCTGGAGGTCTCGCCGGCGGACGAGTCCCTCGAGAGCGTCTTCGCCTACCTGGTGGCCCGATGAACCCCGTCGTGATGTCCCTGACGCTGCGCGGCCTGCTGGGGCGGCGTCGCGCCGTCCTGCTCGTGCTCCTTCCCGTCCTGCTGATCGCGATGTCGGGCCTGCTGCGCTGGGCATCGGGCGGGGACCCGGTGAGCACGGTGCACCTGATGAACGACTTCGCGCTCGGCACGCTCCTGCCGCTGATGTGCCTGCTGATCGGGGTCGGGGTGATCGGGACCGAGATCGACGACGGCTCGATCGTCTACCTCCTGGCCAAACCCGTCCCCCGGCGCACCATCGTCTGGTCCAAGCTCGCCGTCGCCTGGGGCACGGCCATGGTTGTCGCCGTGCTGCCGATCGTCGCTGCCGTCGAGATCTCCGGCGACCAGGACGCGCGCCTCGGGCTCGCGTACGCCGCCACCGCAGCCCTGGCCGCCCTCGCCTACACGGCGGTCTTCGTCGCCCTCTCGGTCGTCACGAGGAACGCCGTGATCATCGGCCTGCTCTACGCCCTGCTGTGGGAGACCGTGCTGGGCGGCTACGTCCCCGGCGTGCGCAACGTCAGCGTGCGGCAGTGGGCCCTGGCCGCAGCGGAGCGGATCCTCGGTGATCGGGCCTCCGTCTGGGGGGTGACCTCCGAGGTCAGCTTCACGGCGGCGCTCCTGCTGCTCGCCGGCACGATCATCGGCGCGATCGTCCTCGCCGTGCGACGGTTGCAGACCCTTCGGCTCACCACCGGGGACTGAGACCCGATCGGCCGTAGCGTGGCCCCGTGACGAGAAGCAGGTACGACGCCGTCGTGGTCGGTGGCGGGCACAACGGGCTGACCGCTGCTGCCTACCTCGCGCGCGCGGGCCGAAGCGTGCTGCTGCTCGAGCGCGACGACCACCTGGGGGGCGCCACGGGGTCGCACCGCGTCTTCCGCGGGGTCGACGCCCGGCTGTCCCGGTACTCCTACCTCGTCTCGCTCATGCCGCGGGCGGTCCGCGACGAGCTCGGGCTCAGGCTCGAGCTGCGGCGCCGCCGCATCGCCTCGTACACGCCGATGCCCGGTGACCCGACCCGCGGGCTGCTCGTCGACGGCGGGGACGCGGGCGCGACGCACCGCTCGTTCGCCGCTGTCGGCGCAGCGTCGGACCACGGTGCCTGGCAGGCGTTCGCCGCGCGGACCCGCGCCCTCGCCCAGGCGGTGTTCCCGAGTGTCACCGGGCCGCTGCCGACCGCCGCCGAGGCCCGCTCCGCCATCGGGGCGCAGTGGTGGGCGGACCTGCACACTCCGCTCGGGGAGCTCGTCGAGCGCAGCGTCGCCCATGACCTGGTCCGCGGCGTCGTCCTCACCGATGCGCTCATCGGGACCTTCGCCGGGGCGCACGACGCGACACTCGCCCAGAACCGCTGCTTCCTCTACCACGTGATCGGCGGCGGGACGGGCGACTGGGACGTCCCGGTGGGCGGCATGGGCGCGGTGGTCGAGGCCCTGACGGGCGCGGCCGGCGCAGGCGGCGCCGAGCTGCTCACCCGCGCGAGCGTCAGCGCCGTGCACCCGGGCCCCGACGGTGCCGAGGTCGTCTGGGTCGACGACGACGGACGGGAGCACTCGGTCGCCGCCGCGCACGTCCTGGTCAACGCCGCCCCGCAGGTGCTCGACGGGCTCCTGGGCCACGCACCGGCCGACGGCGGCCCCGAGGGCAGCCAGCTCAAGGTCAACATGGTGCTGCGTCGCCTGCCGCGACTGCGCGACGCGGCGGTGGACCCCGCCGCGGCCTTCGCCGGGACCTTCCACGTCAACGAGTCGTACGAGCAGCTCGCCGCCGCCCATGCGCAGGCGAGCGCCGGCCACGTGCCGACCCTGCCGCCGGCGGAGATCTACTGCCACACGCTGACCGACCCGTCGATCCTCGGCGCCGACCTGCGTGCGAGCGGCCACCACACCTTCACGCTCTTCGGCCTGCACATGCCCGCGCGCCTCTTCCGCGAGGATGCCGGGAGCGCGCGGGCTGCGGCGCTCACCGCGACCCTTCGCTCGCTGGACTCGGTGCTCGGCGAACCGATCGAGGACTGCCTCGCGCTGGACGCCGACGGTCGGCCGTGCCTGGAGGTCCGCTCGCCCGTCGACCTCGAGCGGGACCTCGCACTCCCGGGGGGACACATCTTCCATCGCGACCTGCAGTGGCCATGGCTCGAGGGCGACGACACCAGCTCGCCGGCCGGGCGATGGGGCGTCGCGACCGCCCACCACCGGGTCCTGCTCTGCGGTGCCGGAGCACGCCGTGGTGGCGGGGTGAGCGGCATCCCCGGAAGGTCCGCGGCGATGGCCATGATCGAGACGGCGCCAGCGCGCTGACCCCGGCCGTCGGGCATGCTGGTCGGATGTCGGCGACCGTCCGCGTACCCGAGGCGCCCCCGCGCGGGGTGACGCTCCCGCCGGCGATCGGGGTCTCGGCATCGGCAGTCCTGCTGTTCGGCCTTCAGCTGCGCCCGCTCGGCTACCTCGTGCTGCTGCTCAGCCTGGTCGCCGCCTTCCTCGCGGACCGTGAGCTGGGTCGGGACCTGCTCCTCATCGGTCTGGGCATCGCCCTCGTCTCCACGACGTCGATGGAGGCCGACGTCTCCTGGCCGCGGTTCCTCGCGATCGGCACGGCGCTGACGCTCGCGGTGAGCGTGCCGTTCCTCGTCGACCGGTTCGGCTACCGCCGCCGGGCGATCCGCTTCCCCTGGCGCACCGGTCACCGGTGGCCACGAGGGGAGAAGGCGTACCTGGTCGCGGTGCCGCTGCTCGGCTGGGCCGTGCTGCCGACCTACTTCATCGGTTCCGGGACGTACCGGAACTGGCCGGAGATCACCGCGAGCGATCAGCTCCTGCGATTCTTCGTCGGCGTCAACGGGGTGGGCACCTGGGACGAGCTCTTCTTCATCTGCACCTGCTTCGCGCTGCTCCTGCGGCACTTCCCCACCTGGCAGGCCAATCTGCTGCAGGCGGCCATCTTCGCGTCATTCCTCTGGGAGCTCGGGTACCGGGCGTGGGGTCCGGCCCTGACGATTCCCTTCGCTCTGCTCCAAGGACTCATCTTCGCGAGGACGAGGTCGTTGACCCTCGTGCTCCTCGTCCACCTGATGTTCGACGCGGTGGTGTTCATGGCGATCGTCCACGCGAACGTGCCGGACCTCTTCGCGATCTTCGTCTACTGACCCGACGAGGTCCGCCCGCCCCCGGTGCGCCGAGGCGACCGAGGACGGGCGGAGGAGTGGTCGGTGCAGGTCAGGCCGTGGCGTAGACGCCCACCGGCGCCCGGTAGGTGTTGGAGCTGAACGCGAGGACGAAGAAGAAGATGATCGACAGGAAGATGAGGCCGACCGTGAAGCCCGTCCCGTGGCCGAAGGCGAGCGAGAGGGAGTGCATCACGAGAATCATGACGACGATGTTGACGACCGGGATGAGGAGCAGCACGATCCACCAGATGGGCTTCCCGGTGATCTTCAGCAGAACGATGGTGTTCCAGATCGGGACGAAGCCCTGCCAGCCCGCTTCGCCGGCCTTCGTGAAGATGCCGTAGAAGGCGAGGCCGGTGATGACGAAGCCGAGGAGGCCGCCGACGAATGCGGCCCCGCCCCCGGCGGCGGCGGAGGAGTCGGTGACTGTGGCGAGAAGAGTGTGCATGCGCCGAAGGTAGCGAACACTCGGCTGCTCAGGGCCCACATCCGTCACCAAGATCGACGTGTCGCGGGAACGGCGGTGCGGTCAGCCCTCGGCCCGATAGACGTCGGCGCGCGAGAGGTAGCGCGCGGAGTTGTCGTGCAGGCCGGCGACCTCCTCGTCGCTGAGCTCGCGCCGGACCCTGCCGGGCACCCCGGCGACCAGCGAGCGCGGAGGGACCACGGTGCCCTCGAGCACGACGCAGCCGGCCGCCACGAGCGAGTCCCGGCCGACGACGGCCCGCGTGAGAACGGTCGCATTCATCCCGATGAGGCAGCCGTCCTCGATCGTGCAGCCGTGCACGACGGCGCCGTGCCCCACGCTGACCCCCGCGCCGATGATCGCCGGCGAGCCCTGCTCCGTGTGCACGACGACGTTGTCCTGCAGGTTCGAGCCTGGCCCGAGCTCGATCTCGTCGATGTCACCTCGCAGCACCGCACCGAACCACACGCTGGCATCGGCGTGCACGCGCACCTTGCCGATGAGGGAGGCGTTCGGGGCGATCCACGCGGTCTCATGCACCTCGGGCGACCGCCCGGCGAACGGAAGGCTGATCATCCGGCAAGGCTAGGCGACTGCCGGCCCGCGTCAGGCCCATGCCTGCCGCTGATCGGTGCGGTGGCGGGCAGCGGGCCACCGCGGGCTCACGCTCCTCGCGCCGCATGGCACCGCACTAGCCCACCGGTACCGCCACCCGGGAGTCCAGCCCGGCCATCAGCCCGGCGAGGGCCGCCGAGATCTGCTGACCGGTGGCGATCTCCACGAAGAGCCACTGCCCCGCCGGGTTGATCTCGAGGAACACGTAGTCGCCGTCCGGGGCCAGGCGCAGATCGATGGCGCCGTACCGCAGGCCGAAGTGGGCCATGAGGGCGAGGAGTCGCTGTCGGACGGCCTCCGGAAGCACGTGCACGTCGATCGGCGCGTGGGCGCTGTCCAGCCGGAAGTCGAACTCGTACGCCGACTCGCCCGCCCGGATCTCCGCCGGGAAGAGGTGGTCACCGACGACGGTGACCCGGATGTCCAGGCCGCCCGGGATGAGCTCCTGGAAGATGACCGGGGCGAACCGCACGGTGTCCATCAGGCCGAGGTCCACCTCCCGCACCGGCCGGGTCTCGCGCCAGGTCTGCGGGGTGGCGCTGAACGACTTGAAGATGGCGCCGCCGGGCTGAGCCGCGATGAACTCCCGTGCCCGCTCCGGGTCGTTCGTCATGCAGGTCCGCGGGACGCGCAACCCGAGGCGTGCGGCGACCTGGAGCTGCCACATCTTGCGGGAGGCCGCCTCGTCGCGGTCCGGGTCGTTCACCCACTGGGCGCCGAGGCAGGACCACAGGCCGGCGACGGCCGCTGCGCACTCACCGAGCGCGAAGCCGCGGTCCTGCTGACCCGTGACCTCCGGGTGCAGGCCGAAGGGCTGCGGGCGGCGCCACCACATGACCCGCAGGTCGTCGGTGGCCGACGTCGCACCCGCCCCGACCCAGTCGGCGCGCCAGCGACCGTCCGCCTCCTGGGTCGTGGTGAGTGCGACGTCGAGCGGGAACCGTGCGGTGTCGATCAGCACCGAGCCGGCGCCGAGCGCGTCGAGGTGGCGGACGACCTCGCGCGTGTGCAGGTCCTCGGGGTGGGACACGATGCCGATCATGATCATCCTTTCGGTGCGAGGTGAGGTCAGGCCTGCGCGGGGTCGCCGGTCTGGGCGGCGATGGCCTCGTAGACGGCCTCGAGGGAGGCGAGCACGGCCTGCTGGGCGACGATGGCGCCCTCCAGCTCGCGCAGCACGGCGTCAGCCATCGACGCCTCCTCCTCGACGCCCTCCACCGGGAGGTAGGGGCCCGCCTGGACGAACGGCCGCGCCATGCTCGCCGCCCGGAACCGCCAACCGGGGTTCCCGACGATCGATCCGGGGTCGAACGCACCCTCGACCCAGGTGCCCGTCGGGTCGTCACCGGCACCGAAGGTGCCGACGTCGCCGGAGGCGAAGGTTCCGACGTCCCGCGAGAGCGCCGAGCCGATCTGGTCCCGCACCCCCGTGTCGGCCGCGAGCCGCGTGCCCAGCAGGTCGGAGATGGCCACCGTGTCGGCCGCCCGGACGGTGTGCCGGACGTCGGAGGACAGCGCCGTGCCGACCTGGTCGGCGACGAAGGAGGTGTCCCGGCCAAGGAGCGTGCCGTGGGCGTCCGAGGCCTTGATGGTGAGCAGCAGGTCGTCGGCCTGCCCGGTGCTCGAGCTCGGCGGCAGCGCCTGGAGCGTCGGCGAGGCCGCGACGATGGCCGCGATCGCCGTGCCGGAGTTGCTCCCGGTCCCGCTGGGGTTGCAGCCGCCGTTGGTGTGCACCCCGACGAGGCGGCCGGTCGCGGCGTGCAGGATCCCCGATCCCGAGTTGCCGCCGAGGGTGTCGATGTCGTTGTAACGCAGCTCGGTGGTGGTCACGGTGGTCGCCGGGCCGGCCTCGATGCGCTTGGGCATCCCGGCGGGGTGCCCGATGATCGCCAGCATGTCGCCGACAGCCGGGTTGACCGACGAGACCTCTGTCCACCCGTAGGTGGTGCCGGGGTTGCCGCCGATGCGGCACAGGGCCATGTCCAGCCCGCCGAGCCGGTACTCCAGCAGCTGGGTGATCGGGAAGCTGACCTCCGCCCGCAGCGTCCCGCCCGCGTCCACCTGGTACAGGAAGTTGATGTGCATGTTCAGGGCGATCTCCGTCGGGCTGATCGCCGAGGCGGTGCCGTTCTGGCGGGGCACCGTCCATCCGCCGGCGGCCGAGTCGAACAGGTGCCCGCAGGTCAGCAGCAGGTCCGGTCCGATCATCGTGGCGCTCCCCCAGCGGACGCCGTTGACGTTTCCCGGGTTGGTGTAGGCCGCGGCCAGGGTGGAGTTCCACTGGACCTGGACCGCCTGCTGCTGGTGGGCGGCGGCGAAGGCCTGGGTGACGCCGAGGGTGCCGTCGTACTGCTCGACGGCCTGGGAGTCGTCGGCGACGCCACAGATCGACTCGAGGATCTCGGCGTACTCGGGCCCGGCGCCGGACAGGGCCGACTCCGTGAGCGCGAGCAGGTCGGTGCGCGGCGGGAACAGGGCATTGACTGCATCGGTCGAGGGCTGACCGCCGGACGCGGTCTCGGCTGTCGCCTTCTTCGGTCGGACGGGACCAGCCATGATGGACCTCCTTCAGGAGGACGGCGGACGTTCCGTCGCCCTTGCCATGAAGGAGGGCGAGTGCGCCCGGTCTGTGACAGGTGAGCCTGACCTCTCGCCTGCCGCGCCCCCGTGGGACGCGTGCGCGTCACCTCGCCGGCTCAGGCCCCCGTCGCCACCGGACGCTCCGGGTCGCGCACCCAGTGCGACCACGAGCCCGGGTAGAGCGCGACCTCCAGCCCCACCTCGTGCCCGACCAGGACGAGCTGGCTGGCCGTCACCCCGGACCCGCAGTACGCGGTGAGGTCGACGACCTCCGTGGTGCCGAGGAGCAGGTCCCTCAGCTGCTCAGGTGGCAGGTAGCGCCCGTCGAGGCCCTGCAAGGACCCCGTCCAGCAGCTCACCGCGCCCGGGATGTGGCCGGCGACCGGGTCGACCGACTCGGCCTCACCGCGGAAGCGTGCGGGTGCGCGCGCGTCCAGGAGCCGCCCGACCGTGCGGTGGAGCACCTGCTCCGCGGTGACCGTCGGCATCGAGCCGGGGCGCACGACGACGACGTCGGTCGGGACCGGCTCGACGAGCCCGGCCTCGACGGGTCCGCCCGCGGCGACCCAGGCGGCGAGACCGCCGTCGAGCACGCGCACGTCCTGGTGCCCGGCCCACCGCAGGCACCACCAGGCGCGGGCGGCCGCTGCTCCTGCCCCGCCGTCCAGGACGACGACGCGGCGGTCGGGGGTGATCCCGAGCCGCCCCATGAGGGCGGCCATCTGCGCGGACGTGGGCAGCGGGTGCCGCCCACCATCCCCGGGCGGGCCCGCCAGGTCGGTGTCGAGGTCGCAGAACACCGCACCCGGGAGGTGGCCGGCGGCGTAGCCGGAACGGTCCGCACCAGCAAGGCTCCACCGCACGTCGACGATCAGCGCGGGCCCGTCGGCCGCGATCTCGGCGCGAAGCTCATCGGCCTGGACGAGGGCTCTGGTCTGCACCCGCCCAGTGTGGAGCACGCCTCGAGGCGCCGGTGGCGTCAGGGGCGGTCGACCACCCGAAGCAGCACGTTGCCGACCTTGGTGCCCGTCTCGACGTAGCGGTACGCCTCGACGATCTCCTCCAGCGCGTACGTCCGGTCGACCACGGGGCGGAACGATCCGTCGGCGAGCCGGTCCCTGAGGAAGTCGATCACCTCTCGGCCCTCCATGGGAAGGGGGAAGACGACGCGTCGACCGCGCGAGAGCCGGGAGAGCACGGCGAGCGCGACGTTCTGGCCGGCCGGGCCCAGCTCGCTCGAGGTGTAGGTCCCGCGCGGCTCGAGGTGACGGCGGTAGTGGCCGAAGGTGCTCTTGCCCACCGCGTCGAGGACGGCCGCGAACGGCGCGCCACCGGCTGGAAGCTCCTCGCCGACGGCGACGACCTCCTCGGCGCCGAGCGCGCGAGCCAGCTCGCGGTGCTCGGGCAGGCACACCGCCGTCACCCGCACGCCCATCGCCACCAGGAGCTGGACGGCCGCGGAGCCGATCGCACCGCTCGGCCCGTGGACGAGGACGTGCTGCCCCGGGAGCACCCCGGTCCGTCGGATCATCGTCAGGGCGTAGTGCGCACCCTCGGTGGCGACCGCTGCGCGCTCCAGGTCGACGTCGTCGGGCACCGTCGCGAGCATCCGGTCGGCGCGGACCGCGACGAGCTCGGCATGGGCCCCGAACCGCCCCTCCACGTAGGCGAAGACCCGGTCGCCCACGGCGAACCCACCCACCTCCGGGCCGACCTCCTCGACCACCCCGGCGAGCTCGGTCCCGAGCACCCTGGCCCGAGGCCGGATCCCGCTGAACAGGCGGATGAACCTCGGCGTCCCTGACCGGTAGCCGCAGTCGGTCCGGTTCACCGCGCTGACGTGAACCCTGACGAGGACCTCCCCCGGCCCTGGGACCGGGGCGGGGACCTCGGCAAGGTGGACGACCTCAGCCGGACCGTACCGCTCGCGTACCGCTGCCCTCATGGCCTGACCGTAGCGGCCGTGCGCCCCCCCGCGGCAAGGGCTGCCCACGCCGCGGCGAGGACCACCAGGCCGATCAGGCTCGAGGACGGGAGCCCGAGCATCCCCGGGCCCCACCATGTGCCGAAACCCGTCGTCGAGACACCGAGGAGCGCGACGGGCACGAGGACGGCGAGCGGAAGGACGGCCCGCGTCCACGGGCGGCGCCCCTGCGCCCACAGCCGGGCCCGGACTTCGAGGGCAGCCGCCGCACCGGCGAGGACCCACGCGAGCGGCACGACGACGGCGAGCCCGAGCAGGTGCACGAGCCACCACAGGGGCCCGAGCGGCCGCGCGACGAGACCGGCACCCCATGCCGTGCCGGCCACGAGCGCCACCAGCGGGACGTGCCAGAGGTAGACGCCGATCGCGCGGGAGCCGACCACCGCGACGACGCGGTAGACCCGGTCGGCGGCGAGCACCCTCGCGAGCCATGGCCAGCACGCCGCGACCAGCAGGATCTGGCCGATGCCGACGAGCGCGACGACGAGCGTCGGCGGCGCGAGGTTCGAGGGCTCCGGGTCCCCCGCGTAGGACACCAGGGAGGAGGAGTAGGGGCCGAGCAGCGCGAGCCCGAGGGCTGCGGCGGCGGCACCGGCACCGCCGATCACGAGCCACCGCCGCCGCACCTGCCGCAGGGCGGGCAGGTGGTACCCGACCTGGTGGAGGAACAGCCACACCAGCAGGAGGTTGAGCCAGCCCACCGTCGCGCTGACGTTCCACCGCAGCAGGTCGACCACGACGACCAGCGCGAGCCATGAGCCGAGCGTGAGCCATGGGCGCCGGGTCCAGCGGGACGTCAACGGGACCGCCACCACCGCCGCCGCGTACACGCCGAGGAACCACAGGAGCTGGGCGAGGAAGCGTCCGAGCGGCTCGGCGGCGGGGACGAGGAGGGCGGGGGCAAGGAGGAGCCCTGTCCACATGCCCGTGTAGACCAGCGCGGGAGTCGTCAGGCGGACGAGGCGACGGCGCAGGTACGCGGGCACGTCACGCCCCCGTTGCCACGAGCCGGCGTTGGCGACGGCCCCGGCCGCGAAGAACAGCGGAAGGACCTGGATCGCCCAGGTGAGCCATGCCGCGTCCGGGCGCCGGTCGAGGACGTTGGCCGGGCCTTGAGTGCCGACGTCCCAGGCGAGGCTGTGCCCGACCACCACGACGAGCAGCGCGAGGGCCTTGACGGCGTCGAGGACGCGGTCGCGCGGGGCGGCGGTGCCCGAGGCCTGAGCGTGCGGCGTCGAGCTCCCCATCGTGTCCCCTCGGTGCGGTCCCCGTGCCGTCGCGTCCTCGCATGGTCCCACGGGCGGACCCCGGCACGGATGCACGCAGCGGCAGAGCGGTCACGAACAGCCATGGGCACGGCTCTTCCCAGATGAGTGCGCCGCCGGTGCGCTCCACCCACACCAAGGGGAACTCATGTCCGAGCAGACAGCAGCACCCGGCCGGCCCGGTGCCGTCCGGATGATCTTCGAGTACGAGGGCGACACGATCCGCCTCGTCAGCACCCAGCGCGTCGACGTCGCCGTCACCGGCTTCGACCTGCCCGCCGAGACGGCGACGCCGCCCGGCCACTACGTCCAGCTGCGATCGGCCGACGGCGTCTCGCTCGCCCAGGTCGCCGTCCGCAACGGGCCCACCGCGAGCGCAGAGGTCTTCCCGGAGACGGCAGGCGAGCCGATCGTCCGGACCGACCTCGAGCGACCGCGCGGGGCGTTCACCGTGGTGGTCCCGGCTGCCGCCGGGGCGCGTCAGATCGCGGTCGTCGAGGTCGCGCACCTCCCGTCCACCGAGGGTCTTGCCCCGCAGGCGGGCGTGGCCACGACGTCGACCGACCTCGCCACCTTCGACCTCGACGCGACCGAGGACGGTGCGTCATGACCACCGCCGACGGGACGGTGCAGGGGACGACCCAGATCTTCGGCTCCCAGCCGCGCAACCGCGCATTCAACGTCGTGCTGCTCGCAGAGGGCTTCACCGCGGCCGAGCAGCCGGCCTTCGACACGCAGGCGGCCGCGTTCGTCACGGCCTTCGTCGCGACGGCCCCGTTCGACGAGCTCCGCAGCGTGATCAACGTCTTCCGGGTCAACGTCACCTCGACCGACTCGGGCGCAGACGACCCGGCAGCCGCCGGCGGGACCGGTGCCACCGCGCGCACCTACTTCGATGCCACGTTCGGCGGCAACGGCATCCGCCGGTTGCTCCTGGCGAACGCCACGACAGCCCTGCAGGTCGCCGCGGCCCAGGTGCCCGAGTTCACCGTCGTCCTCGTGGTCGTCAACTCGACGGTCTACGGCGGCTCCGGCGGCTCGATCGGCACCTACTCCCTGGCTGGTGGCGCCACCGAGATCGCCATCCACGAGATGGGGCACACCGCGTTCGGCCTCGCCGACGAGTACCCCTACTACGCGGGGGGCGCCGAGACGGGCCATGACCACCACCCCGCCGGAGAGCCGAGCCAGCCCAACGTCACGCTCGACACCGCCCGGGCGACCCTCAAGTGGGGTTGGGCCGTGCGGGCGACCACGGCCCTGCCGACGCAGTCGAACGGGAGCTGCGCCCAGGTCGACAGCAGCGCGAGCCCCGTCCCGGCGGGGACCGTCGGGACCTTCGAAGGCGCCCACTACTACCACTGCGGCGCCTACCGGCCGGAGTTCGACTGCAAGATGCGGAACCTCTCGGTCCCGTTCTGCGCGGTCTGCCGCGCGGTGATCTGGAACCGCCTCGGACCGCTGGCCACCCTCACCGCACGGGACCGGACGCCGATCACCGTCGTCGCCCGCTTCCCCGAGCACCTGGACGTCTTCGCCGTCGGGTCCGACGGGCGCACGGTGACGGACTGGTGGGACCGGTCCACCGGCTGGAGCGGCTGGTCCCAGCTCTCCGGCGGCGTGGCCTCGCCCGGCGGCGCCGGCTCGCCCGTCACGGCTGTCCACCGGCACGCCGGTCACCTCGACGTCTTCACCGTCGGGACCGACAACCGCATCTGGAGCGCGTGGTGGGACCGGAGCGGGGGCTGGTCGGGCTGGTTCCGCGTCGGGTCCCTCCTCGCGCGCCCTGGCTCGACCGTCACGGTCGTCAGCCGGTACGACGACCAGCTCGACCTGTTCACCACGGCGTCCGACGGCCGGATCATGTCGACCTGGTGGACCGCAGGCGGCGGCTGGGCACAGGACTGGTTCCACGTCTCGGGCGGCTATGCGGCGAACGGGTCGACGGTGACAGCGGTGGCCCGCTACCCCCACCACCTCGACGTGTTCGCGGTCGGGACGGACAACCGCGTCTGGAGCACCTGGTGGGACGAGCGATGGGGGTGGGCCGGCTGGTTCCAGGTGGGCGGGCAGCTGGCCCGACCGGACTCGGCCGTCACCGTCGTCGCCCGGCACCCCGACCAGCTGGACCTGTTCACCACCGCCCCCAACGGCGCGATCGTCTCGACGTGGTGGAACTCCCGTGGGGGCTGGGGCACCTGGTTCCAGGTCTCCGGCGGGGTGGCGGCCCCGGGCTCCCCGGTCACCGCGATCGTCCGGTACACGAACCACATGGACCTGTTCGTGATCGGGACGGACAACCGCGTCTACAGCACGTGGTGGCACGACACCACCGGCTGGGCCGGCTGGTTCACCGTATCGGGCGGCGTCGGCAAGGCCGGCGGCCAGGTCGCGGCGATCACCCGCACGGCCGAGCACATCGACCTCTTCACGGTGGGGACCGACGCGAAGGTCTGGAGCACCTGGTGGGACGGCTCGACGGGCTGGGCCGGCTGGTTCCAGGTCGCGGTGAGCTGAGCGGCGGATCGACGACGGGCCCCGGTGGGCTGCCCCACCGGGGCCCGTCGTCATCGCTGATGCTCAGGGCCCGAGGCGGATCGACCAAGGAGTGAGACGGCGGCGGTGACGACCACGGCAGCGTGCCTCCCGATCGGCCTCGCCGCCGGACGTCGCGCGACGGGCGCGGCCGGAGCACCTGCGGACCCCGGAGCGAGCCTGGTCCCGCTCTGACATGCAGGAACGCCGCCCGCCACCCGCACGCCCCGCCACCGCCTGGACACCGTGCGCAGCCGGGATGGCGTGCTCTCGCAGAAGCCCACGAGAGAGCATTCTCCCCGCACAAGAGAACGCTCTCTTGAATGCGGACGACCCTGGTGCTTGGCTGTGTGGACGACTCCGCTCAACGACGAGAGGACCCACCCATGCGTCCTGACCGACCGCCCCGCCGTGCAGCCGTCACGGCCGCGGCACTGACAGCACTCGCCACCCTCGCGACGACCCTCACCGGCGCGGCCACGGCCGTCGCCGCGCCCGCCGCGCCCGTTCTCGTCGTCGACGACTTCGAGTACGCCTCGGGACTCCCGGTCGGCGCGGACGCCAACGGCGTCGCCCTCGGCTACAGCACCTTCGCCGGCGCGGGGAGCAGCATCGCCCTCGCGAACCCGGGCACCGGCCCGGCCCCGGCGAACACCGACCGCCCGGCGCAGGGCAAGGTGCTCGAGCTCGACCTCGACGTCACCTCGTACGCCGGAGTGATCCACAGCTTCGAGAACGCCGCGATGGACACCTGGGTCAGCCAGGACTGGAGCACCTACGCAGGCTTCACGATGTGGCTGTACGGCCAGGGCACCGGGACGACGCTCTTCGTCGACCTGCTCGAGAACCGGAACCCCGGCTCCGTGAAGGACGACGCCCAGCGCTGGAGCGCGAACGTCGCCGACGACTTCACCGGCTGGAAGCAGCTCGAGATCCCGTTCACCTCCTTCACGGAGAAGGTCGTCGGCAACGGCGCGCCCCGCGACGACCTCGAGCGCACCGAGATGCACGGCTGGGCCATCGGCGCGCTCGGCACCGGCGGACCCAGGACGTACTACGTCGACGACGCCGGCGTGTACGGCATCGCCCCGCTCGCCCCGCTCGCGGCGAGCTTCACCACCGCCGGCTACCGTGTCACGGAGGGCACCACCGGCGACATCGGGGTCCGGCTGAGCCGCCCGCTTCGCGCCGGGGACCCGGCCCAGGTCTCTGTCGACTACGCCGTCAGCGCGGGCACGGCCCTCGTCGGACGCGACGTCGCCCCGACCAGCGGGACCCTCACGTTCGTCAACGGCGGGCCCCGTGCGCTCACGTTCCCGCTCGCGACGATCGGCGACACGAAGTACCAGGGTGACCGGAACGCGGTGCTCCGGCTGTCGAACCCGGTGGGCATGGTCCCCGGCTCACGGGCACAGGCCTATGCCACCATCTCCGACGACGACCCCTACGACGCGCTGCTCCTCGACGACTTCGAGACCACGCCGGACCTGTGGCGCACGAGCACCGGTGTCCAGATCGACAACCCGACGATCGACGCCGGGAGCGCCGACGCGCTGCCCGGGCAGGGGGCGTCCGAGCACGTGCTCCAGGTCTCGGCACCCGAGTCCGGCGCCACCTACCAGGCGCGGATCCAGGGCATCGTCACCGACCTCCGAGCGCTGCGCGCCTCGAGCGGCCCGGCCGTCACCAGGAGCATCGACAAGGCGATCGGCGAGCTGCGAGCCGGCCTCGACCGGGACTACTGGATCGACGGCTTCGCCCTCGACCACCACCACGGCACGACGGTCTTCGCCCAGCTCAGGAACGCTGTCAGCGACCTCGGCGTGATCGTCAGGGCCAGGAAGCCGCAGTCCGCCGCCGCCCAGTCCGCCATCGATGGCATCGTCGCCGTCACCACGACGCTCGCGACGAACGCCATCGACGACGCCGTGCGCAACGGCGCCGACGCGAAGAGGATCCGCGCGGCTCGCGCCGACCTCGCGAAGGCTCAGCAGAGCCTCGCGGCGGGCAGGGCGGACCGAGCGGTCGACGACCACCGCAAGGCATGGGCCACGGCGACCTCGGCGACGGACACGCTGACGAGGTCAGGGACAGCGCCGACCCCGCCGTCGGTGGGCCGCGACTTCGCCATCGGCCAGGACTGGAGCAACGCCTCCGCGCTGAGCTTCTGGTACCAGGGGCAGAACACCGGGAACACGATCGGCGTCCAGCTGCTCGACAACCGGGCCCCGGACCCGGGACCGAGCGGATGGGACCTCGCCTGGTCCGATGAGTTCAGCACGCCTGCGGGCACCGCGCCCGACCCCGCCACCTGGGGCTTCGAGATCGGCGACGGCACCGGCAACGGGAACCCCGGCTGGGGCAACGACGAGCTGCAGTACTACACCGACAGCACGGACAACGCCGCCACCGACGGCCAGGGAAACATGGTCATCACCGCCAAGCCCGCCGACGGCTCGCTGCAGTGCTACTACGGTCCGTGCACGTACACCTCGGCCCGGCTGCTCTCGGCCGACAAGGCCGAGTTCGCCTACGGCCGCATCGAGTCCCGGATCCAGGTCCCGTCGGGCAAGGACGGTCTCTGGCCGGCGTTCTGGAGCCTGGGCACCGACATCGACCGGGTCGGCTGGCCGCAGACCGGTGAGATCGACGTGATGGAGTACGTCAGCCGGATCCCGGACGAGGTCTTCGGCACGATCCACGGCCCGGGCTACTCCGGTGGCGCGTCGTTCGGGGGCATCCAGCACCTGCCGGCCGTGGCTGCGAGCTACCACACCTACGCGATCGAGTGGGCGCCGGACGTCATCCACTGGTACGTCGACGGCGTCCTCTACCACTCGGCCACCCCGACCGACGTGGCGCCGAACGAGTGGGTGTTCAACGACCCGGTCTTCCTGCTGCTCAACATGGCGATCGGCGGGAACTTCGGCGGGGCGGTCAGCCCCGACCTCACGTTCCCGCAGCAGATGAAGATCGACTACGTCCGGTCCTACCGGGCTCCAGACACCGCTGAGCGCTTCGAGGCTCCGCTCCTGGACGACTTCACGGGGTGGAAGCAGGTCACGATCCCGTTCAGCGACTTCACGCGGAGCGCCCGGCAGCCGGCCGGCGCGCCGAACGACGGTCTCGGTCTTGACGACGTCTGGGGCTACGGCTTCCAGCTGCCGCCGGCAGCGACGACGTCATCGCCGGAGCCGAAGCAGCCGCCCTGGTACCGGCCGAGCCGGCCCTCCCCGCACGGGCCCTGCGCGCCTCGGAGCGCACCCCAGGGACCGCTCATGATCGACCAGGTCCGCCTGGTCGACACGACGGCGCCCACCGTCACGATCTCCGACGCCGTCGGCGAGGCGACCGCGACCGGCGACGTGCCGTTCACCTTCGCGTTCAGCGAGGACGTCGGTGCCAGCTTCACCGAGGACGACGTCACCCTGACCGGTGGTACCAAGGGCGCGTTCACCCGGGTCGATGCGACCCACGCGACGCTCGTCGCCAGGCCCCCGGCCGATGCGACGGGGACCCTCGAGGTGAGCGTTGCCGTCGGCGCCTTCACCGACCTGGCGGGCAACCCGAACACCTCGGCGTCGGTCGCTCAGCAGGCGTACGTGACACCGCCTCCCCCGTCCGGCGGCTTCGTCGTCTCCTTCGACGAGGCGACCGCGCCGGTGCTCACGGGCTTCGGCGGGGCGGAGGACTCCTCGGTGGTCGCCGACCCGAGCGGGGCGAGCACCAAGGTGGCCCGGGTCCTCAAGGCGGCAGGCTCGCAGGTCTGGGCAGGGACCACGATCTCCACCCAGCCCGGCCTCACGGTCCCCGCCATCGGGTTCACACCGACCGCGACGACGATGACCGCACGCATCTGGTCACCGGCGGCCGGTGTCCCGGTCCGCCTCAAGGTCGAGAACGCCACGGACGGCAGCCAGTCCGTCGAGACCGAGGCCACCACGACCCTCGCCGGGGCCTGGGAGGCCCTCACCTTCGACTTCGCGAACCAGGCGGCCGGGACCACCGCGCTCAACCTGGCCGCGACCTACGACAAGGTGTCCGTCTTCTTCGACTTCGGCACCGCCGGGACCGGCGCCACCTACTACCTCGACGACCTCAGCTGGCCGTAGCGACTGCCTCCGGTCGATCACCGCCGCAAGCGGCGGGCGATCGACCGGAGGGGGTCGCTAGAGTCCCAGCCATGCCGCAGCACCGCCGACCCGCCCGCGGCGCCACCGCCGCCCTCGGGTTCGTGGTGCTGCCCGTGGCCTTCGGCAGCGGGCCGGGCGCGCCGCTCGGTGGGCCGACGGCAGCCTCAGCAGCGGTCTGGACGTCGACGCCTCGGGAACGGGAGTGACCGCCGGCGCGTACGACCGGGCGGGCACGACCCTCCCGGCGGCCCGCTGGGACACCCGACCGGTGACCTGCCGATGAGCGCCCGGACGACGGCTGCCGGGGCCGCGCTCGCCCTCGCCTTCAGCACGGTCCTCGGTGCCTGCGCGGGCCGGGCCGGGCCCGCCCCGACGAGCCGGGCGAGCACACCGGCCCCGACGACGGCCACGGCCACACCGAGCACATCGACGACCACCGCTCCTGCGACACCGACCTGGCCCTCCGCGCCGACGACGAGCGCCACGCCCTCGACCGTCGGACCCCCGGTCGCCGCCCCCTCAGGGCCGGCCGTCGCACCCCCGCCCGGCGCCCTCGCCCCGCTCGCCTTCCGCCTCTTCCCGACGACCGACGCCTGGAACACCCGGGTGGACGGCGCCGCCGTCGACCCGGCGTCGGGCACCCTGCTCTCCTCGATCGGCACCGACGGCCACCTGCACATGGACTTCGGGGCGGACTGGGACGGCGGGCCCTTCGGCATCCCGTACACCGTGGTCGGCGCCGGCCAGCCCCAGGTCGCGGTGAGCTTCGACTACGCAGACGAGTCCGATCCTGGGCCCTACCCGATCCCGGCGGACGCCCCGATCGAGGGCGGCGCGAACGCCGACGGCGACCGGCACGTCCTCGTCGTCGACTCCTCGACCCACCGCCTGTACGAGCTCTACGACGCGCGCCGCCTGGCGAACGGCTCCTGGCACGCCGGGAGCGGCGCCGTCTTCGACCTCGACGCCGGGACCACCCGTCCCGCGGGCTGGACGAGCGCCGACGCCGCCGGCCTGCCGATCCTGCCCGGCCTGGTGCGCTACGAGGAGGTCGCCGCCGGACACATCGACCACGCGATCCGGTTCACCGTCGCGAGCACCCGCAAGGCCTATGTGGCACCCGCGCGGCACTGGGCGAGCTCGTCGACCGACCCGTCGCTACCGCCGATGGGCATGCGCGTGCGACTGAACGCCGGCTTCGACCTCTCGGGCTACCCGCCGCAGGCCCGCGTCATCCTCCAGGCGATGAAGAGCTACGGGATGATCGTGGCCGACAACGGCTCGAGCTGGTACGTCTCCGGGACGCCGGACGCCCGATGGAGCGACGAGCAGCTGAACACGCTGAAGAACGTGCCCGGCAGCGCCTTCGAGGTCGTGGCGATGGGGGCGGTGACGACCGGATGAGTCGACCATCGCTCCGGGCACCCCTCGGTGGGCTCGCCGTCGGCCTCGTGCTGGGCCTGACGGCGGGCTGCGCCGCCACGCCTGCCGCCCCGGTCGCCGCGACCCGCACCGTCGAGGCGAGCATCCCGGACGTGCGCACGACGCCGCCCAGCCCCGTCCCGACGCCCAGCCCCACCGCCACCGACACCCCCAACCCCACCGCCAGCGCGGCCCCACCGCGCGCGGCACCCGCCCCGACGCCCGTCCCCGGCGCGGTCGACACCTCCCACCCTGACCACGTCATCGGCGACGGGACGCCGGCGAGCTGTACCTCCGACGCCGTCGTCGCTGCTGTCGCGGCCGGCGGGATCCTCACCTTCGCCTGCGGCCCGGACCCCGTGACGATCGTCATGACCGCGACGGCCAAGGTGGTCAACGCGCACCCCGACGTGACCATCGACGGCGGTGGCCTCGTCACGCTCAGCGGCGGCGGCAAGCGCCGGATCCTCTACCAGAACACCTGCGACCAGGCTCAGGGCTGGACGACCTCGCACTGCCAGGACCAGGACCGACCGCACCTGACCGTCCAGCGGATCACCTTCGCCGACGCGAACTCCACCGGTGAGACCGCCGAGGGAGGCGGTGGCGGCGCGATCTTCGTCCGCGGCGGCCAGGTCACGGTGATCGGCTCGACCTTCCGCGACAACGCCTGCGACCCGACCGGCCCCGACCTCGGGGGTGCGGCGCTGCGCGTGCTCAGCCAGTACCACGGCACGCCCGTGCAGGTGATCTCCTCCACCTTCACCGGCGGCCGGTGCTCGAACGGCGGCGCGATCAGCAGCATCGGGGTCAGCTGGGAGATCCGCGGCTCGGTGATGACCGGCAACGCGGCGATCGGCAGCGGCGCGAACCCCGCCCGCGCCGGCGCGCCCGGTGGCGGCAGCGGCGGCGCGATCTATGCGGACGGGAACACGTTCACCGTCCGGGTGATCGACTCCCGCATCGAGGGCAACCACGCGGCCGAGGGAGGCGGCGCGATCTTCTTCGTCAGCAACGACCGCAGCGGCTCGTTGAGCATCGAGGGATCGACCCTGAGCAACAACCCGAGCGACGGGTTCGAGAACGCCCCGGGGATCTTCTTCCTCGGTAGCACGAAGGCGCCCACCGTGAGCGGCTAGCCGGTCGGCTGCCCACCGCCGAGGCGTGCAGCCGCGCCCTAGGGTGTCCAGATGAGCCACTCCGGACCGTCGGCACGGCAACCCACCTTCGCGCTCGACGGCAACGTGGCCCTGGTCACCGGCGCCTCCCGCGGGATCGGGCACGACCTGGTGCTCGCCCTGGCCGGCGCCGGAGCGACAGTGGTCGCCGCCGCACGGCAGCTCGACGACGTCACCTCGCTCGTCGCCGAGGTGACCGCCCGCGGCGGGCACGCGAGCGCGGTTGCCCTCGACGTGACCGACCTCAGCTCGATCGACTCGGCCGTGGCCCAGGTGCTGCGAGAGCACGGGCAGATCGACGTCCTGGTCAACAACGCGGGCCTCGGGTTCAACCACGACGCGCTGGAGATCACCCCGGACGACTGGGACCAGATCATGGACGTCAACCTCAAGGGGCTCTTCTTCGTCACCCAGGCGGTGGCGCGCGGGATGGTCATGCGCGGCTACGGCCGGATCGTGCACCTCGGCTCGCAGGCTGGACTGGTCGGGATCCGGCGCCACGCGGTGTACTCGGCGAGCAAGGGCGGCGTCGACCTGCTGACGAAGGTGCTCGCGCTGGAGTGGGCGGCGCAGGGGGTCACGGTGAACTCCGTCGCGCCGACCTACGTCCGCACTCCGGGAACGGCTGCGCGGCTGGACGACCCGGAGGTCGCCGCGGAGATCCTGGCTCGCATCCCGGCCGGCCGGTTCGCGTCGACCACCGACGTGGCCGCGGCTGTCCTCTACCTCGCCTCACCGTCCGCCGGGATGGTCACCGGCACGGTGCTCCCGGTCGACGGTGGCTGGACGGCGCAGTAGCCCCGCGGGGCAGCACCGTTCGGCCGGCACGACGTCAGAGCCGCCGGAGCGCGATGTCGAGCGCCGTGTGGGCGTCCATGTCACCGAGCCCGAGCTGACGCACGACGAGCGCGAGCCCGTCGGCCGCGTCCGCGAGATCGGCCGACGTGGTCGAGCGCGAGCCGCGACTGCGCACCGTCGTCCCGTTGCGGCCCGCCGTCACCACGAGCCCGTCGCGGGCCAGGGCCTCGTAGACCTTGTTGACGGTTCCGCGCGCCAGGTTGAGGTCGGCGGCCAGGTGCCGGATGGGCGGCAGGCTGGCGCCGACGGCCAGCTGCCCGGAGGCGATGAGGCGCTCGATCTGCGCCCGCAGCTGCTCGAAGACGGGAACCGGCGAGGACGGGTCGACCTGCACGATCACGCGGCGACGCTCACCTGAGGCAGGGCGACGAACGACCGTGCAGGGCGCGGAGAGGCGCGTCGCAGCTGGACGACGACGACGACGAGCGCCAGGAGCAGCAGGACGATGACGAGCACCCCCGGAACCGTGCCTGGACCATCGGGCACGCCCTTGGACAGCGCCCAGGCGGCAGCGAGCACACCGGCGGCGAGCTCGAGCCGGGCCACCGACGCACTCGCGAAGCCCCGGATCCGCAGGTCGACGGTGCCGGCGGCGTCCGAGAGCACGGGCCGACGACGCTCGTCGATCGCCCGCCTGGTCACCTCGCCGACGACGGCGACGACCGTGCCGGCCAGCGCGACGGCAAGACTCGTCCAGCCGCGGCCGGCGAGCAGCACCAGGACCCCGATCAGGAGCGAGAGGCCGGCCGCGGCCCGGGCGAGCCGCACCAGGTCGGGCCGCTCGAGCAGCGGGTGGGCGGCGAGCGTGGCCACGGCGCGCGCCGACCTCGACGTGCTCAGACGATAGGTCTCCGCCGAGAGGGCGCCGACGAGGATGCCCGCGAGTCCGCAGAACAGCAGGTCGCCGAGCGGGCCGCCGTTCCCGACCCCCGCCTGGACGCGGCCCTGCCAGGTGATGCCGTAGGTGGTCGCGAGCGCGATCCCGCCCATCCCGCCGACCATGCGGTGCATGCGGTGCCGGACGAGGTACCGGCGATAGACCTCCGCCACCTGGGGGTCGGTCGGCATCCTGCCTCCGGCGAGCCATGCGACGTCCCGCTCGGTCGCCGGGATGCGGGCGAGCGCCCAGACCATCGCGCCGAGGAGGAGGAGGACGACGACGAGGGTGGCGAGCAGTGCCATGAGAGGCCCTTCCTGTTGGTCCATTGTCATAGTACAATGTGCCAATGGCTTCCACAAGCGGCATCGACGCGACGGCGGACCCGACCCTGGCCGCCCTCGTGCCGCGACGGTCTCGCTCACGCAACCTCGTCCTGCTGATCGTCGCCGTCGCGGTGCTGGTCGGCGTCGGCTGGTACGGCAGCAACGGTCGGCCCACCATGTCCAGCGACAGCGGAGGTGCCGACGTGCTCTCCGGCGCGCAGGTCCTGGTCGATGCCCGGTCGACCGCGCGTGGGCTCCCCGCACCGACCCTGGAGTCGATCGCCGTCCCGACCGGGACGAGGCTCGTCGGCGCCTGGGTGCTCGACACCGACGACCCGCTCGCCCTCCTCGGCACCACCCCGTCGGACGCCGCAGCGACGCGCGAGGCGCTGCTCTCCGGAGCGCGGGACGAGCGGGCGCTGCCCCAGCCGCTGCCGACGGACCGTGAGTTCGATCTCGTCGTGCTCCTTGACGTCGTCGACTGCGCCGCCCTCCCGGCGGACTCGACCGGTCCGAGCGAGACGACCACTGCCCGGCTGCGCTCGAGCATCGGCGGCAGCGCCACCGTGCCGCTGCGGGCGTTCGCCGCCATGATCGACCGACAGCTCCTCACCACCGACGGGGGCTGCCCCGCGGGCTGACCGCGGCACGGACCGGACCCACCGACGACGCGCCGACCCTTCAGTGCCGCTCGGCTCCGACCAGGCCCAGGGCGCCCTCATGTCCAGGGCGCTCCCGCCGGACCAGCTCGAGTCCTGGTTCGACGACCGCGTTCCCAGCGCAGGAGCCAGGCGCCCGCAGCGCTGACCTCAGGACCGCGGGTGCTGCCGGGCCGAGACCCTTCAGATCGACGTGTCGCCCGCCGATTGACGGGAGTGAGCAGTCCTCTCGCGCCATGGGCCACGTACGCCGCCGTCGGCGCGTCTGCGGCCCTGAGCGTGATGCTGCTCCCGGACTCCCCTGCCCAGAGCCTTGGCTGCCTGCTCGTCACCCTCTCGGCAGCCGTGGCGGTCGTCCTCGGTGCGCGGATGCACCGTCCGCGCGTCCCGACCGCCTGGTACCTGCTGGCCGCCGGGATGGCCGCGTGGGACGTCGGCAGCGGCCTGCTCGCCCTCCGGTCGTGGACGGGCGCTCCGCTGTCCGTGGCGCCCGAGCTGCTCCAGCTCATGGTCTATCCCCTCGTGGCGTTCGCCCTGGGGCTGCTGACGCGCAGCAGGACGACGGAGAACCGGACGGCAGCCGCGCTCGACACCGCGATCCTCACGGCGGCGGCGGCGATGATCTCCACCGTCTTCCTCCTCGACCCGGCCTGGCACGCGGCGACGGGCGTCGACCGCTGGCTCGACGTGGCCTTCCCCCTCGGCAACGTGCTGCTCTTCAGCAGCCTCGTGCGGCTCGCCTACGCGCCCGGCGTCGGCCGGCTCGGGGCGATCGCGGTCGCCTGCGGGCTCGGCGGCGTGCTGGGCTACCAGGCGCTCGCCCAGGTCCTCCCTCAGCTGCCGACCGTGAGCCCACGGTCACTGGCACTGCCCGCCGCGTGGCTGATCGCCCCGGTGATCGCGGGCGCCGTCGCCCTCCATCCGTCGATGCGCGCGCTCTCCGCCCCGAGCCCGCCGCGGGTCGAGCACCCGCACGGGCGGCAGGTGGCCGCCCTGGGCATCGCCCTCGCCTCGGGCCCGGCCGTCATCGGCCTGCAGTACCTTGCCCAGGTCCCGCTGAGCGCGGGGATCGTCGCGTGCAGCTACGTCCCCCTCCTGGCCCTGGTCACCCTGCGCATGCTGGCACTGATCCACCAGATCAACGACCAGGCGGCGAGCGACCACCTGACCGGGCTGCCCAACCGACGCGCGTTGCACCGGGACGGCCGCGCGCGCCTGAGCGACGCCGGCCACCCGCAAGCCCTCCTCATGCTCGACCTCGACCGGTTCAAGGAGATCAACGACTCCCTCGGCCACCACACCGGTGACGAGCTGCTCATCCAGGTCTCCCGTCGGCTGCGCTCGAGCCTGCGCGCTGACGACCTCCTGGTGCGCCTGGGCGGCGACGAGTTCGCCGTCCTGCTCGAGGGGGTCGGGCGAGCCGAGGCCCGACAGGTTGCCGCGAGCATCGGCGTCGCCCTGACCGAGCCCTTCGACCTCGGGCCGCTCTCGGTGCACTCGGCTGCCAGCATCGGCATCGCCCTGTTCCCCGAGCACGGCACCGACCTGTCCACCCTGATGCGCAAGGCCGATGTCGCGATGTACCGCGCAAAGGCCACCGGCGGCTACCGGATGCATGAGGAGGGGGACGACCCCACGAATCGCCTCCAGCTCTCCGAGGAGTTCCGGGTCGCCCTCTCCGACGACCAGCTCCTGCTGCACTTCCAGCCGAAGATCGACCTGGCCACCGGAGCGGCCCGGGGGGTCGAGGCGCTCGTCCGCTGGGAGCACCCGCACCGCGGGCTGCTGATGCCGGACGACTTCCTCGGCATCGTCGAGTCCGCCGGGCTGATGGGGGCGATGACGACGATCGTGCTGCGCAAGGCCCTGGATCAGGCGGTGGTCTGGCGTGCAGCCGGGCGCGATCTCTCGGTCGCCGTGAACCTCTCGGCCAACGGCCTCGTCGACGTGGACCTTCCCCTGCAGGTCGCGACGATGCTCGCCGCCCGGTCCCTGCCGCCCTGGGTCCTGCAGCTGGAGATCACCGAGGAGCTGCTCATGGCCGACCGTTCCCGGGCGCGCGCCGTGCTCGAGGTCCTGCGGGAGACGGGGATCTCGATCTCCGTCGACGACTTCGGGACGGGGTACTCGTCCCTCGCCTACCTGCGCGACCTGCCGATCGACCAGCTGAAGCTCGACCGGACGTTCATCGCCCCGATGGCGGACGACCCCCGCGCCGCGGCTCTCGTCTCCTCGACGATCGCCCTCGCGCACTCGCTCGGCCTGGAGATGGTCGCCGAGGGCGTGGAGGACCAGGTCGCCTACGACGAGCTCGTCCGGCTCGGCTGCGACCAGGCGCAGGGGTACTTCATGTCGCGCCCGCTGCCGGCGGCGGAGCTCGCGCTGTGGTTCGAGGCCCGCGCAGCCACCGAGCTGCCCGCGCAGCCCGTCGGCGCCTGAGCCCGGCCCTTCACGATCGGCTCCGACCTGCCGATAGGTGGGCATGAGCCATCGTGTCGCTCCCTGGGCGACGTTCTGCGCAGTCGGCGCCCTCGCGACCGCCGTCGTCATGGTCCTGCCGAGGTCGCCCGCTCAGGACATCGGATACGTGATCGTCGCTCTCGCCGGATCTGTCGCGATGCTGGTCGGTCCGCGGCTCTACCACCCGAACGGCGCGGCAGGATGGACCCTCATCGGGTGCGGGATGATCCTCTGGGTGGTCGGTGGCGCCGTCGCCGCCGCCCAGACCTGGACCGGCGCGGCCGCGGCCGTGACCGCCGACGCCATCCGGCTGGGGACCTACCCGCTGGTGACCGCCGGGGCGATGGTCTTCACCCGGGCCAGGACCGTCGACCAACGACCGGCGGTCTTCCTGGACACCGCGATCCTCACCACCGCTGCCGGGATGGTGTCGACGGTCTTCCTGGTGAACCCGGCATGGGCGTCGGGCCCCGGCCCCGGGCGGTGGCTGGACGTCGCCTTCCCGCTGGCCAACGTGCTCGTCTTCGGTGCCCTCGTCCGGCTCGCGTACACCCCGGGGACGGCCCGGATCGGACCGCTCGTCATGGCGGGCGGGCTGGGGCTCATGCTCGTGTACCAGGGCATCGGTCAGGTCGTCACCGAGCTCCCGCGGATCGCGACGAGGCCGGAGGCCCTCACGACGCAGTGGCTCTTCGCCTTCGTGATGGCCGGTGCCGTGGCCCTGCACCCCTCGATGGTGCAGATGACCGCCCCCGCGCCACCGCAGACGGACCGACCGCACGGACGGCAGATCATCGGCCTCGGCATCGCACTGGCCGCCGGCCCC